>NZ_JBEOXR010000051.1:0-64060 GCF_040296665.1 Streptomyces sp. NPDC002057
CCTGCGGTGGGCGGCGTGTCTCGGCCCGGCCGTCCGTGCGGCGCGGAGACACGGCGTACCGGCGTACCGTTCGGCCCCGCGTGCCGTTCGGGAGGTCGGGCCATGGAGCTCACCAAGGTCACTGCCCTGATGAAGGCCACCGCCCTGGAGCTCGCGATCCTCACCGGACACCTCGTCCTGTACCCGTCCGGGATCGTGGCCGAGCGCCTCTCGCCCACCACTCCCCCGACGGCGATCACCCCGGGCCGGCGCCCGGTCCTCCTGCTGCACGGCTTCGTGGACAACCGCTCGGTCTTCGTCCTGCTGCGCCGCTCCCTCACCCGGAACGGCCGTCACTCCGTCGAGTCGGTCAACTACTCACCGCTCACCTGCGACCTGCGAGCCGCCGCCGAGCTGCTCGGCCGCCGGGTGGACGAGATCCGCGCCCGTACGGGACACGACGAGGTCGACATCGTCGGGCACAGTCTGGGCGGGCTCATCGCCCGCTACTACGTACAGCGCCTGGGCGGTGACAGCCGGGTACGGACCCTGGTCATGCTCGGCACCCCGCACTCCGGCACCACCGTGGCCCCGCTCGCCGACGCCCATCCCCTGGTGCGCCAGATGCGCCCCGGCTCGGAGGTGCTGCGGGAGCTGGCGGGACCGTCGCCCGGCTGCCGGACCCGGTTCGTGAGCTTCTGGAGCGATCTCGACCAGGTGATGGTGCCGGCGGAGACCGCGCGCCTCGACCACCCCGACCTGCTCGTGCACAACGTGCGCGTCAGCGGGATCGGCCATCTCGCGCTGCCCGTGCACCCGACGGTGGCCGCCGGGGTCCGGGAGGCCCTGGACGCGGGCGAGCCGGAGGCCTCGGTGCGGCGGGAGGAGGAGCCGGGCGCCACGTCCGTCGCGTGACACTCCGGGCCCCTTCTTCGAACGTTCATCGAACACAAGGCCAAAGCTCTCTCCGTGAGCTGGCGAAACACAGCCGATTGCCCGTTTCCTGAGAGCCCCGACCCCTTCGAAGATTGTCGGCTGCGCATACCGCCGGGTACAGTCGCGCCACTGCTTACCCCCGGGACACCCTCGACGGGCCCGCCCCGGACTGGTCCTGCTGCCGAGGCGAGAGAGACGTTGGTGAACGACCAGCACCCCCACGCCGGGTACGTCGGAGACGGCGCCCACACCACCGGCAGTTTCGCCACCGACCCGCTCTTCGGCTCCTACGCCGACGGTCAGGCGGACCAGAGCGGCCAGTGGAATCTCGGCGGGTACGACGCCACCGGCGCGTACGGAACCACGGGGCAGTACGACACCACGCAGTACGACGCCACCCGGTACGACGCCACAGGGCAGTACGGCACCACGGGCCAGTACGACACGACCGGCCAGTGGGACACGACGGGGCAGTGGAACACCACGGGCGCCTACGACGCCACCGGCGCGTACGCCACGGCGACCGCGCAGCAGGACACGCCCCCCTCGTACGACACCACCGCGCCGTACGACGCCACGGGGTCGTACGAGACGGCCGCCACGTACGACGCCGCACCCTCGTACGACACCACCGGCCAGTGGGACGCCTCCGCCTGGACCGAGGCCCAGCACACCGGCCAGTTCGAGACCCTCCACTCCGGGGCCTACGCCGCCCAGGGCGCGTACGGCTACGAGTCCTACGACGCCACCGGCCAGTGGGCCGCCCCCGCCTTCGCGACCGACACCGGCGCCTACGACGCGACCGCGTGGAACCAGGCCGCCACCGAGGACGGGCCGGTCGTCCCCCACCAGTACACGCCGCAGGCCGAGCAGCAGTACCCCCCGCAGGCCGAACACACCGCGGAGTTCGCGTTCGAGTACGTCCCCGAGACCGAGGCGGACTCCGCCGAGGCCGCCGCGGACCTCGACGACGTCCAGGCCGCCCACGACCTCGACGACGACCCCGACCCCGATTTCGGCTCCGAGTTCGGCGACATCGACGACCGTGACGGCGACCTCGACGTCGACGATCAGCCCGCCGTCGAGGTCCGCACGGACTCCCCCGTCGCCGGGCGCCCCGTGCGCCGCTCCTCCGGCGGCAGCCGCGGCCGCCGCCGTACCCCCGCCAAGCGCTCCGCGCTGCTGACCGTCGCCGTCCCCTCCGCCTGCGTCATGGGAGTCGCCGGCATCGCCGCCGCCTCCGTCGGCGGACTCGCCGGGTCCGGCACCGAGGGCGGGCAGAAGGACGACACCACCTCGCTCGCCGCGGCCGACTCGGCCTCCGTCAAGCAGGTCGCCGCCAACAACGCGCTCGACACCCAGCTCGCCGCGCTCAGCGCCGACGCCCGCGACTTCGGCGACCGCGCCAGCCGCACCCAGGAACGCATCGACCTCAAGGCCCGCCAGGCGGCCGAGAAGAAGAAGCGCGAGGAGGAGGCGGCCCGCAAGGAGGCGGCGCGCCCCAAGTTCAGCCTGCCGGTGAAGCTCCACCAGCTCAGCGCGCGCTTCGGGCAGTCGGGCGTCAACTGGATGTCCGTGCACACCGGCATCGACTTCCCCGTGATGACCGGCACGCCCGTGATGGCCGCGACCGACGGCACCGTCCGCACCCAGCTCAACAGCGCCTACGGCAACATGGTGATCGTGACCGCGCCCGACGGCACCGAGACCTGGTACTGCCACCTCAGCAGCGCCAAGGTCCGCTCCGGCCACGTGAAGGCCGGCGAGGTCATCGCGTACTCCGGCGACTCCGGCAACTCCACCGGCCCGCACCTCCACTTCGAGGTCCGGCCGGGCGGCGGCTACGCGATCGACCCGCTGGCCTGGCTGCGCAGCCACGGCCTCGACCCGACCAGCTGACCTCCCGCCCCACCCCTTCCGCACGTACGAGAGCGGGCCCCGGCCGAAGCCGGGGCCCGCTCTCGTCGTCGCGGGTCCTACAACTTCTCGACCGGCGCGTACCGCAGCAGGAGCCGCTTCGGCTTCTCGTCGCCGAAGTCGATCGTCGCCTGCGCGTCCGCACCCGCACCGGTCACCGTCATGACCGTGCCGAGCCCGAACTGGTCGTGCGTGACCCGGTCACCGATCTGCAGGGAGATCACCGGCTTCTCGCCGGCGCGCCGGGTCGCGAAGCCCGAGGGGCCCGAGCGCGAACGCGAGGAGGAGAGCGAGGAGGTGATCCCCGAGGTCGGTCCGGCCGGCTTCGCCATCGGACCGGTCCGCTTCCACTCCAGGTACGCGGGCGGGATCTCCTCCAGGAAACGCGACGCCGGGTTGTACGAGGGCTGGCCCCAGGCGCTGCGCATCGACGAGCGGGTGAGGTAGAGCCGCTCACGCGCGCGCGTGATGCCGACGTACGCGAGGCGCCGCTCCTCCTCCAGCTCCTTGGCCTGGCCGAGGGCGCGCATGTGCGGGAAGACGCCGTCCTCCATGCCGGTCAGGAACACCACCGGGAACTCCAGGCCCTTGGCGGTGTGCAGCGTCATCAGCGTAATGACGCCCCGGCCCTCCTCGTCCTCGTCCGGGATCTGGTCGGAGTCGGCGACGAGCGCGACCTTCTCCAGGAACTCGGCGAGGGTGGCGGGCTCCTCGCCGCGCTCCTGCTCGAACTCCAGGGCCACAGCGGCGAGTTCCTGGAGGTTCTCGATCCGGGTCTCGTCCTGCGGGTCGGTCGAGGCCTGGAGCTCGGCCAGATAGCCCGTGCGCTCCAGGACCGCCTCCAGGACGACGGCCGGGCCGGCGCCGGACTCGACGACGGTGCGCAGCTCGTCCATGAGCGCGTTGAACCGCTTGACCGCGTTCGCCGAGCGGGCGGCCATGCCGTACGCCTCGTCCACCCGCTTGAGCGCCTGCGGGAAGGTGATCTTCTCGCGCAGGGAGAGGGCGTCGATCATCGCCTCGGCGCGCTCGCCGATGCCCCGCTTGGGGACGTTGAGGATGCGGCGCAGCGGGACGTTGTCCTCGGGGTTGGCAAGGACGCGCAGGTAGGCGAGGACGTCACGGACCTCCTTGCGCTCGTAGAAGCGCACCCCGCCGACGACCTTGTAGGGCAGTCCGACGCGGATGAAGATCTCTTCGAAGACACGGGACTGGGCGTTGGTCCGGTAGAAGACGGCGACGTCCCCGGCCTTGGCCTCGCCCGCGTCCGTGAGCCGGTCGATCTCGTCGGCGACGAACTGGGCCTCGTCGTGCTCGGTGTCGGCGACGTAGCCGGTGATCTGCGATCCCGCGCCCGCGTTGGTCCAGAGGTTCTTGGGGCGACGGGACTCGTTGCGCTCGATGACGGCGTTGGCCGCGGAGAGGATCGTCTGCGTGGAGCGGTAGTTCTGCTCCAGGAGGATCGTCGTCGCGTCCGGGTAGTCCTCCTCGAACTGGAGGATGTTGCGGATGGTCGCGCCGCGGAAGGCGTAGATCGACTGGTCGGCGTCACCGACGACGCACAGCTCCGCCGGGCCGAGGTCCTCGTAGCCCGTGCCGACGAGCTCCCGTACGAGGGTGTACTGGGCGTGGTTGGTGTCCTGGTACTCGTCGACGAGCACGTGGCGGAAGCGGCGGCGGTAGTGCTCGGCGACGTCGGGGAACGCCTGGAGCAGGTGGACCGTCGTCATGATGATGTCGTCGAAGTCCAGGGCGTTGGCCTCGCGCAGCCGCGCCTGGTACATCCGGTACGCCTCGGCGAGCGTCTTCTCGAAGCCGTCGACGGCCTGGTCGGCGAAGGTCTCCTCGTCGATCAGCTCGTTCTTCAGATTCGAGATCTTGGCGCTGAAGGACTTCGGCGGGAACTTCTTCGGGTCCAGATCCAGGTCGCGGCAGACCAGGGACATCAGCCGCTTGGAGTCGGCGGCGTCGTAGATCGAGAAGGAGGAGGTGAAGCCGAGCCGCTTCGACTCGCGGCGCAGGATGCGGACGCAGGCGCTGTGGAAGGTCATCACCCACATCGCGTTGGCCCGCGGGCCGACGAGCTGCTCGACGCGCTCCTTCATCTCGCCGGCGGCCTTGTTGGTGAAGGTGATCGCCAGTATCTGGCCGGGGTGGACGTGCCGCGTGCCCAGCAGGTGGGCGATGCGGTGGGTCAGCACCCGGGTCTTGCCGGAACCGGCGCCGGCGACGATGAGCAGCGGGGTGTCGGTGTGGACGACGGCGGCGCGCTGCTCCTCGTTCAGCCCCTCCAGGAGCGCGGCGGGGTCCACGACGGGACGGGGGTGGCCGTCGCGGTAGTGGGTGTCCCGGGCGGGCGGGGGCACGTCGAAGTGCTCCCCGAAGAGGTCGTGCGGGACCTCCTCCACGGCCGAGGAGCCATGGTGGTCGTCCTCGGGATGGGGCGGGGGCTCCTCCGAGGAGTGGTTCATCTGGAGACCGGCCAGGAAGCTGTCGTCAAAGAGGCTGCTCATCGCCTCACGAGTCTAGGACGCCCCACCGACATTCGGGCCCGCCTTCGGCAGCCGCCTTCGTCACCCGCCTGCGGAACCGGTCACATCAGCGAGGTCGGGCGACGGCCCGACGGCGCCGCGCCCCAGGTCCGGAGGGTGACGCGGCCCAGGTCCAGGGGGTCGCGGCCCAGGTCCGGAGGGTGGCGGCCCAGGTCGCTGGTGACGCGGCCCAGGTGCGGGCGGCGCTGCCCAGGTGCGGGTGGCGCGGCTCAGGTCCAGAGGGTGGCGATGAAGATGTTCGCCGTGGTCAGGGCGCCGACGGCGGCGAAGAGGCCCTTGTCGACCCTCGCCTCGTCCCGCTTGACGTAGACGAGGCCGAGGACGACGACGAGGATCGCGAGCTTGATGCCGACCTTGAGGTTGTTCACGGTCTGGTCGTCGGCCTGGTTGAGGCCGACGAGCGCGACGCCCGTCACCAGCATGGTCAGCGCGCCGTGCAGCATCGCCGGGGTGAAGCGTGCCGTACCGGTCCCCATCGCCTTCATCTGGGTGAGGAAGCCTCCGAGCAGAGAGGCGATACCGATGATGTGCAGGGCGACGAAGACATTGATGAGTACGTCCATGGGGCGGAGCCTAACCGGGGCCCCGGCACCTCCTCCGGCCGGGTCCACCGGGGCCCTAGCACCGGCCCCCGGCCGGGTCCAGCGGCTCCGGCACTTCGGTCGGTCGGCCGCAGGAATGCCCTCCGGCCCGCTCCTCGGGCGAAAGAGACCGGTCCCCGACCGTCAACTGTCGCCAATAGCGGTCAACTCACCGCCCGGGCGTGACCTCAGGTTTAGCGTCCTCCACCAGGTGGCCGGCTCCCCACCACCGCCGGCGATCCGGCGGCTGTCGGTCACCCCCGCCGAGAAAACCCGGCGGCGGTCCGCTCCCCTGTGCGGACCGCCGCCGGCCCGGCGGGCCCGTCCCCCAGGCAGAGGATGTGACCCGCCCTCGTGGCAGCACACCGAAAACCCAAGCAGTCGCCCCTCGGTGGCCAGGCGGTCCGCACCGCCGCCACCCTCGCCCTCGCCTCCGCCGCCACCGCGACCCTCTTCGAGGGATCGGGCCACGCGGACCCCCGGCCCACCACCGCCCAGGTCAAGGCGAAGGTCGACCGGCTCTACGAGGAGGCCGGGGTCGCGACCGAGCGGTACAACGGTGCCAAGGAGAAGGCCGACGAGGCCCGCGCCGGCTTCGAGCGGCTGCGCGACGAGGCGGCCCGCAGGACCCAGCGCCTGAACACCGCGCGGGACCGGCTCGGGGCCATGGCCGCCGCCCAGTACCGCTCCGGCGGCCTCGACCCCGCCGTACAGCTCGCCCTCACCTCCCACCCCGACGACTACCTGGAGCGGGCCGCGCTCGCCGAGAAGGCCGGGGACCGGCAGGCGGCCGTGGTGAGCGCCGTACGACGTGAGCTCGCCGCCATCCGGCAGCTGCGCGGCGAGTCCACGGGGCACCTGGACACGCTGCGCGAGCACGAGACGGAGCTACGGCGGCAGAAGGCGGCCGTGCTCGCCAAGCTCCGGGCGGCACGCACCCAGCTCGCCCGGCTGACCGCGGAGGAACGGGCCCGGTACGAGGCGGCCACCGCGAGCCGCGGTGGCACCGCCACCTCCATCGGCAACAGCGGTACCGCCCCCGCGGCCACGTCCGGCGGCTCCGCGACGCAGCGGGCCGACCGCTCCTCGGGCGGCGAGCGCGGGCCGGTGACCGCCCCCGGCACACGGGCCGCCCAGGCCATCTCCTTCGCCCGCGCCCAGCTCGGCAAGCCCTATGTGTGGGGGGCGACGGGCCCCTCCGGCTACGACTGCTCGGGCCTCACCCAGGCGGCCTGGCGCGCGGCCGGCGTCACCCTGCCCCGCACCACGTACACCCAGATCAACGCCGGCCGGCGCGTCTCCCGAGCCCAGCTCGCCCCGGGGGACCTGATCTTCTTCTACTCCGGCATCAGCCACGTCGGGCTCTACATCGGCGGCGGCCAGATGATCCACGCCCCCCGACCGGGCGCCCCGGTACGGATCGCCCCGATCGACGAGATGCCCTTCGCGGGAGCGACCCGGGTCGGCTGAGGACTTCTCCTCCACTCGGTCCGGCCACCGCCCGCGCGTACGGGCGGGTGGTCGGCGGGCCTCAGACCAGGCGGCGGGCGGTGGCCCAGCGGGTCAGCTCGTGGCGGTTGGAGAGCTGGAGCTTCCGCAGCACCGCCGAGACGTGCGACTCGACCGTCTTCACCGAGATGTAGAGCTGCTTGGCGATCTCCTTGTACGCGTACCCACGGGCGATCAGTCTCAGCACCTCGCGCTCCCGCTGGGTCAGCCGGTCCATGTCCTCGTCCACCGGAGGCGCGTCCGTCGAGGCGAAGGCGTCGAGGACGAAACCGGCGAGCCTCGGGGAGAACACGGCGTCGCCCTCCTGGACCCGGAAGATCGAGTCGACCAGATCCGTGCCGGTGATCGTCTTCGTGACATAGCCACGGGCACCGCCACGGATCACCCCGATCACGTCCTCGGCCGCGTCCGAGACCGACAGGGCGAGGAAGCGGACCGGATTCTCCGTCGCGCCCATCAGGCTGGTGCAGCGCCGCAGCACCTCCACCCCGCCGCCGCCGGGGAGGTGCACGTCGAGGAGGACGACCTCGGGGCGGGTCGCCGTGATGACGGTGACCGCCTGGTCGACGTCGGCGGCCTCACCGACCACCTCGACGCCGGTGACCTCGGTCCGGCCGATCTCGGCCTGGACTCCCGTACGGAACATCCGGTGGTCGTCGACGAGCACCACCCGCACCCGGCGCTCCGGGCCCGTCGCCCCCGCTTCGGTCGCTGCCCCGGTCTCGTCGCTCATCCGTCCGCCCTCTCCATCTCAAGCTCCACTTCGGTGCCCCCGCCCGGCACGGACCGCAACCGGGCGGTGCCGCCGTTGCGCTGCATCCGACCGATGATCGATTCTCGTACGCCCATCCTGTCCTCGGGCACCGCGTCCAGGTCGAATCCCGGCCCCCGGTCGCGCACCGACACGAAGACCGTGCGTCCCTCCACCTCGGCGTACACCTGCACGGCCCCACCCTCGCCACCGTACTTGGCGGCGTTGACCATCGCCTCGCGTGCGGCCTGCATCTGCGCGACCAGTCCTTCGTCGAGAGGGCAGTCACCGACGACGACCACCTCCAGCGGGACCCCGTGGTTGTCCTCGACCTCGGCCGCGGCCTTCTTCACCGCCTCGGCGAGGGTCTCGGGCTCCTCGTCCTTGCCGGTGCCCTCGGGCTTGTAGAGCCAGTTCCGCAGCTCCCTCTCCTGGGCACGGGCGAGGCGGCGGACCTCGCCGGCGTCCTCGGCGTTGCGCTGGATCAGGGTCAGGGTGTGCAGCACGGAGTCATGGACGTGGGCCGCGACCTCGGCGCGCTCCTGGGCGCGGATGCGCATGGTCCGCTCCTCCGTGAGGTCCTGCGACATCCGGACGAGCCAGGGGCCGGCGAGCAGGGCTATGCCGGTGAGGACCGCCAGGGCCGCGGTGAGGGCCGTGCCCAGCTGGGCGACCGAGCCGCGGACCACGACGAAGACGGCGAGGCCGGTACCGACCAGGGCGACGCCGACGAGACCGCGGGTGATGCGGAAGGCGCGGCTGTGTCGGCCCGCGTCGGTCCAGCTGGCCCGGCGGGCGTTGTCCGCCTGGCGCCAGACCACGGCGGCGCCGACGGAGATGAGGAGCAAGGGCCAGATGTACCGCCAGGACTGGCTGTCCAGGCTGATGCTCTGCACCAGGAGCACGGCGCCCACCGCGAGGGTTATCAGGGCGAGGATCTGTCCCCGGTCGGGCTTGCGCAGTCTGCGCCGACCGTCCGGGGTGGTCTCGAAGACGGGGCGCGGGACGTTCTTCCCGCCGACGCCGAGGGGGACGACGATCCAGAAGGCCGCGTAGAGCAGGAGTCCGAGGCCGTCCATGAAGAAGAGGACCACGAAGATCACTCGCACCCAGACGACCGGGAGGCCGAGGTGTCCTGCGAGGCCGCGGGCGACACCGCCGAGCCACCGCCCGTCGGCGCTGCGGTAGAGCCGGCGCACGGGCGGTTCGTCGGTGTCGGTGACGCGAGCGGTTGCGGACATGCACCGATCGTCACACGTTCGGCCCGCCCGGGACATCAGGGTCGGCCCTGAGATCTTCCCTGGTACCGCCTCGGGGAGGACGGGGCGCCGAATATCAGGGTCGGGCCAGGGTCGGCCCCGGTGCCGCTCGGCGTCACGGGCCGTCACCATGGACGCATGACGAGTTCGATGCCTTCGCAGCACGAGGCCCCGCCGACGGCGGAGGCCGTTCCCGCCCCGCCCCTGCGGCGTTCGCGCGGCAGCAAGGTCGTGGGCGGGGTCTGCGGCGGTCTCGGCCGTTACTTCGACATCGACCCGGTGATCTTCCGCGTCGCGGTCGGCGTGCTGGCGGTGCCGGGGGGCCTCGGGCTGATCCTCTACGGCTTCGCCTGGCTGCTGATCCCGCTCGTGGGCGAGGAGGAGAACGAGGGGCGCAGGCTGCTGACCGGCCGGGTCTCCGGTGCCACGCTGGCCGCCATATTGATGGCCCTCGTGGGCTGCGGCATCTTCCTGTCGATGCTGCACAGCGGCACGATGCTGGGCTCCGCCCTCCTGGTGGCGCTCGTGGTCTCCACGGCGGCGGCCTGGTCGCGGCGCCGGCGGACCGGTGTCGTGGAGCCCGAGGGCCGGCCGGAATCGGCGCCCACCGGCAAGACGGGCGCCGAGGCCCCGCCGGAGACCAAGGCCCCGCCGCTGGTCGAGTTCACCTCCTGGTGGAAGGACCCGATAGTCAAGGACGGCTCGACGGGCAAGGTGGCCGTGGGCTACCTGTGGGGGCCGCACGGCGTCCTGGACGAGAAGGGCCGGGTGGGCGGCAAGGTGCCGAAGCCCGGCAGCCAGTGGGGTCCCGACCCCACGGCCCCCGGACGCCCCAAGCCCTCGGTCCGGCGGAGCCCGCGGTCCATCGCCGGCCTCGTCCATCTGCTCGCCACGGTCGCGGCCGTGCTCGGTACCGCTCTCACCTGGGAGACCGAGCCGCTGGGCACGAGCCTGCAGACCGGGCTGGTCGCCGCCCTCGCGGTGTTCGGCCTCGGCCTGGTCGTCAGCAGCTTCCTCGGCCGGACCGGGTTCGGCACGGTCTTCCACACGGTGATCACCGCGGGCCTGCTCGCACTGGCGACGGCGCTGCCCCAGCAGATCACCACGGAGTGGATGCGGGAGACGTGGAAGCCGGCGTCGGTCACCGCGGTCCAGCCACACTACGAGGTGGGCACCGGGGTCGGCACCCTCGACCTGTCGGGGCTCCCGGTCCCGGCCGGTGCGACCGTCTCCACGACGGCCGAGGTGGGCGCGGGACAGCTCAAGGTGATCGTCCCCAAGGACGCGGTCGTGAAGCTCCGCGCCCAGGTGGGGCTCGGCGATCTGCAGCTGCCCGGCGAGCCGCCCAACGACATCGACGTCTCACCGGATCGCGACGTGACCCGGACGCTCGACCCGCCGACCGGGACCACCCCGGCGGGCACCCTGGACCTCTCTCTCGAGGTCGGTATCGGACAGGTGGAGGTCACCCGTGCTGCTTCATGAGTTCCGTCCCGGCCGGCTGCTCGCGGGCCTCACGGCCCTGGGGCTGGCCGCGGTCTACGCGGGCGACGCCGCCGGGGCCTGGACGACCCCGTGGTACGCGGTGATCCCGCTGCTCTGCGGCGGCCTGGGGCTGGCCGGCCTCGCGACCTGGGTCGCCTACCGAATACGGCGCCGGTCGGCGAGGAGCCTGTCCAGCGACAGCACGGACGCCCCGGCCAGTACCAGCGGGAGCCAGGCCATCAAGTAGGCGAGGTCGTTGCCGAGGTAGTACGGGTCCACCTGCCAGCTCACCGTCAGCCAGAGGCTCAGAGAGAGCAGCGCGCCCCCGAGGGCCGCCAGGCGGGCGAAGAGACCGAGCAGGGTCCCGATGCCGACGGCGAGCTCGCCGAAGGCGATGGCGTACCCGAAGCCGGCCGGGTTGTTGAGGGCGAGGTCGACCAGGGCGGGGACGGCCGAGGTGTCCCGGACACCGCGCATGGTCTCGCCGATGGAGCCGCTGCCGGTGTCGGAGAAGAAGGCCGAGTCGGTGAGCTTGTCGAGCCCGGCGTAGACGAACGTGACGCCGAGAAAGATCCGGAGCGGAAGGAGCGCGTAGCGGGAGCCGGTCGCCTTCCACCGGTCGAGGGTGCCCCGCCACCCGGCACGACGACCCGCCTCAGCGGATCGCCCCGGACGGCCCACCTCACCGGACCGACCCGGACGGCCCGCGCCCGCCACGCCGCCCGCGCCCTCCACGGCGTGCGTACCGGCCACCGCGTCCCTACCACTCGCACCCGCCACGCCGCTCTTGGCGTCGCCAGGCGTACCGTCCACGCCGCCCGTGCCGCCCACGGCGTCCGCGCCGCCGCCGGTCACGCGGTCCGGGTCATGGGCCCCGTCGGCCGTGCCGTCCGCCCGGTTCGCGTGTCCCGTCATCGCCGGCCACCTCTCCTCGCCCCGTACGACTGTTCGCGGAACGATTCTCCTCGCACCTGCGCCCGGGGGATACGGGAAGGGGGCCGGACGATCAGTCCACGACGTCGATCGTGACCCGATTGGTCTCGACGCCGGCCGCCGTGACGACCGAGACCTCCACCCGGCCGGGTTCCACGTCCGCCGGGAGGGGGACGGTCAGGGCCGCGTCCGTGGGGTTGGCGAAGCCGCCGGGGACGGGGACCAGCGGGACGTGGGCGTGGACGGGTCCGATGCGGACGACCAGACGGGTCAGTGGTTCGGGGGCGCCGGCGCCGGGCGGGACGAAGCCGCAGCCGCGGATCTCGATGTCGTCGCCCGTGCGGATCGGGGCGTCGAGGTCGCCGGCCTCCCGGGAGCGGACCACGGAGTGGATCGTGGGGCGGACCCCCTCGGTGAACTTGGCGGCGAGGTGCCAGGCCGCCGAGACGGCGAGGAGGAGCACGAGGGACCAGGGCACCTCGGGGAGCCCGGCGGGGGTGCGGGCGAGGCCGGCGGCCGCCAGGGCGAGGACGCAACCGGAGACGAGGAGGTACTGGACGTCGGCGAGGCTCGCCCGGCCGCCGTCGTCGCAGAGCAGATCGGCGGCGCGGGGACGGTCGGCGCGGACCTTCTGGAGACGGCCGGCCGCGATCCCCGCGGTGACGGCGAGGCGGGCGGTGACGGTGACGGTGGACACCAGGGCGAGGACGGTCAGCAGCCCCGCGCCGCGGGCCAGGCCGAAGGCGGTCGCGCCCGGCGACAGGAAGACCAGGAAGAGGAGGGTGTAGCCGAGGAACAGGAGCCAGCCGGCGGCGACGGCACGGGTGGTGGAGAGCCGGTTGTCCTCGCCGATCAGAGGGGCGAGGAGACCGCCCCGGGAACGGTGGGTGTGGGCTGCCGCGCTGAGGAGGGCGGCGAGGACCAGCGCGGCACAGAGGCCGGCCGTACGGGCGCCGGTCCAGGCGCCGCCGATCGCGGTGAGGGCCTGGCCGAGGAGGAGGGCGAGGAGGGCGCCCCAGACGGCCACGAGGCCGCCTCGCCGGACCCGGTCGAGCCAGGCCACCCCGGCCTCCCGGCCGTGGACGGCCACGGCGCGGGCGGACTGGGCGAGCTCGTCGGAGACCCACTGCCGGGCGGCGACCGGGGAGTGGGCGACGGCGGCGGGGACGCCGTGTCCGGCGGCGAGTTCGTCGCGCCGGGCGAGGAAGGCGGCGACCGCGCGCCGGTGGCCGGCCTGCCCGCAGTGGGCGCAACCGGCACAGGCCGTCGCGTGTTCGCCGTACTGTCTCGCCTCTTGAACCGCCACGGTGCTCACTTCCCGAGCTCGCTTCACGACACCGGTGCGTCCCGAAGGGTCAACCAGCCTTATATTCCACGGAATTGTGTCGCACCGGCGGCTTCCGCGCCCACCGCGTGCGCCCCGCCGGAGAGTGATTGACGCGCCATCCCATTGACGTACAGAAGGGTGAAGCGATGGTGTTACGACAGGAGTTCGGGCTCCGCTCGGCTGATCCTGCGCCAGAGCGGCTGGTAGTTGATCCAGGCGACGAGGTCGCTGCCGAGCTGTTCGCGGGTGGCGACGGCCTCGCGGTGGTAGATCAGGACGGGTTTCCCGGCCGCCCGCGCGGTCAGCTGGACCTGGGCGCAGCGCTCCAGGGCGATGAACCACCAGGCGGCCGCGTCGACGGAGGTGCCGACGGTGAGCAGCCCGTGGTTGCGGAGCACGATCGCCTTGAACGCGCCGAGGGCGATGGCGATCCGGCGCCCCTCCTCGGTGTCCACGGTGACGCCGGTGTAGGCGTCGTAGAGGGCGTGGTCCTGGTAGAAGGCGCAGGCCTCCTGGGTGATCGGGTCGAGGAGTTCGCCGAGCGCGGCGAGGGCCCGGCCGTGGAGGGAGTGGGTGTGGGCGACGGCGACGACGTCGGGCCGGGCGCGGTGGACCTGGGCGTGGACGGTGAACGCGGCCTGGTTGACGTGCTGGCCGCCCCGGAGGACCTGGCCGTCGCCGTCGACCAGGATGAGGTCGCTCGCGGTCACCTCCTCGAAGGGCGCTCCGAAGGGGTTCACCCAGAAGCAGTCGGGGTACTCGGGGTCGCGGGCGGTGATGTGGCCCGAGACGCCCTCCTCGTACCCGAACCGTCCGAAGACCCGGAGCGCGCCCGCGAGTCGCTGTTTGCGGTGGACGCGTTCCTCGTCGGCCGTCGCGTGGACGGGCGGCATGGCGAAGTGGAGCCGCTCGACGGGTACGGGGTCGGGTATCACGCTCATGCGCCGGAAGGTAACGCCCGGCCGGGCAAGTCACCAGAGCCCGGACACGACGAGCCCGCCCGCACCGGCACCGGACGCGCCGAACCCCGACACCACCAGCCCGACCATGCCAGGGCCGGACGCGCCGAACCCCGACACCACAGGCCCGGCCGGGCCCGCTCACCTCACCGCCCCGCCCCGCCCCGGCCCGGCCGCGACGCGACGAAGCCGCCGTCCCGGTGGTCCGGGGCGGCGGCTTCAGAGGCCTGCGGGAGCGACTACTCCCACTCGATGGTGCCCGGCGGCTTGCTGGTGACGTCGAGGACGACCCGGTTGACGTCCTCGACCTCGTTGGTGATGCGGGTCGAGATCTTGGCCAGGACGTCGTACGGCAGACGCGACCAGTCGGCCGTCATGGCGTCCTCGGAGGAGACGGGACGCAGCACGATCGGGTGACCGTAGGTGCGGCCGTCGCCCTGGACGCCCACGGAGCGGACGTCGGCGAGCAGGACGACCGGGCACTGCCAGATCTCGCGGTCGAGGCCGGCCGCGGTGAGCTCCTCGCGGGCGATGGCGTCGGCCTCGCGGAGCAGGTCCAGGCGCTCCTTGGTGACCTCGCCGACGATGCGGATGCCGAGGCCGGGGCCGGGGAAGGGCTGGCGCTGGACGATCTCCTCGGGCAGGCCGAGCTCCTGGCCGACCATGCGGACCTCGTCCTTGAAGAGCTGGCGCAGCGGCTCGACGAGCTCGAACTCCAGGTCCTCGGGGAGGCCGCCCACGTTGTGGTGGGACTTGATGTTGGCGGTGCCGGTGCCGCCGCCGGACTCGACGATGTCCGGGTAGAGCGTGCCCTGGACGAGGAAGGCCACTTCCTCGCCGTCGGCGGCGCCCTCGGCGACGATGTCGGCCTGCGCCTGCTCGAAGACGCGGATGAACTCACGGCCGATGATCTTGCGCTTGGTCTCCGGGTCGGAGACGCCGGCGAGGGCGGTGAGGAAGCGCTCCTGCGCGTCGACGACCTTCAGGTTGACGCCGGTGGAGGCGACGAAGTCCTTCTCGACCTGCTCGGTCTCGCCCTTGCGCATGAGGCCGTGGTCGACGTACACGCAGGTGAGCTGCGAGCCGATGGCCTTCTGCACGAGCGCGGCCGCCACGGCGGAGTCGACACCGCCGGAGAGACCGCAGACGGCACGCTTGGTGCCGACCTGGGCGCGGATGGCCGCGACCTGCTCCTCGATCACGTTGCCCGTGGTCCAGCTGGGCTCGATGCCGGCGCCGCGGTAGAGGAAGTGCTCCAGGATCTGCTGGCCGTGCGTGGAGTGCAGCACCTCGGGGTGGTACTGGACGCCGTAGAGCTTCTTCTCGTCGTTCTCGAAGGCGGCGACCGGCACGACGTCCGTGGACGCGGTGACGGAGAAGCCCTCGGGGGCGGCGGAGCAGGCGTCGCCGTGCGACATCCACACGGACTGCTCGACCGGGGTGCCCTCGAAGAGGGTGGAGCCGGCCCGGGAGACGTGCAGCTCGGTGCGGCCGTACTCGCGGGCACCGGTGTTGTCGACGGTGCCACCGAGGGTCGTCGCCATCAGCTGGAAGCCGTAGCACATGCCGAAGACGGGGACGCCCGCCTCGAAGATCGCGCGGTCGAGGCGGGGGGCGCCTTCCGCGTACACGGAGGACGGGCCGCCGGAGAGGATGATCGCCTTCGGGTTCTTGGCCAGCATCTCGGCCACCGGCATGGTGGACGGGACGATCTCGCTGTAGACCCGGGCCTCACGGACGCGGCGGGCGATGAGCTGGGCGTACTGGGCGCCGAAGTCGACAACGAGGACTACGTCCGGGTTGGTGACGTCGGGCGCGGCAGCGGGGGTCGCTGATGACACTACGGCGGCCTTCCGGCGGTAGGAGGAGGGTCCCCCGAAGGGGGGTGCTATTTGTCGATTCTACCGGCGCGCCGGTGACGTTTTTCGTCTCACCATCCGAACCCGGGTTGGCCCCTGCCCGGCGGCGGGGTCCATACTGTCGCCATGCGCAAGCTCACGACCTTCGTCTTTACCTATGGCAACCGGCCCACCGGCTGCCATGGTCGTGCTGCTTGAGCAACTGACAAGCGACTTCCCAGGCGCCCCGGGCCGACAGGCCCGGGGCGTTCTGTTGTTCCCGGGCCGGTTCGCTCCGGGGCATCCGACACCTCAGGAGCCCCACCATGACGACGAACACCGCCACCCCCGAGAAGACCGGCGCCCGCACCGACGAGGCGGCGGCGCTGATCGGTGACTCCCGTGAGCGGATCGACGCGCTCGACGATCGGATCATCGGTCTCATCCAGGAACGGATGGCCGTCTCGGCCGTCATCCAGGAGGCGCGGATCTCCTCCGGCGGTCGCCGGGTGAACCTGAACCGCGAGATGGAGGTCCTCGGCCACTACCGGGACGCGCTGGGCAAGCCGGGTACGGCGCTCGCGATGACGATGCTGGAGTTGTGCCGGGGGCGCATCTGAGTGGGTGCCCGGATCTGAGTTCGGGCCCGCTCTCACCCGTACGGCGCGTGACCGGCTCCGACCCGTCTTCGTTGGTCCAGGTGTCCGTGCCAGCCAGGGGCGGGCCGTAAGAAACCACGCGTGGCTTCGCTGGGGCGTGTGGCGTACCTCCGGTACGTCGTGGGACCTCGCACCAGCGCTTGTGACCGGGCAGCAGGGGACAGCAGCCCGGTCGCCCAGAAGGAGCGGTCGGTCCCGGGGACGCCCGGGGCCGGCCGCAACCGGCATCAGACAGCGCACTTCTCCGAAGACGTCCCCCGCCCTCCCGCTCCCACCCCTCCCCGCGGCGCAACCCCCCGGCGCCGCCCCGCTCGGTACCGCCGCTGCCCTGACACCGGTGCCGACCCCAAGGGCCCCGCGCCGCGACCGGAATCGCGCCACGGGGCCCTTGCATGCGCCCGCCTCATGTGTGACACGCGTCACATGAAGATCTCGTGCAACCGCTACAACCTTCTCCGCCGATCGCGGGTCATCTATGCAGCAACACCAAAGCTGGTGGGGGCGCTGCACTCGGAGGGGGGTGCAGCGCCCTTTCCTGTCTTCCGAGCCTAGAACGCCGGCAGCCGCTCCGGGCCCGACCACCGTCAGGCCACTCCGAGCCCGACCGCCTTCAGGCCGTACCAGGCCCGGAACGCCGGCAGGCCGCTCCGGGCCCGACCGGCGTCAGGACTTCTTCGGCGGGACCGCGGGCATGCCCAGGAACGGCAGCCGCAGGGCGCCGAAGGCCTCGGCCGGGACCGCGGGGGACTTCGGCTCGACCGCCGTGAGCCGTACGTACGCCTCGCCCTGCCGCGGTCGTGTGTCCTCCTCGCCCTTGTTCGGCCAGAAGGACATGGCCCGCTCCGCCTGAGCGGTGATCGTCAGGGACGGGTTCACCCCGAGGTTGGCGGAGACCGCCGCCCCGTCGACGACGGAGATCCCCGGGTGGCCGAAGAGCCGGTGGTACGGGTCGATGACGCCGGACTCGGCGTCGGCGCCGATGGGGCAGCCGCCGAGGAAGTGGGCGGTGAGCGGGGTGCCCATCAGCTCGCCGACGTTGGAGCCGGCGAAGCCGTTGATCTCCTCGGCGAGGAGGGTGGCGGCCCGGGTGGCCTCCGGGATCTGGACCGGGTTCGGGGCGCCGTGCCCCTGGCGGGCCGTGAGCAGGCCCTTTCCGAGGCCGCCGGGCTTGCGGTAGGTCGTGAGGGAGTTGTCGAGGGACTGCATGACCAGGCCGATGATGGTCCGCTCCGACCAGTGCCAGTTGGAGAGCGAGCGGGCGGCCTGCGTGGGGTGCTTGAGGAGGTTGAGGAACCAGTTGCGCACCCGGTGGGCCCCGTAGGGCACCTGGAGGACGGTCAGGCTGCCCATGGAGTTGGAGCCCTTGCCGTACCGCACCGGCTCGATGTGGGTGTTGGCGTCGGGGTGGACGGAGGAGGTGATGGCCACGCCCCTGGTGAAGTCGGCCTTCTCCTTGCCGTGCCTCTTGCGGTAGCGGCGGTCGGTGGTCTGCGCGCCGACCAGGCCCTCGGAGTTGGTGCGGGTCAGCTCGCCGAGCCGCTGGGAGATCCCGGGCAGCAGTCCGCCGTCCCTCATCCGGTGCAGCAGGGTCTGGGTGCCGTAGGTGCCGGCCGCGATCACCACCCGGCGGGCGGTGAACGTGCGCCCCTTCCCCTTCCTCCGCTGATCGGTGGGGAGGGTCCTCACCGCGAAGCCGCCCCGCGAGTCCTCGGTGACGGTGACGACCGTGGTCATGGGGTGGACGGTGGCGCCCGCCTTCTCGGCGAGGTGGAGGTAGTTCTCGTTGAGGGTGTTCTTGGCGCCGTGACGGCAGCCGGTCATGCACTCGCCGCACTCGGTGCAGGCGCGCCGGGACGGGCCCGCGCCGCCGAAGTACGGGTCGGCGACCTCCCCGCCGGGCTTCGCCTTCGCCGTGCCGTCGGCGTCGTCGCCGTCCCCGAAGAAGACGCCGACGGGTGCCATGTGGAAGGTGTCGCCGATGCCCATCGCCTGGGCGGCCGCCTTGAGGTGCACGTCCGAGGGGGTCGTCGTCGGGTTGAGCCGGACGCCGAGCATGCGCTGCGCCTGGTCGTAGTACGGCCGCAGCTCGTCCTGCCAGTCCGTGATGTCCTTCCACTGCGGGTCGTCGAAGAACGGCTTGGGCGGTACGTAGAGGGTGTTGGCGTAGTTGAGCGAGCCGCCGCCGACGCCGGCGCCCGCGAGCACCATGACGTTGCCGAGCAGGTGGATGCGCTGGATGCCGTAGAGGCCGAGGGCGGGGGCCCACAGGAAGTTCTTCACGTCCCAGGAGTTCTTCGGCAGGGTCGCGCGGGTGAAGCGGCGTCCGGCCTCCAGGACGCCGACCCGGTAGCCCTTCTCGGTGAGCCGCAGGGCGGTGACCGAACCGCCGAAGCCGGAGCCGACGACAAGGACGTCGTAGTCGTGGACGCCGTCCTCCACCTGCTCCTGATTTTGGGTAGGGGGTACCGCGGTCATGGCTCTCCTCGTACGGAAAGGGGCGGAAACGGTCGGGGAGTCCGGCGTCAGCGCAGGCGCAGGGCCTTCATCGCCTTCAGGGACACGCTCATGAACGCGGCGTACTTCTCGTCGTCCATCCCGAAGGAGGGCGCGAGCGGGATCAGCCGCTGCTGGGCGACGGTCTGGGCCTCGGTGTACTTGAGGATGCCCTCGGAGCCGTGGCGGCGGCCGAGGCCGGAGTCCTTCATGCCGCCCATCGGGGACTGCACGCTGCCGTAGGCGGGGGCGTACCCCTCGTTGATGTTGACGGTGCCGGTACGGAGCCGGGCCGCGACGGCGTGGCCGCGGCGCGAGTCCTTCGTCCAGACGGAGGAGTTCAGGCCGTACGGGGTGGCGTTGGCGAGGGCGATCACCTCGTCCTCGTCGCTGAAGCGGTAGATCGAGACGACCGGTCCGAAGGTCTCCTCACCGCAGACGGCCATCGGGGCCTCGACGCCGTCGAGGATGGTCGGCTCGTAGAAGAGCGGGCCGATGTCGGGGCGCGCGACGCCGCCGGCGACGAGCGTGGCGCCCTTGGCGACGGCCTCCTCCACGTGCTTCGTGACCGTCTCCAGCTGCCGCTCGCCGACGAGGGAGCCCATGTCGGCCCCGTACGCGAGGGAGTTGCCGAGCCGCATGGCCTTGGTGCGGGCGGCGAAGCGGTCGAGGAAGACGTCGGCGACCGACTCGTGCACGTACAGCCGCTCGATGGAGATGCAGAGCTGTCCGGCGGAGGAGAAGCAGGCGCGGACGGCGCCGGCGGCGGCCTTCTCGATGTCGGCGTCCTTCAGGACGAGCATCGCGTTCTTGCCGCCGAGTTCGAGGGAGACGCCGACGAGCCGGGCGGCGGCGCCCTGGGCGACCTCGCGGCCGGTGCGGGTGGAGCCGGTGAAGGAGACGTAGTCGGCGTGCTTGACGACCTCGGGGCCGACGACGGGGCCGTCGCCGAGGACGACCTGGAAGACCTCGGCGGGCAGTCCGGCCTCGATGAGCAGGTCGCGGGCCCACAGCGCGGTGAGCGCGGTCTCCGTGTCGGGCTTCATGACGACGGCGTTGCCCGAGACGAAGGCGGGGAGCGCGTCGCCGACGGAGAGTTCGAGCGGGTAGTTCCAGGGCGCGATCTGGCCGACGACCCCGCGCGGCTGGCGCAGCTCGGTGACCTTGGTGAGGGTCGGTACGACGCCGGTGTGGTGGCGGGGACGCAGGTAGGAGGAGGCCTTGCGGCCGTAGTGGCGGGCGGCGACGGCCACCGCCTGCACCTCCTCGTGGGCGTGCAGGCGCGCCTTGCCCGTCTCCAGCTGGATGAGGTCGAGGACCTCGGCCTGACGCTGGAGGACGAGGTCGTGGAAGCGGAGCAGGACGGCGGCGCGGGCCCTGACCGGGGTGGCGGCCCAGGCTTCCTGGGCGGTACGCGCGCGCGTGAAGGCCTCGGCGACGTCCTCGGGGGTGGACTCGGGCAGGTCCGCCAGCTTGGCCCCGGTGAAGGGGGTGTGGTTGGCGGTCCGGCCGGAGCCGACGACGCCGCGGGTGAGCCGGGCGACCACTTCGGGCGTCACGACGTCGGCGGCGGTGCGGGCGCCGGCGGGCGCGGGCGCGACCGGATTGGTCGCCGCGGCGGGCGCGGCGGGAACCGAAGGGGCGGCGGGGGCCTGCGAGTCCGTCATGAGGGCGAGCGTAGGCGGCGTTCCGGCCTTTGGGTACCCGTCGGTAACGCGTTTTCACCGGGTACGCACATCACGCCAGCGATCACTGGCACATAAGCCCTGATCAGGGGCTTACGACTGAGGAGAGGCCGCCGGCGGAGATTTCCCCGAGGGGTCCGGTGACGTCGCCGAGGGAAGGTTCGCCCCCTCAGTCGCCCGGCGCCCGCCAGTGCTGGAGGACGACGTCGAACTGCTGCCGGGTGGTCTCCCAGCTCGACTCGGGGGCGGACATGTAGATGGCGTACTCCGTGCCGTCGTCCTCGTAGTACATCAGGTCGATCGCCCGCCGCGGCCCGGGGAAGTCCTTCCGCTCGGTCCAGCTGAACTCCCACAGACACGAGCGGACCTGGTCGCGGTAGGTGGTCTGGTTGAGCTTGATCCGCTTGTAGTCCATCCGCTTCTCCAGGACCCGTTCGAGGTCCAGGGAGTGCATGTACGGGTTCTCGAAGTCGGGGCTCCTGTCGATGCTGATCCGGATCCGGTGGTTGCCGTTGTCCGGGGTGTAGTCGACCTGGTCGCCCTCCGTCTGCCGCTTCCAGCCCTTCGGTACGAGCAGGCTGAAGCCCTTGGGGTCGTCGACGCGCTGCCAGCCGTCCGGGATGACCTTCCCGCCGCCCTGGGCGGCGGTGGAGGGGGCGGAGCCGATGGCCGTGGGGCGTCCGGCGTTGCCGTTCCGGTCGCCGCCCGCGTAGTTCATGGCGGCGAAGACGCCGCCGCCGGCGACGAGTCCGGCGAGCACGGCCGCCAGGACGACGGTGCGCCAGCGGCCACGACCGGAGGCCGGCGCCGGGACGGCGGACGGCGGGACCGCGGTGAGCGGCGAGGCGGCGGCGGGGTGGTGCGGGCGGGTCTCGGGCCCCTGGGCACTGTGCGGCCCCTGGGCCGGGTGGGGTGCTTGAGCACCGTGGAGTCCCTGGGCCGGGTGGGGCCACTGGGCCGTGCGAGCGCGTCCGGAGGTGCGGGAGGCGCCCGTCGGACCCGTGGCGTCCCGCGCGCCCTCTCCGTCGTCCTCCTCGCTCAGCTCCACCAGGTCGAGACCGAAGGCGGACCCGTCCCCCGAGGGCTCCAGGTCCTCCCTGGCCACCCGCTGGGTCGGCACGTACGCCTGCGCCGCCGCCGGGGTCCGCCCCTCCATCGCGTCGAGCAGCATCCGCCCGGCCTCGTCCGCCTGCGGCCGCTGCTCCGGGTCCTTGCGCAGCAGGGCCACGATGACGGGGGCCAACGGGCCCGCCTTCTCCGGGTACGGCGGCTCCTCGGCCACCACGGCCTGCATGGTGCTGATCGGCGAGGTGCGGCGGAACGGCGAGCTGCCCTCCACCGCCGTGTACAGGGTGGCGCCGAGGGACCAGAGGTCGGAGGCAGGGCCGGGGTCGCCGCCCCGCACCCGCTCGGGCGCCAGATAGTCGATGGAACCGACGAGTTCACCCGTCCGGGTGATCGTCGCGTCTCCCTCGATCGCCGCGATCCCGAAGTCGGTGATCAGGACGCGCCCGTCGCGCGCCAGCAGGACGTTGCCCGGCTTGACGTCGCGGTGCAGCACCCCGGCGGCGTGCGCGGCCCGCAGCGCGCCCAGCACGTGCAGCCCGATCCTGGCCGCCTCGTGGGGATCGATCGCGCCCTTCTCCTTGGCGGCGTCGGCGAGCGACGGACCGTCGACGTACTGCATCACGATCCACGGACGGTCGTCGTGCTCCAGGACGTCGTGGACGGTCACCACACCCGGGTGCGTGATCCGCGCGGCGGCCCGCGCCTCCTTCTGCGTCCGGGCGTGCAGCACGAGCCGGTCGGCCTCGGCCACGAACCGGCCCGCCGTCAACTCCTTCACCGCCACCACGCGGTGCAGTACCTCGTCGTGCGCGCGCCAGACCTTGCCCATGCCGCCGCGCCCGATGGACTCGCCCAGCCGGTAGCGACCGGCGAGCAACAGCCCCGATCCTGTGCTCTGAGAATGTTCCACGTGCCCCCGCCTGTTCCTTCGGATGCCAGGTTACGGAGGGGGGACGGGGTGACGGAACCTCGGGGCGGTCATAGGAACAGCACTGTGACCGGGGGCCGGTGGCCGATCCGGGCGCTCCCGCCGTCCCTCCCCCCGTTCAGCGGCCCGGCCGGAACGCCTTCGTGGCCTCGTCGAAGATCTCCGAGACCTTGTCGCGCCGGTCCTTCGGGCCGATGACCTGCACGACGTGGTAGCGACCGCCGTCGATGAGGGCGAGGTTGCGGACGAACACCTCGCGGCCCGTACTGTCCAGCCACCAGTAACTCCCCGTGGCCGTCGCCGTCCTGCCGATGTCGACCCGGCGCACCTCGTCCACGTCCGCCCAGCTCGACGTCCGCCACGGATCCAGTTCGCGCTCCCTGGAGTTCTGGTACTCCAGCGGATCGGAACCGTTGTCCCGGACACTGTCCCGGCCGGGGACGACGATCATCGTGAAGTCGCCTCCGGTGTAGCGCACTTGCCCGGCGTCGTTGATCGGGCTGCGCCGCCACCCGTTCGGCACCCCGATCCGGAACCCCTCGGAGTCCTGGCGCAGCGTGTACCCGGCGGCGAGAGCCGGAGCCGGGGGATCTCCGGCGGGCGGGGTGGTGCGCGGCGCGGTGGGCCGGCCCGTGGTCGGCGGCGCCGTCGTGGCCGGGCGGCTCGCGGGCGCGGTGGTGCGCGGGGTCTGACCGGCGGTGGGAGTGGTCGGCCCGGCGGGCGTCTCCCCTTCGCCGGGCATGAACAGGACGGCGTACGCGACGACCCCGCCGAGCAGGAGGAAGACCAGGATCAGGAGCGTACGGCCGAGGGCGCGCGGGGAGCCGGACGGACGGGACGACGACGGGCGCGCGGTGCGCGGCGCCCTGACCGCGCGCTGCGGGATCTCCTCGTGGTACGAGTCGTGGAACTCCTCGCGGAAGTCCCCCCGCGCGTCCGCCCGTACGGGGTCGGGCTCGCGTTCCCGCGGGTGCGGGTCCTCCCGGTGGACGGGCGGCCGCGGGTCCTTGCCGCGCTTGTGGCGGTGGCGCCCGGCGCCCGCTCCCCCGCGCCTGCGGCGCACCAGCTCGCCGCGCCGCCGCACGATCGGCAGCCGCGCCTCGTCGAAGGACGGCAGCGGCACGATCCCGACGCCGGCCTCCGGCTCGGGAGCCGAGCGCACGAGGGAACGCAGCCAGCCGCGCAGCTCCTCGAAGTCGGGCCGCTCGGTCGGGTCCTGACGCAGCAGGGACTCCACGACAGGGCGCAGCGGCCCGCACTCCTCGGCGAAGGCGGGCGGCTCGGCGCAGACCAGCTGGACGAGCTCGGCGGCGCTGTCCTCCGGGTAGGGGGCGTGCCCCTGGACGGCCCGGTAGAGGAGCGCGCCGAGCGCCCACAGGTCCGTGGCGGGGCCGATGGGCGGGGCCAGGCGCCAGTTCTCGTGCACGGGTCCGGCCTGTTCGGGCGCCCAGCGCTCGGTGACGGCGCCGACGACCGCGATCCGGGTCTGCCGGGCCCGCTCGGCCGCCAGCCGGGTGGTGGGGCCGCGGTCCGCCTGCGCGGGGATGGCGACCGGCGCCGCCTCCCGGCCGCCGGCGGGGGCCGGGAGCAGGGCGGGGTCCGGGGTCGCGGCGGTGTAGCCGGCGGGCAGGGCCGGCCGTCCCGAACCGGGCAGCACGGGACCGCGGCCGGGGCCGGACCCGCCACCGGCCGGGATCGGCGCGGAGCTGTCGCGGGAGGCGTGCGGGCCGTCGCTCCAACTGCCCTTGAGCATCACGCGCGGCGGCGGGCCGGAGCGTGGTCCGGGGTCGCCGTACGGCTCGTCGCCGTCGCCGTCGTCCTCGTCGTCCTCGTCGTCCGCCACGCGCGCCCACCACTGCGGCTCGGGCGCACCGGCCGCCTGCGCCGTCGGCGCCGGGGGCGGCTCGGGCGGATCCGCCGGCGCGGGGCGCTGGGCGGGGAGCGCCCCGGTCTCGCTGAGCCGGGCGGCGGCGCGGGCGCCGGCGCGGTAGGCGGCGATGGCCCCGGCCCGCGCGGCCCGCACGTCCGCGGTGGGCGGCGCGGCCACGGGCCTCGTCTCGGCGGCGGGCCGCTCCGTCGACCGGCCGTAGGGGTCGACACCGTATGTGCCGGGGGCGGTTCCGTAGGGGGAGCCGGTGGGGTCGGTGGGGTCTGCGTCGGGGTCGGTGTCGGAGTCGGGGCCGAATCCGGATGCGGGGTCGACGTCTGTGTACGGGTCGGCGCCGGAATCCGGGTCGGTCTCGACGTCGGGGTCGGTGTCGTAGCCGGTTCGGTGGCCGCTGTCGTAGCCGGGTCCGTGACCGTTGGGTCCGTAACCGTCGTCGGGTCCGTAGCCGTCGTCGTAGTCGGGTCCGGGGTCGGTCTCGTACCGGCCGGGTGACTCGGTGGAGGGCTCGGCACCGTAGCCGTAGCCGTACTCCGGCGCCGCGACCGGCTCCTCGCCCCTGTCCGGGTACGGGTCCGTCCCGTACGGGACCAGCGCGTCGGCGTAGGGGCCCTCGTGGACGACCTCGTGGGCCTCCTCGTAGACCTCCGCCTCGTACAGGTCGGAGCCGTACTCCCCGGAGCCGTACTCCCCGGACGCGTACTCCCCGGACTCGTCCCGCTCCGATCCGTACCCCTCGGGGTCGTACTCCTCCGCCGCGTACTCCTCCGCCCCGTACTCCTCCACCGGCGCCGACCACGACGGTGCGGGCGACTCCGGATCCGGTACCGGCGCGTATCCGCAGAGGGCCTCCTCCGCGGCGCCCACCGCGAGGCCCGTGAGGACCACCCGGCCGTCGTCGCAGACGAGTACGGTCCGGGCGGTGATGTTCCGGTGCACCCAGCCGTGGGCGTGGAGCGCGCGCAGGGCGGTGAGGACGTCGGCGCCGATCTCGGCCGCCCGGTACGGGTTGAGCGGCCCTTCGGCGAGGAGGGCGGCCAGCGGCCGGGCGGCGACGCGTTCGCTCACTATCCACAGCGAACCGGCCTCGGCGAAGACGTCGAAGACCTGGTCGAGGAGGGGATGGTCGGGGATCTGCGCGGCGGCCTGGGCCGCCTCGATGGCCCGGCGCACGACGGGCTCGGCCGGGCGGCGGGTCGCCCGCCCGGCGCTGCCGTACGGACCGGCGCGGCCGTCCTCGCCGTCGAGCACCTCGGCGTCGACGAACTCCGGCAGCGGCACCTGGCGGACCAGGACCTCCTGCCCGCTGTACGTGTCGAAGGCGCGCGTCTCCGCCAGGTCGTACGCGTCGGCGTCCGCCGGCGGCAGCGGCAGGCGGTAGCGGTCCGCCAGCACCCTTCCCGCGTAGTCGTCCACGACGCCTCCCCACGCGCGCACGCTGTCCCCCGTGGACCCGCGGACCCCCGTGATCGGGCGGGGTCACGCGAGTCCGACAATTCCGGTCCGGCACCGTGCAGTTATCGGCTCTGTTCGACTGTGTACGGTCCTCGAACCCTCACGATACGGGGCCTCGGTCAGTCCTTGGGGCTGAACGTGGCGAACGCCGTCTCGCGCAGCGTCCTGCACTCCGCGCCGTTCCACTCGTCCGCCTTGCAGCTGATCATGATGGAGTAGCCGTGCTTGGCGTCCACCTTGAAGCCGCGGTTGAGCACGTGGACGCGCATGCCCTGCTGGACGCGCTCGAACTCCCAGTCGGCGACGGTCGGGTAGCCCTTGTACGAGACCGTCCTGATGCCGAAGTGCTTGTAGCCCTTGCTGGTGGCGGCGACGCCTATCTTGCCCAGCTCCCAGGCGGCCGCCGCGTCGTCCTTCGGGCTGGCGTTGAAGTCGACCTGGATGCGCGGGAAGCCGCCGCTCGCGCTGAATATCCCGCCACCGCTGTAGCCCGGGATCGAGCGCACCGTGAAGTTCGAGGGCATCGCCATGGAGAAGTGGAAGCGCTCGTTGGTGACGAGGGTGTAGCCCGCGGGCAGCTGGGCGCCCGTGCCGCCGTCGGGCTTGCCGGACGGCGTGGCGCCGTTGCCGTTCGACCCTTCGGTGGTGCCGGTGGTGCCCGTGGCGCCGGCGCCCGTGGTCCCGTTGGTGCCGGTGTCGCCGGGCTGTGCGCCGCCCTGCTGGCCGGGGCCGCCGGGCGTCTGGCCCTTGCCCCCGTCGGAGCCGCCGGAACCGCTGGAGCCGTCGCCGCCGGCCGAGGCACCGGCCGAGGCCGTGGTGCCCCCGCTGTCCTTGCCCTGGTTGCCCTCCTCGCCACCGCCGAGGGAGACCGCGAGGATCGTCCCGAGCAGGGCGAGGACGGCGACCGCCGCGATGATCACGAGCGTGCGGCGCGGTACGACATCGGTCAGCGACGCGCGGGCCGGGTTCGGCCTGCCGCCGCCGTGCGCCGACGCGGTGCTCGCCGCCGCCGTCGCGGCCGTCCGGGAGCGCGTCGGCTTCGGGTCGGCCTTCACGGAGGCCGCCGCGTTGCGTACGGACTTCAGGGCGCCCCGCATGCGGTCGGCCGTGGCGTCGGGCGCCTTGTCGGCGGCCGGGGCGTCGGGCGTGCGCTCGGGACGCGGCGGCAGCGGTACGACCCTGGTGACCTCGGGGGAGACCGGGGGCGCCGCCTCGGGCGCGTCGAGCACGGCGAGGAGCAGGACGCGGGCGCGGGCGTCGTCGAGCCGCTGGGCCGGGTCCTTGGCCAGGAGGCCGTAGATGACCTTCTCCAGCTCGGGTCCGGAGTTCTTCGGCGGGTCGACCGGCTCGGTCATCACCGCCGTGAGGGTGGCGATGGCGGAGCCCTTGTCGTACGGCGGGCTGCCCTCGACCGCCGCGTACAGCAGTCCGCCGAGCGACCACATGTCGGCGGCGGGGCCGGGCTTGTGGCCGCGGGCGCGCTCCGGGGAGATGTACGAGGGGGCGCCGACGAGCATGCCGGTGGAGGTGATGGAGGGGTCGCCCTCCACCTGGGCGATGCCGAAGTCGGTGAGGACGACCCGGCCGTCCTCGGCGATCAGCACGTTGGACGGCTTCACGTCGCGGTGCAGGATGCCCTCGCGGTGCGCCGAACGCAGCACGTCGAGGATGGCGAGGCCGACCTCGGCGGCGCGCCGGGGCGTGAGCGTCCCGTCCTCGCGCACGGCGTCGGCGAGGGACTTGCCCTCGATGAGCTCCATGACGATCCACGGACGGTCGTCCTCGTCGACGACGTCGTACACGGTCACGGCGCCGTTGTTGCGGATCCGGGCGATGGCCTTCGCCTCGCGCAGGGTCCGGGTGATGAGGCGTCGCTTCTCGTCCTCGTCGATGCTGGTGGGGAAGCGGAGTTCCTTGACGGCGACGGTACGGCCGAGGGTCTCGTCGACCGCGCGCCACACGGTGCCCATGCCGCCGCGGCCGAGGATCGCGCCGAGCCGGTAGCGTCCCGCGAGGAGACGGCCTTCGTTGACCGGGGCCTTGCGCCCCCGGTCGCCACCGGTGGTGCGGGCGCCGCCCGCGGCCGGCCTGCGGCCGCTCTCGCCGTCGCCGTCGCCCGCGCCGAACCCGGCGCGCCCGGTCGACGGCTCGGTCCCGCGCAGCCGTCCGGCGGCGGAGGCGTCCTGAGCGTCCTTCACCGCCCGGGGATCCTGCGCGTCCTGAGCGTCCTTCACGTTGCGAGCACCCCCGGTGTCCCGGACGTCCGCCGCGCCCGCGGCGTCGCCGGGGCTCACGGGCGCCGCCCGATCCACCGGTTCCGCCGAGTCCTGTGCACTCTGCACATCACCCGCGTCCCCCGTGTCCCGGCCGTCACCCGCAGCGTCCGAACCCTGCTTGACCTGCGCGTTCTCCGCGTCCCGCGCCGGCTTGCGCGCGGCCGGGACCGCCCCTCGGTCGCCGTCGGCCGAGGCCCCCGCGGCGGCGTCCCGCCTGGGGTCCTTCGCCGTGTCCCGCGACTGCTCCGCCTCCGACATGCGTCCCCTCTGCGATCCCTGATCTTCGCCGCGTCTGCCGCTTCCCGCGCGATGCGGTAACCCGCCCTGGAAGAGAGGCCATTGTCCCTCACCTCGGGACGGGTGGCGCCCCCGGGTCCGTACTCCGGGATGACGACGCCCCCGCACACCCCCCAGGTTCCCACCCGACGCGTGCGGCGCAGCCGTCCTGTCAGATCGGCACGATGTCCGGCGCCCCGAGCCGGGCGGCGTCCGCCGTCAGGTCGTCGGGCTGCCGCTGCGACTCCCGTTCCGCCTCGACCCGCTTGTCGTAGTGCTCGACCTCCTTCTCGATCTGGAGCTCGTCCCAGCCGAGGACCGGCGCCATCAGCTCCGCGCACTCACGGGCGCTGAGCGTTCCCCGGTCGAAGGTCTCGATGGAGATCCTGGTCCGCCGGGTGAGGACGTCGTCGAGGTGGCGCGCGCCCTCGTGGGAGGCGGCGTAGACGATTTCGGCGCGCAGGTAGTCGTCGGCGGCCGCGAGCGGCCGGCCGAGTGCGGGGTCCTCGGCGATGAGGTCGAGGATCTGCTCCGTCAGGGAGCCGTACCGGTTCAGGAGATGCTCGACGCGGACGACGTGGAGGCCGGTCCGCGCGGCGATCCTCGCCCGCGCGTTCCACAGGGCCCGGTAGCCTTCGGCGCCGAGGAGCGGGGTGTCCTCGGTGACGCAGGGGGCGACGCGCTGGTCGAGGCCGTGCACCGCCTCGTCGACGGCGTCCTTGGCCATGACGCGGTACGTCGTGTACTTGCCGCCGGCCACCACGACCAGACCCGGGACCGGGTGGGCGACGGTGTGTTCGCGCGAGAGCTTGCTCGTGGCGTCCGACTCGCCGGCGAGCAGGGGGCGCAGGCCCGCGTAGACGCCCTCGACGTCGTCGCGGGTGAGCGGGGTGGCGAGCACGGTGTTCACGTGCTCCAGGAGGTAGTCGATGTCGGCGCTGGACGCGGCCGGGTGGGCCTTGTCGAGGTCCCACTCGGTGTCGGTGGTGCCGACGATCCAGTGCCGGCCCCAGGGGATCACGAAGAGCACGGACTTCTCGGTGCGCAGGATGAGCCCGGTGGAGGAGTGGATGCGGTCCTTGGGGACGACCAGGTGGATGCCCTTGGAGGCGCGGACGTGGAACTGGCCGCGCTCGCCGATGAGGGCCTGGGTGTCGTCGGTCCACACCCCGGTGGCGTTGACGATCTGCTTGGCCCTGATCTCGTACGCCACCCCGGCCTCGACGTCCTGGACGCGGGCGCCGACGACCCGCTCGCCCTCGCGCAGGAAGCCGATGACGCGGGCCCGGCTCGCGGCCAGGGCGCCGTAGGACGCGGCGGTGCGCACGAGGGTCGTGACGAAGCGGGCGTCGTCCATCTGGGCGTCGTAGTACTGCATGGCGCCGACGAGGGCGTCCTTCTTGAGGCAGGGGGCGACGCGCAGGGCGCCCCGCCGGGAGAGGTGCCGGTGGACGGGCAGGCCTCGGCCGTGGCCCGAGGAGAACGACATCGCGTCGTACAGCGCGACGCCGGAGCCCGCGTAGAACCGCTCCCAGCCCTTGTGCTGCAGCGGGTAGAGGAAGGGGACCGGCTTCACCAGGTGGGGTGCGAGCCGCTCCAGGAGCAGCCCGCGCTCCTTGAGCGCCTCCCTGACCAGGGCGAAGTCCAGCATCTCCAGGTAGCGCAGGCCGCCGTGGATGAGCTTGCTGGACCGGCTGGAGGTGCCGGACGCCCAGTCGCGGGCCTCGACGATGCCGGTGGAGAGCCCTCTCGTGACGGCGTCGAGGGCCGTCCCGGCGCCGACCACTCCGGCGCCGACGACCAGCACGTCCAGCTCGCGCTCGGCCATGTCCGCGAGCGCTTCGACGCGCTCGGCGGGTCCCAGTGTCGCTGTCCTCACGGCTGTTGCCTCCCGTCGTCCCCCGTCGTACTCCGGTCGTTCCAGCACGCGAACCGGGCCACGCGGTCCGGCTCACAGCTCGATTCTGTCCCTCCCGGGCGACTTCAGCCACCGCCTCGCCACCGACCTGTGGATAACACTCGACGACCTGCGGCTACGCAATGCCGCATATCGGTCATATTTACGCCTAGTCTGACATTGCGCTCGACCCGTTCTGTCCACCGGGCTTGCGCGTCGAGTCCCCTCCGGCTACTGGGAAGGACGGCCCACCCATGCCCGCTGATCTCGCCGTCATCGGCCTCGGCCACCACGGACTCCCCCTGGCCCAGGCCGCCACCGCCGCGGGCATCGACACCATCGGCTACGACACCGACCCACGCCCCGCCGCCGAACTCGCCGCCGGCCGGTCCCCGGTCGACGGCTCCCTCACCGTCCCGGAGATCCGCCGGATGCTCTCGGGGGGCTTCCGGCCCACCTCCGACCCCGCCGAACTCGGCCGGGTCCGCACCGCCGTCCTGTGCGCCCCGACCCCCCTCGGCCCGGACCGCGCGCTCGACCTCACCGCCGTCACCGACGCGGCCCGCGTGCTCGCCGCCCGGCTGCGCCCGCACACCACCGTCCTCCTGGAGTCCCCGGTCCCGCCGGGCACCACCGAGGGACTGCTCCGCGAGGTCCTCGAAACGGGCTCCGGCCTCCGCGCCGGCCGCGACTTCCATCTCGCGTACTCCCCCGGCCGCCTCGACCCCGGCAGCCGTACCCACGGCTTCGCCGGCACCCCCAAGGTCATCGGCGGCCTCACCCCGGCGTGCACCGAGTCGGCGGCCGCCTTCTACGGCCGGCTCACCGACAAGGTGGTACGCGCGCGTGGCCCCCGCGAGGCGGAGACGGTCAAACTCCTGGAGACCAACTTCCGGCACGTCAACATCGCCCTCGTCAACGAGATGGCGGTCCTCTGCCACGAACTCGGCGTCGACCTGTGGGACGTCATCCGCTGCGCCGAGACCAAGCCCTTCGGCTTCCAGGCCTTCCGCCCCGGCCCGGGGGTCGGCGGTCACGGCGCCCCCGTCGACACCGTCGGCGCCCACCGCCCGCTGCGCCTCGTCGAACTCGCCGGCCAGGTCAACGAACGCATGCCGGCGTACGTCGTCCAGCGCGCCGCCACCCTCCTCAACGAGCACGGCAAGTCGGCCCGCGGCGCCCGGATCCTGCTGCTCGGGATCACGTACAAGCCCGACCTCCCCGACCGCCAGGGCTCCCCCGCCGACGAGATCGCCCGCCGCCTCATGGACCTCGGCGCGGCCGTCAGCTACCACGACCCGCACGTCCCGGACTGGCGCGTCCGCGAGCTCCCCGTCCCCCGCGCGGACTCCCTCTACGAGGCCGCCGCCCACGCGGACCTCACCGTCCTGCTCCAGCACCACCGCACGTACGACCTCCAGGGCCTCGCGGTGAAGGCACAGCTCCTCCTCGACACCCGGGGCGCCACCCCGACCGGCACCGCCCACCGGCTCTGAGCCGCGCGGCCACCGGCCGAAACCCACTGTTCCGCTGTCACACCCGGCTGCTAGCCTCCGGGCCTCTCGCACACACATCCGTGCGACGTCGTCCCTGGGGGGATCCACAGCATGAGCCAGCCCGTTCCGCCGCCCGGCAACCCGTTCGCCGGCGGCGCCGCGCCCGAGCCCTACCCGGTCGCGCCGCCGCCCGCCCCCGCCCGCGACAACGTGGTGCTCGGTCTGGTCGCCGCCCTGGTCGCGGCGCTCGTCACGGCCGGTGTGTACGGCGCCCTGATCGGCGGCATCGAGCGCGAGATCGGCTGGGCCGCCGTCGGCGTCGGCTTCCTCGTGGGCCTCGCCGCCGGCAAGGTCGGCGGTCGCAACCCCGTCCTGCCGGTCGCCAGCGCGGTGCTGGCCCTGGGGGCCATCTACCTCGGCCAGCTCGTGGGCATCGCGATCCTCGTCTCCGAGCAGCTGGACGCCTCCGCCCTGGACCTCTTCCTGGAGGAGTTCGGCCTGATCACCGACGCCTGGAGCGAGAACAAGGACGCCCTGACGTTCCTCTTCTTCGGTCTCGGCTCCTTCGCCGCCTTCTCCGGCGCCAGGAAGGCCTCCGCGTAGCCGGACCGCCGTACGCCGAGGGGCCCCGCACCGGGTGGTGCGGGGCCCCTCGGCGTACGTACGGCGGATCAGCGCTTGTGCTGGGAGTCCGCGACGGTGACCTCGACGCGCTGGAACTCCTTGAGCTCGCTGTAGCCCGTGGTGGCCATCGCGCGGCGCAGGGCGCCGAAGAAGTTCATCGAGCCGTCCGGGGTGTGCGACGGGCCCGCGAGGATCTCCTCGGTGGTGCCGACGATGCCCAGGTCGACCAGCTTGCCGCGCGGCACGTCCTCGTGGACGGCCTCCATGCCCCAGTGGTGGCCCTTGCCGGGCGCGTCCGTGGCGCGGGCCAGCGGGGAGCCGATCATGACCGAGTCGGCGCCGCAGGCGATCGCCTTCGGCAGGTCGCCGGACCAGCCGACACCGCCGTCGGCGATGACGTGCACGTACCGGCCGCCGGACTCGTCCATGTAGTCGCGGCGGGCCGCGGCCACGTCGGCGACGGCGGTCGCCATCGGGACCTGGATGCCCAGCACGTTGCGCGTGGTGTGCGCCGCGCCGCCGCCGAAGCCGACGAGGACACCCGCCGCGCCGGTGCGCATCAGGTGGAGCGCCGCGGTGTACGTGGCGCAGCCGCCGACGATGACCGGGACGTCCAGCTCGTAGATGAACTGCTTCAGGTTCAGCGGCTCGGACGCGCCGGAGACGTGCTCGGCGGAGACCGTCGTGCCGCGGATGACGAAGATGTCCACCCCGGCGTCGACGACGGCCTTGGAGAACTGCGCGGTGCGCTGCGGGGAGAGCGCGGCGGCGGTGACGACACCGGAGTCGCGCACCTCCTTGATGCGCTGCCCGATCAGCTCTTCCTTGATCGGGGCGGCGTAGATCTCCTGCAGACGACGGGTCGCGGTCGCCTCGTCCAGCTCGGCGATCTCGTCCAGCAGCGGCTGCGGGTCCTCGTACCGGGTCCAGAGACCTTCGAGGTTCAGGACGCCCAGGCCGCCCAGTTCGCCGATGCGGATGGCGGTCTGCGGCGAGACGACCGAGTCCATGGGAGCGGCCAGGAACGGCAGCTCAAAACGGTAGGCGTCGATCTGCCAGGCGATCGAGACCTCCTTCGGGTCCCGGGTGCGCCGGCTCGGGACGACGGCGATGTCGTCGAACGCGTACGCCCTGCGGCCGCGCTTGCCGCGCCCGATCTCGATCTCAGTCACGATGTGTGGCCTTTCCCTCTACGTCTGCGCCTACCAGTATCCCCGACACAAGCGTGGGGGGCGGCTCCGGCCACATGCCGGAACCGCCCCCACGCGTCGCGCTGTGTTACTTCCTGCTGTAGTTCGGCGCCTCGACCGTCATCTGGATGTCGTGCGGGTGGCTCTCCTTGAGGCCCGCGGAGGTGATCCGGACGAACCGGCCCTTCGACTCCATCTCGTCGATGGTGGCCGCGCCCACGTAGCCCATCGTCTGGCGCAGACCGCCGACGAGCTGGTGCAGCACGTTGGCCAGCGGGCCGCGGTAGGGCACCTGGCCCTCGATGCCCTCGGGGACGAGCTTGTCGTCCGAGGCCACCTCGGCCTGGAAGTAGCGGTCCTTGGAGTAGGACCGGCCCTGGCCGCGGGACTGCATCGCGCCGAGCGAGCCCATGCCGCGGTACGACTTGAACTGCTTGCCGTTGATGAACTGCAGCTCGCCCGGGGACTCCTCGCACCCGGCGAGCAGGCTGCCGAGCATCACGGTGTCGGCGCCGGCGGCGAGCGCCTTGCCGATGTCGCCGGAGTACTGCAGACCGCCGTCGCCGATGACCGGGACACCGGCCGCGCGGGCGGCGAGCGCCGCCTCGTAGATGGCGGTGACCTGCGGGACGCCGATGCCGGCGACCACCCGGGTGGTGCAGATGGAGCCGGGGCCGACGCCGACCTTGACGCCGTCGACACCGGCGTCGATCAGGGCCTGCGCGCCGTCGCGCGTCGCGACGTTGCCGCCGATGACGTCGACGCCGACGCTGGACTTGATCTTCGCCATCCAGTTCAGGGCGTTGCTGTTGTGCCCGTGCGAGGTGTCGACGATCAGGAAGTCCACGCCCGCCTCGGCCAGGCCCTGGGCGCGCTCCAGCGCCTCGGGGCTGGCGCCGACGGCCGCGCCGACGAGCAGCCGGCCTTCCTTGTCCTTGGCGGCGTGCGGGTACTTCTCGGCCTTGACGAAGTCCTTGACCGTGATGAGGCCCTTGAGGATGCCCGTCTCGTCGACCAGCGGCAGCTTCTCGATCTTGTGGCGGCGGAGCAGCTCCATCGCGTCCACGCCGGAGATGCCGACCTTGCCGGTGACCAGCGGCATCGGGGTCATGACCTCGCGCACCTGGCGGCTGCGGTCCGACTCGAAGGCCATGTCGCGGTTGGTGACGATGCCGAGGAGGCGGCCGCCCTGGTCGGTGACCGGGACGCCGCTGATGCGGAACTTGGCGCAGAGCGCGTCGGCCTCCGCGAGCGTCGCGTCCGGGTGGACGGTGATCGGGTCGGTCACCATGCCGGACTCGGAGCGCTTCACGAGGTCGACCTGGTTGACCTGGTCCTCGATGGACAGGTTGCGGTGCAGCACGCCCACGCCACCCTGCCGCGCCATGGCGATGGCCATGCGGGACTCGGTGACCTTGTCCATCGCCGCCGAGAGCAGCGGGATGTTCACGCGGACGTTGCGGGAGATGCGGGACGAGGTGTCGACCGCGTTCGGGAGGACCTCGGACGCGCCCGGCAGGAGCAGCACGTCGTCGTAGGTCAGCCCGAGTGTCGCGAATTTCTCGGGCACTCCGTCGACGTTGGCAGTCATGACACCTTCCCAAATGGCCTTGATCGGTGCGGGATGTCCATGCTAACGGGCCGAAGCGGTGTCTCATTCCACGATCAAGATCAGCGGCGAGCTTTGGACGTTCCCACGTGTACGAAAGGGACGACAAGCCCCGGTGAGACTTACTGCTCGGCCAGCGCCCTGAGCCGGCTGAGCGCGCGGTGCTGCGCGACCCGGACGGCGCCGGGGGACATGCCGAGCATCTGCCCGGTCTCCTCGGCGGTCAGTCCGACCGCGACGCGGAGCACGAGCAGTTCGCGCTGGTTCTCCGGGAGGTTGGCGAGCAGCTTCTTGGCCCACTCGGCGTCGTCGCTGAGGAGCGCGCGCTCCTCGGGGCCGAGGGAGTCGTCGGGCCGCTCGGGCATCTCGTCGGAGGGCACGGCCGTGGATCCCGGGTGCCGCATGGCGGCACGCTGGAGGTCGGCGACCTTGTGTCCGGCGATGGCGAAGACGAAGGCCTCGAAGGGTCTGCCCGTGTCCTTGTAGCGCGGCAGCGCCATCAGGACGGCGACGCAGACCTCCTGGGCCAGGTCCTCGACGAAGTGCCGGGCGTCGCCCGGGAGCCGGTTGAGGCGGGTGCGGCAGTACCGCAGGGCGAGCGGGTGGACCCGCGCGAGCAGGTCGTGCGTGGCCTGGGCGTCGCCCTCGACCGCGCGGCGGACGAGCGCGCCGATCTCCCCCTGCCCGGCAGGCATGGGGGACCCCACGGTCTCGTCGTCGCGCATCGCTCCATGGTGCCCCGACGCTTCCGCGTTCGTGGCACCGCGTCCGTAGTTGTGCACCGAAGCGTTATGAGCAGGTGCGCCGGAACTCATCTCCCGCGCCCTCCCCTCCCGCTCGATCGACTCGTCCCCGAGGAACTCCACACCTCAAGGATGCGTCATTCGGCGGGGAAGTGACACAAGCCCACCCCGTCCACCCCACGACGGGCGTGGGTGAGGACGGGGACGTGGCGGGTGACCTGCGATTCAGCGGACCAGGCCCCAGCGGAACCCGAGGGCGACGGCGTGCGCCCGGTCGGAGGCGCCGAGCTTCTTGAAGAGCCGCCGGGCGTGGGTCTTGACCGTGTCCTCGGAGAGGAAGAGCTCGCGCCCGATCTCCGCGTTGGACCGGCCGTGGCTCATGCCTTCGAGGACCTGGATCTCGCGCGCGGTGAGGGTGGGCGCGGCGCCCATCTCGGCCGAACGGAGCCGGCGCGGGGCGAGCCGCCAGGTCGGGTCGGCCAGCGCCTGGGTGACGGTGGCCCGCAGTTCGGCGCGCGAGGCGTCCTTGTGCAGATAGCCGCGGGCGCCGGCGGCGACCGCGAGGGCGACGCCGTCGAGGTCCTCGGCGACCGTGAGCATGATGATGCGGGCGCCGGGGTCCGCGGAGAGCAGCCGGCGGACGGTCTCCACGCCGCCCAGACCGGGCATGCGTACGTCCATCAGAATCAGGTCCGAGCGGTCCGCGCCCCAGCGGCGGAGGACTTCCTCGCCGTTGGCCGCGGTGGTCACGCGCTCGACGCCGGGCACGGTCGCGACCGCGCGGCGGAGCGCCTCTCGGGCAAGCGGGGAGTCGTCGCAGACGAGGACGGATGTCATGCCTGACCTCCGCGGCTCTCGCAGCTGTAGCGCGTCACCTTGAGCCTCCAGGGCTGTACGTAATCGTCACCTGTGCGATTGACGCTCTCGGACACCTGCCCGATCGCTTGTTCCTTCAACCGCCACCGCACTCTCAACGACGGTCACTCGAAAGAGTTACGGGTCGGACGGCAGGCTTCGGCACTCTACGTGAGGGGTCGTGCGCGGAGGAGAGCGACGCGCGCCTTCTGTCCATCGGCGAAAGCTATGCCCCATTTAGCGGCTTTTCTTCCCTTTTCGCGGTGTCTGTGGCTAGATTCGCAATGAGTCATATTTACATCTACTTAGACAGTAGGTGTACCGACCCGAGATCCGTCGGAGCCCGAGGAGCCCCGGCCATCAGCCATCCACCCGCCCACCTATCCGTTCGACACGGTTTCAAGGGGACAAGCGCAATGGCAGATTTCTCCCGCCTTCCCGGACCCAACGCCGATCTGTGGGACTGGCAACTGCTCGCGGCCTGCCGCGGCGTCGACAGCTCCCTGTTCTTCCACCCCGAGGGAGAGCGCGGCGCGGCACGGAGTGCGCGTGAGAACTCGGCGAAAGAGGTCTGCATGCGGTGCCCGGTGCGCGCGGAGTGCGCGGCACACGCACTCGCCGTGCGGGAGCCCTACGGCGTCTGGGGCGGCCTCACCGAGGACGAACGCGAAGAGCTCATGGGACGCGCGCGCAATCGCCTGATCACCGCGGCGCCGACGGCCCCGTCGGCCGCGCCCGTGGCATCCGTGACATCGATGACGACATCGGCGTCGGCAGCAGGCCGGCCGATTGTGGAGCGCATGTGAAGGAACGTTTCCTCAACTAGCACCGCGCAACACCGGGAACCAGTACCGAGCCTGACCGACCGCGCCCACGCGCGTGTCGCGCGACCGCGTCTACGCGCGCGTGGCGGCGCGGGTCAGCTCGTCGAGCGTGGCGGCCACCGCCGGGACCTGCGCCAGGTCGGGCAGCGTCAGCGCCACGATCTCCCGCTCCACCGCCGGTTCCACGGTCACGGTCCGCGCCCCCTTCGGCCGTACGGACTCGATGGCCAGCTCCGGCAGGACGGCCACGCCGAGCCCCGCGCCCACCAGGCCCACCACGGCCGGGTAGTCGTCGGTGGCGAAGTCGATGCGGGGGGTGAAGCCCGCCTCCTCGCAGACGTCCACGAGCTGCCGGCGGCAGCGCGGGCAGCCCGCGATCCAGGACTCCTCCGCGAGTTCGGCGATGCCCACCGACCCGGCCCCGGCGAGCCGGTGCCCCTCGGGGACCAGACCCACCAGCCGGTCGGCGAGGATCGGCCGGACCACCAGGTCGTCCCACTCGGCCTGCCCCGCCCCGTACCGGAAGGCGAGGGCCACGTCGCAGTCGCCCTCGCGGAGCATCTCGATCGAACGCGGCGGTTCGGCCTCGACGAGCGAGACGCGGGTGCCGGGGTGCGCGGCCCGCAGCGCGGCGAGCGCGGTGGGGACGAGCGTGGAGCTGCCGCTCGGGAAGGACACCAGACGGACCCGGCCCGCCCGGAGCCCGGCGATGGCGGCGACCTCCTCCTCGGCGGCGGTGAGCCCGGCGAGGATGCCGGAGGCGTGGCGGACCAGGACCTCACCGGCCTGGGTGAGGCGCATCTCGCGGCCCGTGCGGATCAGCAGCGGCGTGCCGGCGGAGGCTTCGAGGGCCTTCATCTGCTGGCTGACGGCGGGCTGGGTGCAGCCGAGTTCGCGCGCGGCGGCCGAGAAGGAGCCGGTGGCGGCGACGGCGCGCAGGACGCGGAGATGGCGTGCCTCGATCATGCGTTTCAGCATAAGCGAATCTTGGGTGAGGCCGCACATTCTCGCCTGCGGCTTTGAGATCGGTGCCCGTAAAGTGCCCTCATGACCTTGCTGAGTGTGAATGTGGGCCGCGCCCAGGCCGCGGACTACACCGAAGCCGCCTCCGGACTGACCGCCATCGACAAGCGGCCGGTCGACGGGCCCGTACGGATCGAGGCCCCCGGCGCGCCCGGGGTCGGGAAGAGCGGGCTGGCCGGGGACACGGTCTGCGACCTGCGCTTCCACGGCGGCGACGACCGCGCCGCGTACGCCTTCGCCCGCGAGGACCTGGACCTGTGGGAGCGGGAGCTCGACCGTGAGCTCGCCAACGGCTCCTTCGGCGAGAACCTCACCACCCGCGGCCTCGACGTGAACGGGGCCCTGGTCGGCGAGCGGTGGCGGATCGGCGAGGAGGTCGTCCTGGAGGTCACCGGCGGCCGCATCCCCTGCCGTACGTTCGCGGGCTTCCTGGAGGAGACGGGCTGGGTCCGCCGCTTCACGCGGTCCGAGGCCGGACCCGGCGCCCTGCTGCGGGTGATCGTGCCGGGCGAGATCCGCGCCGGCGACCCGATCACCGTCGTCCACCGGCCCGACCACGACATCACCGTCGCGCTGCTCCACCGCGCCGCGACCGTCGAACGGACCCTGCTGCCCCGCACCTTGGCGGCCGCCGAGTGGATGGAGTCCGGACTCCTCGCGCTCGCACGCCAGTACGCGGAGAAGTACGCCCGCGCGTAGTCGCCCGCGGGCGGACGGTGGCGGACCGGTGGCGGAGGAGGACGCCCGGGCGGGAGGCGCCGGTCGGGGCACTACCGTGCCCGTATGACGACTGCACTGATTACGGGCGCCACCGCGGGCATCGGGGCCGCCTTCGCACGGAGGCTGGCCGCCGACGGTCACGATGTCGTGCTCGTGGCCCGGGACGTGAAGCGGCTCCGGGAGCAGGCGACCGAGCTGCACGACCGGCACGGCATCGAGGCCGAGGTGCTCGCGGCGGACCTCGCCGACGAGAAGGGCATCGCCGCCGTCGAGGCCCGGCTCTCGGACCCGAAGCAGCCGGTGGACATGCTGGTGAACAACGCCGGGTTCGGCAACAAGGGCCGCTTCCTCGACGTACCCATGGCCGACGAGCTGAAGATGCTCACGGTGCACTGCGAGGCGGTGCTGCGGCTGACCTCGGCCGCCGCCGCGTCGATGAAGGAGCGCCGCCGGGGGGCCGTGGTGAACGTCGCCTCGGTCGCGGCCTTCCTGCCCCGGGGCACGTACGGGGCGTCCAAGGCCTGGGTCGTGCAGTTCACCCAGGGCGCGGCGCGGGACCTGGCGGGCAGCGGGGTCCGGCTGATGGCGCTCTGCCCCGGCTTCGTGCGGACCGAGTTCCACGAGCGGGCCGGGATGGGGACGGACAACATCCCCGGTTGGATGTGGCTCGACGCGGACAAGCTGGTGACGGCGGCCCTCGCGGACCTGGAGCGGGGCAGGACGCTGTCGATCCCCGACCCCCGCTACAAGGCCCTCATGGGTGTGGTGAAGCTGGCGCCGCGCGGTCTGCTCGGCGGGGTGTCCTCCAGGGCGGGGCGCAAGTACGGGCCGAAGTGACGGCCCTTCGCCCCGCCCGTCGCACCGCCCCGCGCGCCCCTCTTCGCGACGGCCCTCACACCCGCTCGGCGAGCGTGCCGAGGTCGAGTCCCGCGGTGGTGCCGTTCCGCCAGGTCACGTGCAGGGCGTGGCCGGTGACCCGGACGTCCGCGAGCGCGGCGACGGGGGCCGGGGCGGGTTCGGCGGTGAGCGAGGCGAGGGCGACGAAGAGGGTGGCGGGCCCGCTCGTGACGCCGTGCAGGGTGAGGGTGCGGCTGCCCGGCCCCTGAAGGGTCTCCCCGGTGGGGAGTTCGTCCGCCTCGTCGTCCGCCGGATAGCCGTGGACCGGGTGGAGCTGGGCGTGCGGCCCCCCGGGAGTGGTGGCCCAGCCGGTCTGCCGTACGGGGGTCCCTTCCGGGGCGCCGAGGACGAGGTGGGCGCGGACCTCGGCGCGGCCGTGGGCGAGGGTGGCGGAGAGGACCCGGACGCCGGGGTACGGGATGTGCCGGGAGGCGGCCCAGCCGGGGCCGCCGCCGGCGGGGACGGCGGCGCCCCGGGTGGTGGACGCTCCGTCCCGCGTGAGCAGCGCGAAGTGGTTGTCGGCGGGGGCCGGTCCGGTGGTGGGACCCGTCCGGGTCGCGTAGGCCTGGCGGGCGTAGCCGGGGTCGTCCTCACCCTGATCGACGCTGTGGACGTGGTTGCTGCCGTGGTTGTGGAGGCGTACGAGCCCGTCGGCGGCGGTGGTCTGGACGAGCAGCCCGGTCGGGCCGAAGAGGCGGACGGTGTCGGCGCGTTCGGCGGGCAGGGGTTCCTCGGGGTCGGTCCAGGCGGGGTGGTCCGCGGGCAGGAGGAGGCCGAGGAAACCCTTGGACGCCCAGTAGGGGGAGCCGGGGCCGGAGTACTCCTGGACGAACGGCGGGTACGGGCCGTGCCAGCCGAGGGTGAGGAGCCCGTCCGGGTCGGTGGCGCCGCGGTCGAGGAAGTACCGCACCGTCCCCGAGGCGAGGCGGCGGGTGGCGCCGGGGGTGAGCGGGGTGTGCCCGGTGAGGGCGCCGAGCCAGGGCGCGGCGGCGGCGGCGAAGCGGTAGATCAGGGAGCGCCCGTACGGGAGGGGCGCTCCGTCGGCGTCGAAGAGGTGGACGTAGTCGTCGAGGTGGGCGCGGAGGCGGGGCCCGTACCGGTCGAGGAGCGCCCGGTCGCCGGCGAGGTGGGCGTGGAGGACGGGGTAGAAGTGCAGGGCCCAGGCGTTGTAGTGGTCGAAGGCGCGGTTGTCGCCGTCGCTGTACCAGCCGTCGCCGAGGTACCACTCCTCGACGCGGGCGAGGGAGCGGTCGATCGTGGCGGCGGCCCGGTCGGTCTCGGCGCCGGCGTCCTGGAGGAAGCCGGCGACGGTGAGGCCGAAGAGCCACCAGTTGTTGTCGACGGGGGACGGTCCGAGGGCGGGGCGGAGCCAGTCGACGACCCGGGCGCGGGTGCGGTCGTCGAGCCGGTCCCAGAGCCAGGGCCGGGTGAGGCGGAGGCCGAGGGCCACGGAGGCGGCTTCGACGATGGCCTGCCGGGTGTCGGTCGTGCGGGGCCAGGAGTCGGGGTCGCCGGTGCCGGGCGTCGCCGTTCCCGCGGCGAGTCCCTCGGCGTACCGGTCGAGGTGGCCGTGCGGGTCCGCTCCTCCGGCGCCCGCGACGCGGAGTGCGGCGAGGAGGAAGGTGCGGGCCCAGCCCTCCAGGCCGTCGGAGCGGGCTCCGGACCAGCTGGGCCGGGGTCCGGGAAGGTCGATCAGCCCGTGGCGGGGTGAGGCGAACGGCCGTACCGCGAGCAGGAGTCGGTCGGCCGCGGCCTCCCAGTGGGCACGGGTCCAGCCGGTGTACGGGCTGAGCTCACGATTCTCGGGCGGCGTGGGCATGATGCTCCCTGCGGTGACGACTGCGTCGCCGGGAATCCTGAACAGGCTCCGATCGAACGTCAAGAGGATCGGAGCGAATGATCGAAATTCTCAGCGTTCGATCATTCGGGGCCGGGGTTGAACTAAGGTCGGGGAACCACCACCACCGCGAGGGGGAACTGCGCCGTGCGCGAGAGTGCTGCCGAACGACACGACCGACTGCTGGCCCTGGTGCGCGAGCGCGGCACCGCCCGCGTCGCCGAACTGGCCGAACGGCTCGGGGTCTCCCCCGTCACCGCCCGCCGCGACGTCGAACTGCTGGCCGGCCGGGGCCTGCTCGACCGGGTCCACGGACAGGTGTCCTGGCCGCGGCGCCAGGGCGGCCAGGCCGGCGGACGGCCCGGCGAGGGCCTGGTCATCGGCCTGCTCGCCCCCTCCGCCACGTACTACTTCGCCGAGGTCATCCGGGGCGCGCACGAGGCGGCCGCCCGGGCCGGCGCCCGGCTCGTCCTGCGCGTCTCGGACTACCGGCCGGAGGAGGACCGGGCCCGCACCGAGGGACTGCTCGCGGCCGGCGCCGAGGGCGTGCTCGTCGCGCCCGGCTGGCGGGGGCCCGAGGACCGGCTCGCGTACGGCGACTGGCTGGCCGAACTCCCGGTGCCCGCGGTGCTCCTGGAGCGCCGCGCCGAGCCGGGCAGCCCGCTCGACGGCCTCGACCGGGTCGCCTCCGACCACGGCCACGGCGTCCTGCTCGCCCTGCGCCACCTGCTCGCCCTCGGCCACGCGACCCCGCTGCTCGTCGCCCGCCGCGACTCCCCCACCGCGCTCGCGGTGCGCACCGGCTACGCCGAGGCGCTGGGGACGCTGGGCCTGACCGAGCCGCGGCCCGTCATCGACTCCGTACCGGCGGAGGCGGACCCGGAGGGGTTCGAGCGGGCGGTGAAGGCCCTGCACGAGGCGGTCGGCTCGGGCCTGGCGAGCGCGGCCCTGGTCCACAACGACGTGGACGCGATCGAGATCGTGCAGCGCCTCGCCGAGCTGGGCGTGCGGGTGCCGCAGGACCTGGCCCTCATCGCGTACGACGACGAGGTCGCCGCGCTCGCCGACACCCCGCTGACGGCGGTCGCGCCGCCCAAGCGGCAGGTGGGGCGGCACGCCACCGAACTCCTGGTGGAGCGGCTCACCGAGGGCCCCGACGAGGACGCGGCACGGCGCCATCTGGGGCTCCTGCCGAGGCTGCGCGTACGGGACTCGTGCGGGGCGCACGCCGCGGACTCCGACTGACGTCGCGCGGGGTGCGCCGAACGACCTCCGGTTGATCTTTTTTCGATCAATCAATCTTTCGCTCTTGACTTCGGTCATGAACGGTCACAGGATCACGGCCACAACCTCCCCGCCGCCCGCCTTCAGGAGTCGTGCCGTGACCCGTAGTTGGAGCAGAACGTCCCGTGTCATAGCCGGCACCGCCACCGCCCTCGCCGTCCTCACGGCCTGCGGCGGCGGCGGTGACGACACCGCGAACAAGCCCGACGGGCCCGTGACCATCACCTTCTGGGGATGGGCCAAGGGCTCCAAGGACGTCGTGGACGCCTTCAACGCCTCCCACACCGACATCCAGGTGACGTTCGAGGAGATCCCCTCCGGCACCGCCGGCGGCTACGCCAAGATCTCCAACGCCGTGAAGGCGGGCAACGCCCCCGACCTCGTCTCCATCGAGTACTCCTCGCTCCCCGAGTTCGTGAGCTCCGGAGCCCTCCAGGACATCGGCGGCGAGTTCACCGAGGCCGACCGCGCCAAGCTGCTCCCGCAGACCGTCGAACTCACCACCCTCGGCGGCAAGTCCTGGGCCGTCCCCTTCGACGCCGCCCCGCAGGCCTTCTTCTACCGCAAGGACCTCTTCGCGAAGTACAAGGTCGAGGTCCCCACCACCTGGGACGCGTTCAGGAAGGCCGCCGAGCAGGTGAGGAAGGCCGACGCCAAGGCCCGTATCGCCACCTTCTTCCCCGACGACCCGACCACCTTCGAGGCCATGGCCTGGCAGGCCGGCGCCCAGTGGTTCAAGGCCGAGAACGACACCTGGAAGATCGACACCACCGACGCCGCCACCACCAAGGTCGCCGGCTACTGGCAGGGCCTCCTCGACGCCGGACTCGTCCACAAGAACGCCTCCTTCAGCCCCGAGTGGACCGGCTCCCTCAAGAACGGCACCACCATCGGCTACCTCGGCGCCTCCTGGGGTGCCGGCGTCCTCAAGGGCACGCTGCCCGAGCAGGACGGCAAGTGGGCCGTCGCCCCCATGCCCAGCTGGGACGGCAAGCCCGCCAGCGGCATGCTCGGCGGCACCTCCTTCGCCGTGACCAAGGACAGCCGGCAGAAGGCGGCGGCCGTCACCTTCGCCGAGTGGATGTCCACCACCGAGGACGGCGTGAAGGCCCGGATCGCCTCCGGCACCTCCTCCGCCTTCCCGGCCGCCACCGCGCTGCGCCCCGTCGCCAAGAAGGCCTTCGACGCGGGCTACTACGGAGGCCAGGACATCTACGCCCTCTTCGAGGCCTCCGGCGCCGCCATCAGCCCGAACTGGGCCTGGGGCCCCACCACCGGCACCACCAACACCACCATCAAGGACCACTTCGGCAAGATCACCCAGGGCGGCCCCGGCATCGCCGACGCCGTCAAGGCCGGTCACGACGCCACCGTCGCCGAACTCACCAAGCGCGGCCTGAAGGTCGAGGGCTGACCGGATGAAGGCCCGCACCCGCGCCGCCACGGTCCTGCTGACCCCCTTCTTCCTGCTGTTCACCCTGGTGATGGTGGTGCCGATCGGATACGCGGTCTGGCTCAGCCTCTTCACCGAGAAGCAGTCCGGACTGGGCTTCGGCGGCACCGAGACCGTCTTCACCGGCCTCGACAACTACACCGCGGCGCTGGGTGACCGGGCCTTCCGCGAGGGCTTCGGCGTCCTGCTCGGATACTGCCTGCTGTACATCCCGCTGCTGCTCGCCGGAGCCCTCGGCCTCGCCCTCCTGCTCGACTCGGCGCTCGCCCGCGCCCGCCGCTTCTTCCAGCTCGCGCTCTTCCTGCCGCACGCCGTCCCCGGCATCATCGCCGCCCTGATCTGGGTCTACCTCTACACACCCCAGCTCAGCCCGGTCGTCCAGGCCATGGAGGCCGGAGGCATCGGCTTCGACTTCTTCTCCCCCGAAGGCGCCCTGCCCTCCGTCGTCAACATCGCCCTGTGGGAGTGGCTCGGCTACAACATGGTCATCTTCTACGCGGCCCTCCAGGCCATCGACCGCTCCGTGCTGGAAGCGGCCACCGTCGACGGGGCCGGCGCCTGGCGCATCGCCTTCTCCGTCAAGATCCCGCTCGTCAAGGCCTCGCTCGCGATGGTCGGCCTCTTCACGATCATCGGCTCCCTCCAGCTCTTCACCGAGCCGCTGATCCTCAACAAGGGCACCGGCTCCGCCGTCACCTCCACCTGGACGCCGAACATGTACGCCTACACCGCGGCCTTCGACCGCAACGACTACGGACTCGCCGCGGCGGCCTCCGTGCTCCTCGCGCTGACGGCGGCCCTGCTCTCCTTCGCGGTGACCCGGCTGACCGGCCGCCGCAAGGCCGGAACGGCACGCAAGGAGCGGACGGCATGAGCAAGCCCCGTACCGCCGACCGCTGGCTCTCGCAGGCCGCCGTCAACGGCGCCCTCGTCCTCGCCGTCGTCTACATGCTCTTCCCGCTGGTCTGGCTGCTCACCGCCGCCACCAAGGACGCCGGCGGCCTGCTCGCCGGAAACGCCTTCTCCTTCGAGGGCTTCGACCTCGGCGGCAACCTCTCCCGGCTCGCCGAGTACAACGACGGCATCTACTTCCACTGGTACCTGAACAGCCTCCTGTACGCCGGAATCGGCGCCCTCGCCTGCTCTTTCGTCAGCGTCGCCGCCGGATACGCCTTCCACGTCTACGACTTCCGGGGCAAGGAGAAGCTCTTCGGCCTCGTCCTGCTGGGCGTGCTCGTCCCCACCACCGCGCTCGCCCTGCCGATGTACCTCCTGGCCAGCGAGGTCGGCGTCGTCAACACCTACTGGGCCGTCCTGATCCCCGTCCTCGTCAACCCCTTCGGCGTCTACCTGTCCCGGGTCTTCTGCGCCGGCTACATCCCCGACGAGGCCCTGGAGGCGGCCCGCATCGACGGAGCCGGCGAACTGCGCGTCTTCTGGTCCATCGGTCTGCGCATGGTCATGCCCGGCTTCGTGACCGTCTTCCTCTTCCAGTTCACCGCCGTCTGGAACAACTTCTTCCTCCCCCTGGTGATGCTGTCGGACCAGAAGCTCTACCCCCTGAGCCTCGGCCTGTACGCGTGGAACAGCAACGCCCACGCCGAACCCGACTTCTACCCCCTCGTCGTCACCGGCTCCCTGCTCGCCGTCGTCCCCCTCGTCGTCGCCTTCGTCTCCCTCCAGCGCCACTGGAAGGCCGGTCTGACCGCCGGCAGCGTCAAGTGAGGAGCACAGGTACAACGATGCACCCGACCACCGACAACCGGCCCGCGCTGCTGCTGGCCATGGGCGAGGGCGTGGCGGACCGCCTCCTCACGGCCGCCCACCGCACCCGCCTCGCGCACCTCACCCGCACGGACCCCCACCTGGTGGCCCACGACCTGACCGCCCCCGGCCCGCGCGTCACCGCCGCCCTCGCGGAGGCCGAGATCCTCCTCACCTGCTGGGGAGCGACCCCGCTGACCGCCGAGATCCTGGACCGGGCACCGCGCCTGAGGGCGGTCGTCCACGCGGCCGGCTCGGTCAAGCACCACATCACCGAGGCCTGCTGGGACCGGGGCCTGCGCGTCACCTCGGCCGCCGCGGCCAACGCGCTGCCGGTCGCCGAGTACACGCTCGCCTCGATCCTCTTCGCCGGGAAACGGGTCCTCGGCTCGGCCCAGCGGTACGCGGAACTCCGCACCGACCACGCCTGGCTCACCGAGTCCGCGACCTGGGGCAACTACCGCCGCACGGTCGGCATCGTCGGCGCGTCCCGCATCGGCCGCAGGGTGATCGACCTGCTGCGCCCCTTCGACATCGAGATCCTCCTGTACGACCCGTACGTGGACGTCCCGCCCCCCGGCGTGGAACTCGTCGGCCTCGACGACCTGTGCGCCCGCAGCACGGTGGTCTCGGTCCACGCCCCCCAGCTCCCGTCCACCCGCCGCATGATCGGCGCGCCCCAGCTGGCGGCGATGCCGGACGGCGCGACCCTGATCAACACGTCCCGCGGCTCCCTGATCGACGAACAGGCCCTCCTGCCGCACCTCCTGACGGGCCGCCTCCACGCGACCCTGGACGTGACCGACCCGGAACTCCCTCCCCCCGACTCCCCCCTCTACACCCTCCCGAACGTCCTCCTCACCCCGCACGTGGCGGGCTCCCTCGGCAACGAACTGCACCGGATGACGGATCAGGCGCTGGACGAGGTGGAGCGGTACGGAAGGGGGGAGCCGTTCGTGGAGGAGGTGCGGGCCTCGGACCTCCAGCGCTCGGCGTAGCCGGGGGCCGGAGGCCGGGGCGGGGCGAGGCCGGGGAGGGGCCGGGGCGGGCCGAGGCCGGGGAGGGGCCGGGGATCAGCCGCGCGCCGGACTCACCCCCGGGGCGCGGACCTGGAGGCGCACGCCTCGAAGACGACCGGGGCGGTGGCCGGTTCGAGGCGGAGCAGCACCGGGAGCAGGTCCACCAGCCGGTACGCGCGCAGCAGCCGCCCGAGCAGGATCCGGCCGCGCGCCGGCTCGACGACCCGGGCCACCCGCCCCCAGCGGAGGGCCGTGCCGGCGTCCTCCGACTCGCCGGGGAGTCCCACGCGCCGCACCTCGGCGGTCGCGCGGGCATGCTCCCCGCCGTCCGCGAGAGCCGTGACGAGCGCGAACCACGGATCGCGGTTCGCTCCCCCGTCCCGCGCGGCGAGCGCGCGGACGAAGGCGGTGGCCCGGTCGGGGTCGCCCGCCGCCACGAGGGTGCGCACGATCTCCTCAAGGCGGCCGAAATCCGCCGCGGTGGCGGTCCCGGCGCGGTCCAGGGCGTCCGCGAGGAGCGCGTCGACCGCCCCGCCGTCACCGCGGGCGAGGAGGAGGCCCACGGTCGCCGGGACCATCAGGAGGGAATCCCCGCCGTCCTCCCCGACCCGGGCAAGGCAGCGCTCGGCCCGGGCCGCGTCGCCGGCCCGCGCGTGCGCCGCGGCCGCGGCGGCCCACACCCGTGCCCGGTCACCCGCCCGTGAGACGCGTCGGGCGTACCCCTCCGCGACGGCTCCTCGGCCCCGGGTCGCCGCCTCCTCCGCCAGGACGACCCACAGGCCCTCCCGGCCCACCCCGGCCACCCCCTCCACGAGGGCCTCCGCCCGGGCGGACAGGCCCTCCTCGACCAGCTGCCGCACCAGCGAGGTCACGGCCATGTACCGGCTGGTCATCGCGGTGATGCCGGCCAGGAGGGCCTCGGCCCGGTCGTACTCCCCCGCCCGGGCCAGGGCCTCGACCGCGGTGCCGGCCTGGACCTGGGGGCCGATCAGAGCGGTTCCGTGGAGGTCCGCCAACGGGCCCACCCGGTCCTCGACGTCCACCAGCAGACCGCGGGCCAGGTCGGTGAAGCCCGCCTCGGCCAGCGCCCGGGCCGTGTGGACCACGTCGAGCGTGCCGCCCCTGGACTCCGCCCTGACCCGCTCCTCCACCTCCGCCACGATCTCGGCCGCGGCAGCCGGAGCCCCGGGCACGGCACCGTCCCGCGCGCACGCGGTCACCACCCCGCGGACGAGTGCGAACCCGCCGTCCCCGTCCGGTACCTCGGGCGCGAGCGCGCGGGCCCGCTCCACCCGCCCGGAACGGGCCAGCGCCTCGACGACGGAGCCCAGTGGATCGCGCGCCAGCGTCCGCCAGGGGGCGCCGTCCCGCGCGAGGGCCTCGGCCCGGTCGAACTCCCCGGCCTCGGCGAACGCGTCCACGACCACGCGCAGGGCACGCTCCCGCGCCCACTCGTCCTCGATGAGCGCGGCCGTCGACTCGACCGCCCCGGGGCCGTGCGTCGCGGCCAGAGCGGCGACGATCCCCACCAGGGCGGCCCCGCGCCCCTCCGGGTCCTCGATCGTCTCGGCCAAGGCGCCGGCCGCGTCGATCCGCCCCGCCGCCACGAGGGCGCCGACCACATCGGCCAGGGCACGGCCCCGCGCCTGCGCGGTGGTGGGGAGCAGGGCCGCCGCGACGGCGCGCTCGTACTCCCCCGCCTCCGCCAGCGCTACGACCACGCCGCCGAGCACGTGCGACACGCCGACCAGCAGGTCGACCCGGTCCAGGACGGCCGCGGCGCGGTCGTCGCCGGCCCGCAGGAGGACCTCCGCGACGCGGACCAGCGGCAGGACCTCGCCGTCCGGGCCCGCCTCGGCGGCGAGCCGCAGGGCCTCCGCGACGTCGCCGCGGGCGGCGTGGGCGGCGGCCGACACGGCCAGCACGCGGGCCCGGGCCGCTCCGTCCGGCTCGGCGCGGCCGAGGGCGAGGGCCCGCTCGGGCGCGCCCGCCGCCCACCAGGCCCGGGACACCTCGCAGAGCAGCCCCGCCCTGGCCCAGGGGTCCGGCACCAGGACGGCGGTGTCCGCCGCCCGGTCGAGCAGACCCAGCCGCACCCAGGCGCGGCTCACCGCGGCCAGTGCCCTGTCCCCCTCGTCGCCGAAGACGTTCCCGCAGCGTGCGGCGGCGTCGTGCGCCGCGTCCAGCAGGGTCACGGCCCCGGCCGTCTCACCGGCGCCGTGGAGTATCAGGGCGACGTCCACCAGGGCCTGTGCCCGCCAGTCCAGGCTCGGGATGCTGCGGGCGAGCCCCTCGGCCCGGCCGTACCTGCCCAGGACCGCCCAGGCCCACGGGAGCGTCGGCGGGATGCGGTCGCTCCTGTCGACGAGCTCCTCGCGGGCGATCACCAGACGCACGGTCCACAGGAGATCCGGCACGCCCGCGTCGACGAGTGCGGCCTCCGCCGCCTCGATCTCGGCCAGGGCCGCCAGGTCCCCTCCGGTCCGTTCCAGCAGCCGGTCGTGGCGGGCGCCGTCCAGCGCCCACTCCACCGCGCGGTCGAGGGCGCCCGCCGAGCGCAGCATCGGGGCGTAGCCGTGCAGGAGGTAGTCGGGGGACGCGGCGGGCCAGCGGCGCAGCCGCCACTCCTCCGCCCAGGTGTGCAACCGGTCCCGGTGCCGGTCCAGTTCGCGCGGTCCCAGCATCTCGCGCGCTCCCACGACGAGTTCCTCGTGGGCGAGCAGATAGGCCTCGCCGCGTACCGCGAACGTCCGCCCCGGTCCCGTCCGCAGCACGTCCCTGACCCGGTAGGGCACTTCGCCGGTCAGCTCCGCGAGGTCGTCCGCCGTCAGACCGCCGCCCGCCGCGGTGAGCAGGGCGAGGAGTTCGTACGGAAGGCCGCCCGCCGCGATGAAGTGCTTCAGCTCGCGTTCGGCCTCGGCCCGGATCGCGCGCGCCTTCGGGGACGTGGGCAGGAGGCGGACGGTCGCGGGGTTCCGGAGCGGGTGGTCCTCGGGGACGTCGGCCGGGAGGGGCGGGTTGAGGCGGCCGGAGACGATGACGGGCAGACCGAGCGGGAGCAGGCTCACGATGGAGCGGGCGTCGGGTCCCGTGGTCACGCCGCGGTCCTCGTCGAGGCCGTCGACGAGGAGGACGAGCCGTTCGCCGCGTCTCGCGCAGGCCTCGGCGGCCGAGGAGTAGAGGCGCAGCAGGTGCGCCTCGCGCGTGGCGGCGGTCAGGAGGGCGGGGAGCCCTTCGCCGGCCAGCTCCGTCAGCTGCTCCAGGACCACGTCGACGTACGCGACGACGTCGTTCTGGGCGCCGAGGCGGGCCGTGATGAAGAAGGGGACGACGCGCACCCCGGCGGGCGGGTGGAGCGCGAACCAGGCCATGAGCGCCGTCTTGCCCGCCCAGGCGTCCGCCCGCCACCAGCGATACCCGTCCCCCGTACGGCAGAAGGCGGCGAGTTCGGCCAACTCGGTTTCCCTGCCGATGAGTTCGGGCGGGGCGATGCGCCGGACCTGCTCCCGGTAGGCCGAGCGGACCACCGTCCCCGTACCGAATCCGACCTGGTTGCCGTCGCCGATCACGACGACGCCCGCCTCGTTGTCGACCGTGACCGGTCGCTCTCCCCCTGCCCGCTCCATGCGCCCAACCTAGACTGGAGAGATCCCACCTGGGTCGGGAGGCGTCATGACGTTCACGCAGATCATCGACTTCAAGACCAGCCGGGTCGACGACATGAACCGGCTGATGGACCGGTGGATCGAGCAGACCAAGGGGAAGCGGACGGCCACGCACAGCGTCCTCGGCAAGGACCGGGCCGATTCCACGCACCTGGTGGAGATCATCGAGTTCCCGTCGTACGACGTGGCCATGCGGAACTCGCAGCTCCCCGAGACCGACCGGATCTTCCGGGAGATGGTCGCCCTCTGCGACGAAATGCCGACCTTCACCGACCTGGACGTGGTCCGGGACGAGTCGCTCTACAAGACCAACGCCCGCCGGCTCCTGGAGATGATGGCGTCCGAGCCGGAACTCGCGCTGATGGACGAGGTGCTCGCCGAGGGGTACCACGACCACGATCCGACCAACGAGCAGGACGTCATCGGGATGGACGCGGTCCGGCGCGAGGTGGAGATGTGGCGGCGCGGCTTCGACTTCGCCTTCACCGTCGACGACCAGATCGCCGAGGGCGACCGGGTGTGCACCCGCTGGACCTGGCAGGGCAGCCACACCGGGGACTTCATGGGGCTCCAGCCCTCCGGCATGGAGGTGACGATGACCGGGACGGTCGTCCACCGCTTCCGGGACGACGGGAAGATCACGGAGGGGTGGTGGCAGTACGACCTGCTCGGGCTGATGGGTCAGCTCGGCGCGGTCGAGGGCTAGGGCCCGTCTGACCCTGGGCGTCGGACCCGGACCCCGGCGGGAATGGCCGGACAGGCCCTGGGGGCCCGCGGCGGGGACCGGTCCGGAGGGCGGGCTCCGGATGCCCGCCGGGGTGCGGCACACCCCGTGACGCACCGGGGCCCGGTGCCCCCGCGACGGGGGCACCGGGCCTCGGTGATCAGCCGTGATCAGTGATGATCGGTTACGTCACGCCTCAGTGGGAGTGGCCGTGACCGCCGTGACCGTGGTCGGCCGGCTCCTCTTCCTTCTTCTCCACCACGAGGGTCTCGGTGGTGAGGAGGAGGGAGGCGATCGAGGCGGCGTTCTCCAGGGCGGAGCGCGTCACCTTCACCGGGTCGATGACGCCGGCCTTGACCAGGTCGCCGTACTCGCCGGTCGCCGCGTTGAAGCCCTGGCCCTTGTCGAGCTCCGCCACCTTCGAGGTGATGACGTAGCCCTCGAGGCCGGCGTTCTCGGCGATCCAGCGCAGCGGCTCGACGGCGGCGCGGCGGACGACCGCGACACCCGTGGCCTCGTCGCCGGTCTTGCCGAGGTTGTCGTCGAGGACCTTGACGGCGTGGACGAGCGCGGAGCCACCGCCGGAGACGATGCCCTCCTCGACCGCGGCGCGGGTCGCCGAGATGGCGTCCTCGAGGCGGTGCTTCTTCTCCTTGAGCTCCACCTCGGTGGCGGCGCCGACCTTGATGACGCAGACGCCGCCGGCGAGCTTCGCCAGGCGCTCCTGCAGCTTCTCGCGGTCCCAGTCCGAGTCCGTGGACTCGATCTCGGCCTTGATCTGGTTGACGCGGCCGTGCACCTCGGACGAGTCGCCGCCACCGTCGACGATGGTGGTGTCGTCCTTGGTGATGGTGACGCGGCGGGCGGTGCCGAGCACGTCGAGACCGGCCTGGTCGAGCTTGAGGCCGACCTCCTCGGCGATGACGGTGGCACCGGTGAGGGTGGCGATGTCGCCGAGCATGGCCTTGCGGCGGTCACCGAAGCCGGGGGCCTTGACGGCCACGGCGTTGAAGGTGCCACGGATCTTGTTGACCACCAGGGTCGACAGGGCCTCGCCCTCGACGTCCTCGGCGATGATCAGCAGCGGCTTGCCGGCGCCGGCCTGGATGACCTTCTCCAGGATGGGCAGCAGGTCCTGGATCGAGGAGATCTTGCCCTGGTTGATCAGGATGTACGGGTCGTCGAGGACGGCCTCCATACGCTCCTGGTCGGTCACCATGTACGGGGACAGGTAGCCCTTGTCGAAGGCCATGCCCTCGGTGAAGTCGAGCTCCAGGCCGAAGGTGTTGGACTCCTCGACGGTGATGACACCGTCCTTGCCGACCTTGTCCATCGCCTCGGCGATGAGCTCGCCGACCTGCTGGTCCTGCGCGGAGAGCGCGGCGACGGCGGCGATGTCGGACTTGTCCTCGATCGGGCGCGCGGTGGCGAGCAGCTCGTCGGAGACGGCCTTGACGGCGGCGTCGATGCCCTTCTTGAGGGCGGCCGGGGAGGCGCCGGCGGCGACGTTGCGCAGACCCTCGCGGACCAGGGCCTGGGCGAGCACGGTGGCGGTGGTGGTGCCGTCACCCGCGATGTCGTTGGTCTTGGTCGCCACCTCCTTCACCAGCTGGGCGCCGAGGTTCTCGTACGGGTCGTCGATCTCGACCTCGCGGGCGATCGTGACACCGTCGTTGGTGATGGTGGGGGCGCCGAACTTCTTGTCGATGACGACGTTGCGGCCCTTGGGGCCGATCGTCACCTTCACCGTGTCGGCAAGCTTGTTGACGCCGCGCTCAAGGGCGCGACGGGCGTCCTCGTCGAACTTCAGGATCTTCGCCATGGGAGCGGTTCAGCCCTCTCGGAATCGGGTGGAACGAACCGCGCCCCGGGGCGCCTGGAAGGGGCCTCGGGGCGCAGCTCTGAGCATCTGCTTCAGTGCTCGGTACTTCGGTACTTCAGAACTTCGGTGAATTACTTCTCGACGATCGCGAGCACGTCGCGGGCCGAGAGGACGAGGTACTCCTCGCCGTTGTACTTCACCTCGGTGCCGCCGTACTTGCTGTACAGCACGACATCGCCGGTCTTGACGTCGAGCGGCAGACGCTCGCCGTTCTCGAAGCGGCCCGGGCCCACGGCCAGGACGACGCCCTCCTGGGGCTTCTCCTTGGCGGTGTCCGGAATGACCAGGCCAGAGGCGGTGGTCTGCTCGGCGTCGAGCGGCTGGACCACAATGCGGTCCTCGAGCGGCTTGATGGCAACCTTGGAGCTGGTGGTCGTCACGATCCGACCTCCCCCTTCGGAGATCTCGGGGTTAACTGTCTGAGGTGGCGAACCAGGTGGATCCGTCGTCGCGGGTGCCGGACCTGCCCGTCGCTGTGTTGGCACTCTCCAGTGGGGAGTGCCAGACCTGAGACTATGACCGCGATTAGCACTCGGTCAAGCGGAGTGCCAATTCCTCACCCGGTGGCGGTGCCCGGCGGGGTCCGGCCCGGCCGGGACGGGGTCGTGGCGGCGGCCGCCCGCGGGGGTTTCGCCTCCTGCGTGCCGACGCGTTCGGCGGCCTTCCGGCCGAGCCGTTCGATGGAGTCCACGGTCGAGGCGCAGCCGGTGAGGGCCAGCAGGGTGCCGACGAGCGCGGCTCCGGCGAGCGCCCGGTGCGCCCGGCCCGTCACCACCGGCCCGCCCGTGGCGCGTCGGCTCGCACGGGATCCGCTCACACGTAGTCCTCCAGCTTCGCGACCGCGTACCCCTTCGCCGTGATCACGTTCATGACCCGGCGGATCATGTCGGGCATCGTGCCCTTCCAGTCGCCCTTGCCCCGGAAGTGGGTGAGGACGATGTCGCCGGGGTGCAGGTCCCGGTCCCACTCGCGCCACTCCATGTGGTCCGGGAACGCCTCGGACGCCCACAGCGGGACCGCCTTCACGCCGCAGCTCCTGGCGGCGCGCAGGGTGTCCTCGTTGTAGTTGCCGTACGGCGGGCGGAAGAGCTCGGGCCGCTTGCCGAATCGTTTCTCGATGACGTCCTGCATGCCGCAGATCTCGCTCTTCTGCCGGCTGTACGAGAGTCCCGGCAGATAGCGGTGGTTGAGGGTGTGGTTGTGGAGCGAGACCCCGCCCTCCTGCGACTTCTGCATGCGGGCGAAGTACCCGTAGTCGTCCTTGACGACGTAGTCGCTGAGGAAGGCGCTGTAGGGGATCCGCAGCTCCTTCATCATCCGCAGCAGCTCGGGGTCCTTCTCGGAGCCGTCGTCGATGGTGAGGAAGACGACCTTCTGCTTGGTCGGCACCGTGGTGAAGACGGGCGGCAGCCCTTCGCCGTCCGTCTCGAAGCCCTTGCGGGTGGTGATCTTCGGCTTGACGGCGGGCGGGGCGGGGGCTTCGAGCGGGGGCCGGGCGAGGCCCCACTTCCTGGCGGCGGCCACGCGGGCGGCGCGCTGCGCGCGCACCTTCTCGGCGTAGGCGGCGAGCGCGCCGGCCGCGCCCTGGGCCTGCTGGCCGGCGGCGGGGGCGGGTGCGCCGCCGTCGGCCCCGGAGCCGCCCGAGCAGGCGGTGGCGGTGGAGGCGAGGGCGGCGACGACGAGGGCGGCCCCGAGCAACCGGGAGGAACGGTGCACACCTGTTGCCATCTTTTATTCCTTTTGTCGTACGAACCGTATGGCGCCGCATCCTGTCAGCGCGGCCGCCCCTTCCCGGGCACGACACCGCCGTACGCGCCCACCGTCCCCCGGCCGGCCCACAGCACCGCAGGGCCCACAATGGGACGGGTGACCGACCTCGCCTCCTTCGCCTCCCTGCACGGCCCCGAGGGCCAGACGCTGCTCGCCGCCCTGCGCGACCACGACCCCGCCCAGGAGCTGGCGGTCGTCTCCCGGCTGCGCCGCGACCACCCCGCCGAGCTGGTCACCGCGGCCGTCGGCCAGGCGCGGCTGCGGCAGCGGGCGGTGGCGAAGTTCGGCGCGGAGGACGCGTACCGGATGTACTTCACGCCGAACGGGGTCGAGCAGTCGACGCGCGCCTCGGTCGGCACCCACCGGGCGGCCCGGCTCAGGGAGCTCGGCGTCCGCTCCGTCGCCGACCTCTGCTCCGGCGTCGGCGGCGACGCGATCGCGCTCGCCCGCGCCGGGATCTCCGTCCTCGCCGTCGACCGCGACCCGCTGACGGCGGAGGTGGCCCGCGCCAACGCCGAGGCGCTCGGTCTCGCGGAGCTGATCGAGGTGCGGTGCGCGGACGTGACCGACATCGACACGGCCCCGTACGACGCGGTCTTCGTCGACCCGGCGCGGCGCGGCGGCCGGGGCCGGATCTTCGACCCGGAGGCGTACTCACCGCCGCTGTCCTGGGCGGTCGAGGCGGCCCGCAAGGCCCCGCACGCGGCCCTGAAGGTGGCCCCGGGCATCCCGCACGAGGCGGTGCCCGCGGAGGCCGAGGCCGAGTGGATCTCGGACGGCGGGGACGTGAAGGAGGCCGTCCTCTGGTTCGGCACGGAACCCGGCGCCCGCCGGGCCACCCTGCTGCCCTCGGGCTCGGCCCTCACCGGCCGGGGGCTCCCCGACCCGGCGGTCCGCCCGGTCGGCCGCTACCTCTACGAGCCGGACGGCGCCGTCATCCGCGCGCACCTGGTCGCCGAGGTGGCCGAGGACGTGGCCGGCGGCCTGATCGACGAGACGATCGCGTACGTCACGGCGGACGCGCTCCTCCCCACCCCGTACGCCGCCGCGTACGAGATCACCGACGTACTCCCCTTCAACCTCAAGAAGCTGAAGGCCCTGCTGCGCGAGCGGGAGGTCGGCACCCTCACCGTGAAGAAGCGCGGCTCGGCGGTCGAACCGGAGGAGATCCGCCGCAAGGTGAAGCCGAAGGGCCCCCACGCGGCGACCGTCCTGCTCACTCGGGTCGCGGGAGCTCCGACGATGCTGATCGGCCGGCCGGCGGCCGGGGGCCGGTGAGCCGTACCGCGAGGCGGTAGTGGCCGACGGCCTTCGCCAGGCCCGTCAGGCCCGTGATCCAGAGGATCAGGGCCACGCCCATGCCGTAGGCGACCAGGCCGTAGCCGTCGTCACGGGTGGCGCCCGCCGGGACCGCGAAGCCCGTCCAGAGTCCGAGGCCGCACAGCGCGAAGGACAGCAGCAGCCAGCAGACGCTGAGGACCGGGGCGCGCAGCCGGGCGTCCGTCGGGCCGTGCCGGTCCAGGGCCGCCCACCGGACGAGCCGCTCGCGGGCGGTCCGGTCGCGCCGCAGACCGCGGACGGTCAGCCACACGGCCGGGACGAGGACCCCGATGCCGAGGACCGCCGTGACGAGCCCCGTCAGCATCATGATCGGGTCGGGCGCCGGCCCGCCGAGCGAGACCAGCAGGACGCCGACCAGCCCCCAGCCCAGCTGGAGCAGGACGAACGAGAGCAGGAACGTCACCAGCCGGCCGCCGCCGAGCAGCCGCCTGCCGAGTTCGTCGAGCGCCAGCGCCCGGTCGGCGAGCCGCGCGTCCCGGTCGGGCCAGCTCTGGACGTCGGCGGGCGGGGGCGGCGGCGGAAGCGGGTTGCGCGGGGACATGCCAAGCAGCCTAGGGCCGGGCGGTCCGCCGGGCGGCCACCACCCGGCCCCGCCTCGCCCGGATCGGACGGTCAGCGCCCGGCCGTCACGGAGCTCCCGTCTCGCGCGCCTTACCCCGCAGCAGCGCCCGCTCGCTCTCGTTCCGGGTGAGGGCCGCCGCCCGCTCGAACTCCGCGCGCGCCTCCTGCGCGCGGCCGAGCCGGGCCAGCAGATCGCCCCGCACGCTCGGCAGCAAGTGGTAGCGCGCCAGGGCCGGTTCGGCGGCGAGGGCGTCGACGATCGGGAGGGCGGCGGCGGGGCCCTCGGCCATCGACACGGCGACCGCGCGGTTCAGCTCGACGACCGGGGAGGGCGCGAGGACGCCCAGCTTCCCGTACAGCGCGGCGATGGTCGCCCAGTCGGTCTCCTCGTACGACGGGGCCCGCGCGTGACAGGCGGCGATGGCGGCCTGGAGGGCGTACGGCCCGAACGAGCGCCCGTCCCCGGCCCGTTCGAGGGCGGCGAACCCGCGCCGGATCAGCAGCCGGCTCCAGCGCCGCCGGTCCTGCGCGGCGAGCAGCACCGGCTCCCCGTCGGGCCCGGTCCTGGCCGCCGTACGGGAGGACTGCAGCTCCAGCAGGGCGGCCAGGCCCTGCGCCTCGCCCTCCCGCGGGACGAGCGCGGCGAGGACCCGGGCGAGCCGCAGCGCGTCCTCGCACAGGCCCGGCCGCAGCAGGTCGTCGCCCGCGGTCGCCGCGTACCCCTCGTTGAAGATCAGGTAGACGACCTCCAGGACGGAACCGAGCCGGGCCGCCCGCTCCTCCCCGTACGGCACCTCGAACTCCACGCCCGCCCTCGCGAGCGTCCGCTTGGCGCGCGTGATCCGCGCCGCGACGGTCGCCTCCGGTACGAGGAAGGCGCGGGCGATCTCGTCGGTACGGAGCCCGCCGACGAGCCGCAGGGTGAGGGCGGCGCGGGCCTCGGCGGAGAGCACCGGGTGGCAGGCGGTGAAGATCAGCCGCAGCACGTCGTCGTCGATGTCCCCGGGGCCCGGGGGCTCCGGGTCGTACGACTCCTCGCCGAGCGTGCGGCCGACCTCGGCGAGCTTCCGGGCGTACGTCTCGCGCCGCCGCACGAGGTCGACGGCGCGGTGCTTGGCGGCGGCCGTCAGCCAGGCCCCCGGCCGCTCCGGGACCCCGGTGCGGGGCCACTGTTCGAGGGCGGCGACGAGCGCGTCCTGGGCGATCTCCTCGGCGATGCCGACGTCGCGGACGATCCGCGCCGCGGTGGCGACGATCCGCGGCGACTCCATCCGGAAGACGGTGTCGAGGGTGGCCTCGACCGAGCCGGCGCCGCCGAACTCCCCGGCGCCCCCGGCACTCGCGGCGCTCCCGGCGCCCCCGGCGCCCCCGGCGCTCTCCACGTGGCCGGTGCCGTCGGTGCCGTGTGCCCTCACGTCTCACATGACAGCACACGGCACCGACAACGGGCCCGGCAACGGGCCGGGGCTCAGGCCCCCGGCGCCTCCTCGACCTCGCGGACCTCCAGGCCCACCGTCCAGTGCGGCGGGTGGACCGCCAGGAAGCGCCTGGACCACTCCATCGCCTCGGCCATGTCCTTGCACTGCATCATGGCGTAGCCGCCGACGACCTCCTTGGTCTCGGTGAACGGCCCGTCCGTGTAGGAGAGCTTCCCGTCCGACCAGGTGATCCGGGTGGCCTCGGCGGTCGGCTTGAGCCCCGCCGTGTCCAGCATGACGCCGGCCTTGGTGATCTCCTCGAAGAGCGCGCCCATGCGCTCCTCGAAGCCGGGGTCGGCGTCCCCCATGTCGATGGTGTTCTCCTCGATGCGGACCAGGGTCAGGTAGCGGGGCATGGTGACTCCTCGTGCGGTGGCGGGGCTTCTCCCCGCCTCTCACTCATACGTCGAACGGGACCCGTCCGCATCGACAGCCGCCGCGGAGAACTTCCGGGAGGACGCCTAGACGTAGTCCTCCAGGCGCGCCACCGTGAAGCCCTGCTCCTGTATGCGGCGCAGCATCGTCGCCGTCATCTCGGTCATCGTCCGCCCCTTGAGCTCGGACGGGCCGCGGAAGTGGGCGAGGACGATGTCGCCGGGGTGCAGCTTCCGGTCGCCGCGCTGGTACTGCATGTTCTTGATCTGCATGGACTCGCGCCACAGCACGATCGCGTCCACCCCGCACTCCCCGGCCGCCGCGCGCGTGGCCTCGTTCCAGTTGCCGTAGGGCGGCCGGAAGAGACGCGGGGCCTTGCCGTACCGGTCCTTCAGCCTGGCCTGCTGGCCGCATATCTCCCGGCGCTGGGCGTCATGGGAGAGGGTGCGCAGGTTGGGGTGGGTGAGGGTGTGGTTGGCGAGCCCGTGGCCCTGGGCGACGAGCGGCGCGAAGTAGTCGTAGTCGGCGCGGATGGCCGAGTCGGTGAGGAACATCGTGACCGGGACCTTGAGGTCCCTCATCATCCTCACGAACTCGGGGTCCTTCTCGGCCCCGTCGTCGATCGTGATGAAGACGATCTTCTCGGTGGTGGGGATGTCGCTGATGACGGGGACCGGACCGCCCGGCGCGCGGGTGACCGGCTTGACCGCGGGCGGGGCGGGCGGCGGCGCGAGGGGTTCGAGCCCGTAGCGGCGGTACGCGGCGGCGGTCGCGGCGGCCCCTTCGGGGTGCGCGGGTGCCCGGGACGCCTTGTCGCCCGCGGGTGCCCGGTCGCCGGCGGCCGGCTTCCCCGGGGCGGGAGCGGCGGGGCCCTCCGCCGCGCAGCCCGTCACCAGCAGGGTGGCGGCGGTCAGCGCCGCCCACAGCGCGATCGTCTTCTTCACGCGTTGTGGGATGCGCGCGCCGGTCGAATGGTTGCTCGATCGTCGAATGTCAGCCCGGGGGCGTTGGTGCCTATTCGACCGATTCGAAGCGCCAGCGGTGGACCGGACGGGTGATGAGTTCGGCGTCCGGCTCGGGCAGCTCCGGCAGTTCGGCGTCGAGCGCGTCCGCCTCCCACCAGGTGAGGACGAGGACCCTCTCCTGGGGGGCGCGGAAGATCTCACGGCGCTCGGGATCGCGGGCGAGGACCTGGGCCCTCGCCCACTCCAGGAGTTCGGCGCCCCGGCCCTGCGCGGCGCGCGCCTCCCACATCAGGGCGACCCTCATGAGTAGAGGTTCTCCTTGCTGACCTCGTGCACGTGGTCGTGTCCGTGTCCGTGGCCGTGCGCGTGCGCGCCCGGCACGTGCGGGTCCGTCACCGGCAGCGACGAGTCCGCCGACAGCTCCAGGTCCGAGGCCGGCCGGTTGCGGGCGACCATCTCGGAGCCGAGGGCCGCGACCATCGCGCCGTTGTCCGTGCACAGGCCGGGACGGGGCACCCGCAGCCGGATGCCGGCCCGCTCGCAGCGCTCCTGCGCGAGGGCCCGCAGCCGCGAGTTGGCGGCGACGCCGCCGCCGATCATCAGGTGGTCGACGCCCTCGTCCTTGCAGGCCCGGACGGCCTTGCGGGTGAGGACGTCGACGACCGCCTCCTGGAAGGACGCGGCGACGTCCCGCACCGGCACGTCCTCGCCGGCCGCGCGCTTCGCCTCGATCCAGCGGGCCACGGCGGTCTTCAGGCCGGAGAAGGAGAAGTCGTACGCGGGGTCCCGCGAGCCGCTCAGGCCGCGCGGGAAGGCGATGGCGGCCGGGTCGCCCTCCTTGGCGAGCCGGTCGATGACCGGGCCGCCCGGGAAGCCGAGGTCGAGGACGCGGGCGATCTTGTCGAAGGCCTCGCCCGCGGCGTCGTCGATGGTGGCGCCCAGGGGGCGCACGTCGGAGGTGATGTCGGCGGAGAGCAGCAGCGAGGAGTGGCCGCCGGAGACCAGCAGGGCCATCGTCGGCTCGGGCAGCTTGCCGTGCTCCAGCTGGTCGACGCAGATGTGCGAGGCGAGGTGGTTCACGCCGTAGAGCGGCTTGCCGAGGGCGTACGCGTAGGCCTTGGCCGCCGAGACGCCGACGAGCAGCGCGCCCGCGAGGCCGGGGCCCGCGGTGACGGCGATGCCGTCGAGGTCCTTGGCGGAGATCCCGGCCGTCTCCAGGGCGCGCTCGATCGTCGGGACCATCGCCTCCAGGTGGGCGCGGGAGGCGATCTCGGGCACGACGCCGCCGAAGCGGGCGTGGGTGTCGACGCTGGAGGCGACGGCGTCCGCGAGGAGCGTGGTCCCGTGGACGATGCCGACACCGGTCTCGTCGCAGGAGGTCTCGATGCCGAGTACGAGCGGTTCGTCAGCAGCCATCAGAATCAGTCTCAGTTCCTTGAACGGTCAGTCGCATCACGAGCGCGTCCACGTTTCCGGGCTGGTAGTAGCCGCGCCGGAAACCGATGGGCTCGAAGCCGAAGCGCTCGTAGAGCTTCTGGGCCCGGGTGTTGTCCACGCGCACTTCGAGGAGGACCTCGTCGCACTCGAAGGCGGTGGCGTGGTGGAGCAGGTCGGCGAGGAGGCGGGCGCCGAGGCCCGTACCCCACTGGTCGCGGGCGACGGCGATGGTCTGGACGTCGCCGAGTCCGCCGGCCGCGGCGAGTCCCGCGTACCCGACGAGCCGCTTCCCGCCGCCCGCGTCGGCGGTCTCCGCGACGAGGTAGCGGCGGGTGGCGCGCGGCCCGCGGGCGTGCGCGAGCTCGGACCAGAACATCCCCGCCGACCAGGCGTCCTCGGGGAACAGCTCGTCCTCCAGGGCCAGCACCGGTGCGATGTCCCACCAGCGCATCTCGCGCAGCTCCACGGCGCCGGTCACTGGGGTGTGACCACCTTGTAGTTCTTGGGCACCTGGGCGTCGGGGCGGCGCAGGTACATCGGCAGCGGGTCGAGGAATCCCTCCCCGCCGGCCGCCAGCCTCTCCGCGGCGAGCGCGGCGAGCGCCGCCGCCGACTGGTGCTCGGGGTCGCGGGCGTCGGGGAAGGCCTCCGGGTAGAGACGGGCGCCCGCGCCGACGACCGGGAGGCCCGCGAGCCGTTCGGCGATCTCGGCGGGCCGGTCGACGGCGGCGTCCGTCACGCGCGTACGGGAGTCCTCGTACCGCGCCCAGTAGACCTCCTTGCGGCGCGCGTCCGTGGCGACGACGAAGGGCTCGTCCATCCCGGAGGCGTACGCCAGGCCGTCGAGGGTGCACAGGCCGTGCACCGGGACGCCGAGCGCGGAGGAGAAGGCGGCGGCGGTGACGAGGCCGACCCGGAGGCCGGTGTACGGCCCGGGGCCGACGCCGACGACGATCCCGGTGACCGCGTCGAGCGCGAGACCGGCCTCCTTGAGGACCCGGTCGACGGCGGGCAGCAGCAGTTCCCCGTGGCGGCGGGCGTCGACCTGGCTCGACGAGGCGACGACGGCCTCGCCGTCGTGGAGGGCGACGGTGACGGCGGGGGTGGCGGTATCCATGGCGAGCAACAGCACGCGAACAGCCTACGGCTCCCGGGCACGGTGCCCCGCCCCTCGCTCCCCCTGCTGCTACCGTCACCCTTCGATACGTTCGTACGAGAGGTGGGCACGGTGGCACGGAGCAGCTCGGGATTCGTGGCCGGGCTCACGGCGGCGGCCGTCGCGGCGGTCTGCTTCCTCGCGTACCAGGCCTCGGCGAACGCGCCCGCCGATCTCTCGCTGAAGCCCCGCACGCCGGGCACGACCGCCCCCTCGACCTCGCCGAGCGGCGGCCCGAAGAAGCCGGCCGCGAACCCCCTCGCCGTCCCGGCGGACTCCGGCAGCGGTGAGCGGGTCGTGTACGCGATCGCCGACCGCCGGGTGTGGCTGGTGGACGGCAAGGGCAAGGCCACGCGGACGTTCACGGTGATGCCGAGCACGGTCGACCCGGTGCCCGGCGCGTACGCGGTGACCTCCCGCTCCGGCTCGGTCCGCGGCTCGGACGGCGTGCAGATCGAGCACGTGGTGCGGTTCGCGACGGCCCAGGACGTGGCGATCGGCTTCAGCGCGGCGGTCGACGGCTCGACGCCGAGCCCGGACCCGACGAAGAAGACCGGCGGCATCCGCATGAAGCGGGCCGACGGGAACGCGATGTGGACGTTCGCCGTGATCGGCGCGAAGGTCGTCGTCGTCGCCTAGGGCCGTCGCCGGGCGTCGCGCGGGGCCCGCGCGGCGGCCGGGTAGGCGGGCGGGCGCGGGCGGCCCCCGCCAACCGCGCGGC
>NZ_JBEOXR010000052.1:0-63423 GCF_040296665.1 Streptomyces sp. NPDC002057
CTCGTCGACGGCGGCTACGACGTCGCCGACTACCGCACCATCGACCCCGCCTTCGGCACCCTCGAAGACGCCGAGAAGCTGATCGCCGAGGCCGGAGAACTCGGCATCCGGGCCATCGTCGACATCGTCCCCAACCACGTCTCCGACCAGCACGCCTGGTTCCGGGCCGCGCTCGCCGCCGGCCCCGGCAGCCCGGAACGCGAGCTGTTCCACTTCCGCCCCGGCCGGGGCGAGAACGGCGAACTCCCGCCCAACGACTGGCCCTCCCAGTTCTCCGGGAACACGTGGACCCGAGTCTCCGACGGCGAGTGGTACCTCCACCTCTTCACCCCCGAACAGCCCGACCTCAACTGGGCCCACCCGGCCGTCCGCCAGGAACACGAGGACGTGCTGCGCTTCTGGTTCGAACGCGGGGTCGCCGGCGTACGGATCGACTCTGCGGCGCTGCTCGCCAAGGACCCGGCGCTCGCCGACTTCGTCGAGGGCGTCGACCCCCACCCGTACATCGACCAGGACGAACTCCACGACATCTACCGCTCATGGCGGGCCATCGCGGACACGTACGGCGCCGTCTTCGTCGGAGAGGTCTGGCTGCCCGACTCCGAACGCTTCGCCCGCTACCTGCGCCCGGACGAACTGCACACCGCCTTCAACTTCAACTTCCTCTCCTGCCCCTGGGACCCGGACCGCCTGCGCCGCACCATCGACGACACCCTCGCCGAACACGCCCCCGTCGGCGCCCCCGCCACCTGGGTCCTCTGCAACCACGACGTCACCCGCACCGCCACCCGCTACGGCCGCGAGGACACCGGCTTCGACTTCGCCAAGAAGCGCTTCGGCACCCCCACCGACCTGGAACTCGGCACCCGCCGCGCCCGCGCCGCCGCCCTCCTCACCCTCGCCCTCCCCGGCTCCGTCTACCTGTACCAGGGCGAAGAACTCGGCCTGCCCGAGGCGGAGGTCCCGCTCGACCGGATCGAAGACCCCATGCACGCCCGCTCCGGCGGCACCGACCCCGGCCGCGACGGCTGCCGCGTCCCCCTGCCCTGGGAAGCGGGAGCACCCTCGTACGGATTCGGCTCCCACACCGAGCCCTGGCTTCCGCAGCCCCGCGACTGGGACGGCTTCGCCGTGGACCGCCAGCGGGCCGACGCGGGGTCGATGCTGGCGCTCTACCGGGCGGCCCTGCTCCTGCGCCGGACGACCGAGGGATTCGGCGACGGCCCCCTGACCTGGCTGCCCGCCGCGGAGGGAGTACTCGCCTTCGCGCGGTCCGAGGGCCTGGTGTGCGTGGTCAACCTCTCCACGGACCCGGCCGCGCTCCCGCCGCACCAGAGCCTGCTCCTGTCGAGCGGCCCCCTGGACGCCGACGGCCGCCTCCCCGAGGACACGGCGGTGTGGCTGCGCACCTGATGCGCGGCCGGCCGACGGGCGTTTCCGGTGCCGGCACCGGGAGCACCCGTCGGCCGGCCACACCGCAGACGGCGGCGAAGACCTCGTTCGGCTCACGTGCGGCTCACACCGGGCTCGTCGGACCCGCCGGTGATCCGCTCCAGGTCCGTGGTCAGCGAGTCCAGCCACTCCACGGTCGCGTAGTACGACCGCGGCGCACCCGGGGGCTCGACCGCGAGGTCGTCGAAGGCGCGGGCGCGCAGCGCCATCGGCGTGCCGGGCGTGTCACCGCGCGGATCCAGCCGGGCGGAGACCAGGAGCATGCCGGCGGCCACCCGGTCGCCGATCAGCGTGACCGCCACGGCGGACTCCCCGGGCAGTGGCGGAACGACCACCGGCTCGGGCGGCACGAGCAGCCGGTCCGCGCCCCACAGCGTGTGGTGGCCCGACATCAGCGCGGCCTGCCAGTCGTGGGGGTCGTCGGAGCCGGCCCGCTCCTTCGGCTCGCTCCGGTACTGGGCGTACGCCGTCTCCGCCATGATCAGCGCGTGCTGCAGCGACCGATGGCCCGGCGCCGTGGGCACCGGAGCCCGCGACCCGCCCGTGGAGACCTCGGCGGTCGTGGCCACCACGGTCTCCGCGGCGATCCGGAGCATCCACGCCACCGACCGGCGCAGCTCGTCCTGGGCGCCCCGGGGCCAGGCCAGCAGCCCGAACACCGCGCCGATCGCACTGCCGCCCAGCACGTCGAGCAGCCGGAACTCGGCGAGTTGCCAGGTCGCGGGGGCCAACTGGGCGAAGACCAGGGCGACGAGCACCGTGAACAGCGCCTGCGCCCACCCCACCCCCTTCACCGGGCCCAGCGTGAAGGTGACCAGCATCAGCGGGGGCAGGGCCGCGGCGTACACCACCGTGTCCGTGCCGACCGTCGCGAGCAGCGCGGCCGCGACGAGCGCGCCGACGAGGGTGCCGGTGAGCGCCACCCGCACGGTGCCGCGTGTCTCGCGCACCGTCGTACGGGTCAGGGTCAGCGTGGCGAGGAGCATCCAGAACCCGTGCGGGAGGGTGTCGAGCCCGGCGATCGTCCGCGCCGCCGCGAGGGCCAGGCTGATGCGTACGGCGTTCTGGAAGAACACCGACCGCTGTCCCGCGTGGCCCGTGAGCCGCCGCCACCACAGCTCGGGCGCCCGCATCCCCGCGTACCAGAACCGTCCCGGGGCCGCCGCGGCGGCGGCCGCCCGGCCCCGTACCGCGAGCTCCGCCGCCGTGGACGTGGCGAGCGCCGCGTCGGCGACCTCCAGCATCGCCGCGTGGCGGCGCAGCGCGGCCGGCGGGGCACCCTCCTCGGGCCCCTCGGCCAGGGCCCGGCGTGCCTCCCGCAGCCGGGCGCGCGCGTCCCCGGTCGCTTCCCGGCCCCCGTGGGGCGCCGCCCGCTCCCGGCCCCGCAGGAGCGCCGCGGCCTCCCGGGAGGCGTCGGCCACGGCGTGCAGAACGGTCAGGTCGGCCCGGCCCGACGAGGGGTCGCCCGGAGGAGGCGGCAGCAGCGCGAGCCGCGCGAGCAGGGTGCGGACGGCCAGACCGGTGTGGGTCAGCGCCCGGTCCCGTACCCCGGCCCCCGCCGGACGTTCCGCCTCCGGGACCTGGGAGGCCCGCAGCCCCGCGCCCAGCTCCCGGGCGGCCCGCAGCGTCGCGCCGGAGGCCGCGTAGGGGGCCTTGCCCAGTTCGTCGGCGCAGCGCGCCGCGCCGTCGGACGCGCGGGCGGCCAGCTCCCGGTAGGGGACGCCCGCCGCGCGTTCGGGCAGCAGGAACGTCTCGGCGACGATGAGCAGCAGGAGCCCCGCCGTGGCCCCCACCAGGCGTTCGCCCAGGGAACCGGGATCGTAGGGCGGGAAGGACGGCAGGATGTACATCAGGTGCAGCCCCGGGGCCGCTCCGGCCGGACGGGGCCCGCCCACCGCCATGAAGGCCAGCGCGAAGCCGATGACCAGCATGCCGAGGGCCGCGGTCCAGGTCCGTACGGACAGGTAGGTGCCGATCGTGATCAACACCCAGCAGACGGGCACCGCGCGGGACAGCACCACCGCCCGCTGCCGCCCGGTGCCCGGGATGTGCGACAGGCCCGCCAGCGCGATCGCCGCGAACAGCGCGTACGTGGCGGCGACCGTCGAGCCGAAGCCGTACAGGAACACGTAGAAGCCGACCGTCGCGGCGAGCGTGACCCGCACCGACCGTCGTACGGCCGCCGCGTAGACGGGCGGCAGCCGCACCTTCGGACGTCGGACTCGGGGAACGCCACCCATGCGACCAGCTTCCTCCGCGGGGGCCACCAGGTCGTCGGAGCGCCGTGCGTCGACGTCTCGCCCGCCGCCCCTTCCACTATCGGACAGTCGGATGAGCGGCGCCAACCACGGCCGGCGACCACGCGCCGGTCCGCCGCCCCCGGGGGGGGACGGCGGACCGGCCTGCCACGGGCCCGGGTCGAGCCGGACCGGTCCGGTTCCTACGTGGCCGGCACGGAGTCCTCGAAGGCCGTGCCCGCCGACCGGTACGCCCCGACCTTGGCGGCCACCTGGGCCGGGGTCAGGACCTGGTCCTTGACGTGCAGGACGTAGTCGACCTTCTGGTCGTAGGCGCGCGGAGCGGTCGACGTCTGGCCGGCGAGGTCGATGAGCCACTGGTTGAAGTTGATGGACATCGGGCGTTCGGGGAGGTAGCGGGCGTCGTGCCGGCCGAACTCCTGGCCGTCGACGTAGTAGACGATCGTGTTGTCGTCGATGGTCAGGACGAGGTCGTGCCAGCCGGCGTAGCTCGCCCGGACCTCGGAGTGCTGGTTGACGGCCTCCCAGGGGTCGGGCCGGTAGGTCTCCCACGAGGTGGTGTACAGGATGTTGGCGGGCTCGCCCCAACCGCCGTTGGGGAGGTACTCGAAGTCGTACTCGGCGTAGTCGTCGGCCATCGGGGCCTTGAGGTCGTTGATGGTGAAGAAGGTCTGGACGACACGGTCGCCGTCCGGGCCGGACACCGGCGCGTCGGAGAAGCGCACCCGCGCCGCGTACGTGCCGTTCTTGAACTTCGACGCGCGCGTCAGGATCTCGGTGTGCCGGGTCGACTCGCCCGTTCCGGCGGTCGAGCTCCGCAGGTTCATGATCGAGTTCGTGCCCTCCTTGGCGAAGGTGACGTTCTCGGGCGCCCAGGTGGCGCCGGGCACCCCGGGGCCGCCGGAGTTGGAGCGCACGCTCCACCCGTGGGCGTTGATCGCCGGGTCCGTGTGCCCGGTGTAGTCGAAGTCGTCGAAGAGCGCGGCCCCGGCGGGCGGCGGGGTGGTCGGGCCGGTGGGGGTCGGCGTCGGCGTCGGCTCGTTCCCGGCGGGAGCGGTGCCCCAGACCGGTACCCCGCCCACGGTCGCCGTGACCTTGGACCAGTTGGCGTACGTCGTCTGGGCCGGTCCGAAGGAGTAGTCGTCGTTCTGGTTGAGCGGCTGCCAGTTGGAGCGGTGGAAACGCAGCTGCATGTCGCCGGTGTCCGCGCCGGGCGCCAGCGAACCGGCACCGGCGGTGAAGCCGATCTCCAGGTAGCGGTCGGCGGTCGCGGTGGGGTTGGCCAGGGTGCCGAACGTGCCGGTGAGGTTCGCGCAGCCCTTCACGGCCCAGGAGCAGGCGTAGGTGTACGAGGCTCCCGCGTCGGCCTTGAAGTAGTAGCGCACCTTGACCTGGCTCAGCGGCACGCTCGACGTGCCGGTGTTGACCACCTTGAGCCAGGGCTCGACCTGGTCTCCGCCGGTCGCGCTCTGCCGGTACTGGACGGTGACGGCCTCACCGGCCGCCGCGGCCGGAAGGGCGGTGAGGGCGGTGGCGCCGAGTCCGGTCACCGCGGCGACGGCGAGCGCGGCACGGATCCGCAGCCTCCTGTTGGCCGCGGGTGCGTTCTGGGGGTCGCTCATGGGGAATTCCTCTCCTTCGGTGGGGTGGAACGGGGGTCCGGGGGCGGTCATGGGGTGGGGGCGGGTACGGGAGCGGGGAGGGACGGGGGCGTGGGGGAGAGCCGGCGCGGCACCCCGAGGGCGTCGAGCCGCGTCCTGTGGTGGCGGAGCCGCTCCTGGAATCCGGGCCAGTCGTGACGGCCGGTCCACACGACCTCGGCGAGGGCGCAGAGCCGCGGAAAGGTCAGGTACTCGGCGTGCGCCGTGGTCGGCACGTACTCGGTCCACAGCTGCACCTGCGAGCCGAGGACCTGGGCGGCCTCCTCGGGGCTCCACTCCGCCGGTGCCGGGTCGTTGCCGTGGACGGTGCGCAGGTCGACGACCTCGCCGGCCTGGCCGGGCGGCTCCGTGGGGCTGTGGGACTGGGGGTAGTCGAGGTAGGTGGTGCGGTGCGGCGCCATGATGACGCGGTGCCCGCGCCGGACGGCGGTGCGGCCGTGGTCGGCGTCCCGCCAGGGCATGACGGTGAAGTACGGGGGGAGGTCGGCGCCGTTCTCGGTCCAGCTGAGCGGGCGGCGGCCGGCGTCGAGGAGATGGCGGCCGATCCGCTCCATGAACCAGCCGTGCAGGGCCGAGGGGCCCGCCAGTCCCTCCTCGGCGGCCCTTCGGCGGGCGGCGGGGGAGTCGTGCCACTCGGTGGTGGGGCACTCCTCACCGCCGATGTGGACGTACGAGGAGGGGAAGACGTCCATCACCTCGTCCAGGACCGTGCGGCAGAAGCCGAGGGCCCCGTCGTGGACACCCAGGATCGTGTCGCAGACGCCCCACCGGTCCCAGACGTCATAGGTGCGGCCCGGGTGGTTGCCGAGTTCGGGGTAGGCGGCGAGAGCGGCGCGGACATGGCCCGGCATCTCGATCTCCGGCACGACGGTGACACCGCGCTCGGCCGCGTACGCCACCAGACCGGTGAGCTCCGCCCGGGTGTAGGCACCGCCGTGCGGCACCCCTCCGACCTCGGTCAGCCGGGGCAGCGCGGCGACCGGCATGCGCCAGCCCTGGTCGTCGGTGAGGTGGAGGTGGAGGACGTTGAGCTTGTGGAGGGCCAGGAGGTCGACGTACCGCCGGAGGTAGGAGACGGGCCGGAAGCGGCGGGCGACGTCCAGCATGGAGCCGCGCCACGGGAAGCGGGGGGTGTCGGTGATCTGCGCACAGGGCACCGACCAGGCGACACCGGTCACGGGCTCGGCGTGGAGGGCCTCGACGGGCAGGAGCTGACGGAGGGTCTGGACTCCGGCGAGGAGCCCCTGGGGGCGCGCGGCCCGCAGGAGGATTCCGCCGGCGCCGACGGTGAGGCCGTACCCCTCCTCGCCGAGGCCGGTCAGCGCGCGGTCGAGGGCCAGGACGACCGAGCCGTCGGGGCGCGCGGGCAGCGGCAGACCGGTGGCCGGCCCGAGCAGGGTGCGCAGCAGTCCGGCCGCGCCCTCGGCGCCCGGCGAGACCTTCAGCGAGGTCGTCGGGTCGAAGGTGAACCGGCCCGGCAGGAACTGGAGTTGGGTGGGTTCGGGGACGAGGTGGGGGTGGGGCATCGCGGTGCGTTATCCCTTCACGGCTCCGCCGGTCATTCCGGCGGCGACCCGGCCCTGCAGGACCAGGAAGAGGACGAGGACGGGCAGGGCGAAGAGGGTGGAGGCGGCCATGGTGGCGCCCCAGTCGGTGCCGAAGACGTTGGAGAAGGACGAGAGCCAGACGGGCAGGGTGCGGTCGTCCTGGTTCTTGATGATGAGCATGTTGGCGAAGGCGAACTCGTTCCAGGCGGTGATGAACCCGAAGAGCGAGGTCGCGAGCAGCCCCGGCGCGAGCAGCGGGAGCGTCACGCGGCGGAAGGCGGTGGCCCGGGTGCAGCCGTCGACCTGCGCGGCCTCCTCCAGCTCGGCCGGGACGGCCGCCAGGAAGGACCGGAGGGTGACGATGGTGAAGGGCAGGGTGATCATGAAGTAGACGAGACTCAGGGTCGCCAGCCGGTCGAGCAGGTCGGCGTCCCGGGCGATCACGTACATCGGGATCAGCAGCGCCTCCCAGGGCGCCACCTGGGCGATGAAGACCATGAGGATGAAGCCCCGCCGGCCGCGCCAGCGCATCCGGGCGACGGCGAACGCGGCGGCGAGCGCCACCACCAGGGCGAGCAGCACGCATCCGGCGGTCACCAGCAGGCTGTTGCGCCAGAAGATCCAGAAGCCGTCGGCGGCCACGGCGTCGCGGAAGTGGTCCAGGGTGACGGAGACGGGCAGGAACCGCGGGGTCTCGGACTGGATGTCACGGGTCGGCCGGAAGGCGGTCAGGACCATCCAGTACACCGGGAAGACGGCCAGGACGAAGACGAGCGCCGCCGCGGTGTTCAGGGGGAGTCGGCGCAGGATGCGCGGTGTCACCGGTCGGCCTCCTGTCGGAGCATCTGGCGGAAGTAGGCGATCAGTACGGCCACGAGGAGCAGCACGGTGAGGGTGGAGACCGCCGCCCCGAGGTCGTAGCGGTGCAGCGACTGGGCCACCCGGTAGGCGTAGACCGGCAGCGTGGTCGTCGCCTCGCCGGGCCCGCCCTTGGTCACGGCCCAGATCTGGGCGAAGCAGCGGAAGACCCAGATGACCTCCAGGCAGAGGACGAGACCGAAGATCGGCCGCAGAAGGGGGAGCGTCACGGAGCGGAAGATCCGCCAGGCGCCCGCCCCGTCGAGGCGGGCCGACTCGTACAGCTCGGTCGGGACGGTCAGGAGCGCCGAGTGCAGCGTGATGGCCGCGAAGGGCACCGACTGCCAGACCACGAGCAGGACCAGGACGGTGAACGCGGCGGGACCGTCCGCCAGCCACGAGTACCCCTCGAACGACTCGAACCCGAGCCGGACGAGAACCCAGTTGACCACCCCCAGGCGGGAGGCGAAGAGCCACTGGAAGACGGTGGTGGTGGCGATGACCGGGCTCGCCCACGCGAGGACGAGCCCGCTCGTCACCAGCATCCGCATCCGCCGGCCGAGCCGCTGCATCATCAGGGCGACCAGCGTGCCGATCACCATGATCAGCACGACGTTCACCAGGGTCCACCAGAAGGTGCGGCGGACGACCTCCCAGAACTCGGGGTCGGCCAGGACGGTCCGGTAGTTGGCGAACCCCACGAACCCTGCCTCGCCACGGATGAGCTCGCCCAGCCCGTACTCCTGGAAGGAGATGAGCAGGTTGCGGGCGAAGGGGTATCCGAGGAGGAGCACGCCGCCGAGGACGGTGGGGGCGACCAGGAGGTAGGGCCAGAGCGCTCCCCGGTCCGGCCGCTTGGGGCGCCGCGCCCCGGGACCGCTCGGGCGGCCGGTCCCGGGACCGGCCGACCCGGCGTCGGTCGCGTCGGTCGGGTGGGTCGCGGCGGTCGAGCGGGCGCTCGTGGGACCGGTCGTACGGGCGTTTCCGGGGCCGGTTCCGTCCCCGCCCGCGCGGCCGCTCGCGAGATCGGTCACGGGACCGCTCACGAGCCGAGGGTCTTGGTGATGCTCCGCGAGGCGGTCGCCGCGGCCCGCGCGGGATCGGTACCCGTCAGCACGGCGGTCATGTACTGCTTGATCGGGTTGGTGGCCTCGACGGCGGCCCACTGCGGGGAGTTGGGCGTGGCCCGGCCCTGCGCCGCGCCGGCGGCCATCGCTGCCGTCCCCTCGTCGTCCTGGATGACGTGCGCCAGGGAGGTGCGGTTGGGGACGTAACTCATCGTTCTCGCCATGTCCGTCTGCCACTTCTCGCCCGCCAGCGCCCTGACGACCGCGTAGGCGGCATCGGGGTGCGTCGAGGCCTCCGGCACGATGAGGTCGGAGCCGCCGGTGAAGACCGCGCCGGGCTTCTCCGCCGTCTTGCCGGGCACCGGGAAGAATCCGAGCTTCCCCTTGAGCGCGGGGTTGATCTCCTCGACGATCTTCGCGCCGCCGGGCACGGCGACGATCTGGGCGACGTCGCCCTTGGCGAAGACCTCGGCCTGCGGGGGCTTGGCCTCGTCGGAGTCCTTCGGCCCCTTCCCCAGGGCCTGGAGCCGCCGGTAGAAGTCCATCCCGGCCAGGGCCTGCGGGGTGTCGAGCGACCCCTTCCACCCGGCGCCGTCCTTCACGGCGAGGTCGCCGCCGTCCTCCCAGACGAAGCCGGACAGGGTGTACCAGTTCTGGCCGGGCAGGTAGATGCCCTGGGTCCCGCCCCGGTTGAGCTTGGCCGTGACGGAGAGCCACTCGGCCTGCGTCTTCGGGGGAGCGGTGACGCCCGCGCGGGCGAAGAGGTCCTTGTGGTAGATCACCACGCGGTTCGCCGCGTACCAGGGGATGCCGTACTGCTTGCCGTCGACCCTGCCGGGCTCGGCGAGCCCCGGCAGCCAGTCGGCGCCCTTCAGCTCGGCCGTCTTGCCGCTGAGGTCGCGGACGCCGCCGCTCGCCGCGTACTGCGCGACCTGGGTGTTGCCGACCTCGATGACGTCGGGGGCGTCCTTGCTGGCCAGGGCCGCCGTGACCTTCTCGCCGATGCCGTCCCACTCCTGGATCTGGATGTCGAGGTCGATGTCCTTGTGCTCCGCCTCGAAGCCGGCGCGGAAACGGGAGAGGAAGGCGTCGGTGACGCTGTCCTTCATGATCCATACGGTGACCTTCTCCGGTCCGCCGGAGGCTGCCGGGTCGCCCGATCCGCCACATGCCGTGGCGGTGAGGGCGACGGCCGCCGCGAGGGCGACGGAGCCGGCGAGGGGACGAGTCTTCACGAGCACCTCGATGAATGGTTGACCAATTGGTCAAGTGGTCAGGTGTGTGACCAGAAGGTGACACGGACCGTGGGAGCCGTCAATCCCTTGAAAAACATGAGTTGTTCACCCAGTGACAGGTCAACAGATCCGGTTAGTATCGGACTTACCAGTTGACCAGTCAGGGAGAGTGGCATGAAGGGCGTGGCATGAAGGACGGTTCCTCCAGCGGGGTGCTGAAGCGGGAGCGGGTACGCGAACACCTGCTCGGCCTGATCGAGGCGGGCGGCCCGGGCGACCCGATCCCGTCCGAGCGCACCCTCTGCGCCACCCTCGGGGTCTCCCGTCCCACCCTGCGCGCGGCGGTCGACGAACTCGTCGCCACGGGCGCGCTGGTGCGGGAGCACGGCCGCGGCATGTTCGTCGCACCCGCCAAGATCACCCAGCAGCTCGCCCCGGACGACGCGGCCTTCACCGTCCCCCGCGCCTCGGGCAGCTGGTCCAGCACCGTCCTGGAGTCCGCCACGATCCGCGCCGGAGCCCGCATCGGCCGCAGGCTCCGCCTCTCACCCGCCGCCGAACTCCTCTACGTCGCCCGCCTCCGCCTCGTCGACGGCTCCCCCATGGCGATCGAGCACCTGCACATCCCGGCGGACCTGGTGGGCGCCGCGCTCACCCCGGAGGAGCTGGAGGCGGGCGACCTCTACGACCATCTGCGGGAGCACCACCAGGTCCACGTCCGGGAGGCCACGCAGTCCATCGAGCCCACCGTCGTCAGCGAGGACGAGGCCGCGCTCCTGGACGTCCCCGTCCTCTCGCCCGCCCTGCTGATCGAACGCCTCACCCTCGACACGGCGGGGCGGCCGGTCGAGTACGTCCACTCGGTCTACCGGGGCGACCGCTACCGCATCGTCTCCCGCCTCGACTTCACCCGCGACGGCCTCGTGACCTCCTCCACCGAGGGGGATGCATACTGACCCCCAGCCGGGCCGTGCCCGGGGAGGCGACTCCCGGGTGAGGACCCACGGAGGCGTACGGGGGAGGGAACAGGATGGAGTTCAAGCGCGAGCGGGTACGGGAGCATCTGCTCACCGTGATCGAGAGCCGTCGGCCCGGCGACGCCATCCCCTCGGAGCGCACCCTCTGCGCCGCCCTCGGCGTGTCCCGTCCCACGCTGCGCGCGGCGGTCGACGAACTCGTCGCCACCGGCCTGCTGGTGCGGGAGCACGGCCGCGGCATGTTCGTCGCCCCCGACAAGATCACCCAGGAACTCGTCGCCGAGAACCGGGCGGCAGAGGCCCCCAGGAGCCGCGGCAGCTGGACCAGCACGGTGCTCGAACTCCGCACGGTGCGGGCCGGAGCCCGGATCGGCCGCAGGCTCGCGATCTCCCCGGCCGCCCAGCTCGTACGGGTCACCCGCCTCCGGCACGTCGACGGCGCCCCCATCGCCCTGGAGCACCTCCACGTCCCGGCCGACCTGGTCCCCGGGCTCACCGCCGCCGACATGGAGGGCGGTTTCTACGCCCACCTCCGCGAGCGGCGCGGGATCCGGACCGCCCACGCGGTCCAGTCGATCGAACCGACCGTGCTCAGCGAGGAGGAGGCGGCCCTCCTGGACGTTCCGGTCCTGTCACCCGCGCTGCTCTTCGACCGGATCACCTCCGACACGGACGACAGGCCGGTCGAGTACGTCCGCTCCCTCTATCGGGGCGACCGCTACCGCATCGTCTCCCGGCTGGCCCTCGGCGAGAGCGCGACCGGCGACCCCGCGGCCCAGGCCGCGCGGGGCGGGGCGTGGTGGGGGACGGTGCGGTGACCCGGCCGGAGGGCCGCACTCCCCGGGATGCGGTGGCCCGGCCGGAGGTCTTGCTGCCCGGGGTGCGGTGGTCCGGCCGGAGGTCTTGCTCCCCGGGGTGCCGTGATGCCTCGCCCCTCACCCGGCCCGCTTGGAGAGGAGGACCCGGGTGAGCAGGTCACGGGTGAGTGCGAGAGGGGACTCCTCGGGGTGGGTGGTCAGGCGGATCCTCACCCAGGCTTCGTCGACGGGCAGTCCGGTGACCCGGGAGAGCCTTCTGGCCTGCCAGGAGGTGATGGGAGACCAGATCCAGCGACGGTGTCCGAGTGGCTTCATGCGCTGATCAACGAGGCGGGGCCGTCAACGGAATGGAGCAGACCAGGTGATTCGGGGAGGAGCGGGGCGTCGATCGCCCCACGGGGACACCAGCGTGGGTGCCTGGTTCACGCCGGGCAGCGCGGACGCGGAGGTGCTCCGGTGACGTCCGAGATGCCGCCCGCATGCCCACTGCACGGCGCCGGGCTCGACGCACGGAGTCTGGTGGGCCGGCGGATCGAAGGGGTCGTCGCGTCGTGGCACCTGTACGGCGAGGACGACCCCGAGGGCCCGCTCGACGTCTGGCTGATGGACGAACACGGGGACGCCGTCCTCGTCACGACGGGATCGGACTGGTGCCTGATCCTTGAGGCGTCGGCTCCGCACGAGGGCTACGAGATGGCCGAGTCGGGACGCGTCACCGTGGGGCCCGCCGGTGACGAGACCCCCCTCGCCGCGCACCTCGGGGAGGAGATCCTCGCGGTACGGGAGGAGTACGAGCCCCGCACCGGCCGGACGGCCCTGGAGCTGTCGTTCCCCACCGGCGGGGTCCGCTGCGACAGCTGGGCGGGGGACCTCCGGCTGCGCCCGTTGTGACGGAGCCGGTTCGGGGAAACGGACTCCTGCCCGCACGGAGGTGATCCGTGCGGGCAGGGAAGGGCCTACGCCGTCGCCAGGGCCAGCGTCGGTGACAGGCGTGAGGCCCGGACCGCCGGGTACAGGCCCGCCACCGTGCCGATCGCGAGCGTCGCGGCGAAGCCGCCGCCCACCGCCCACAGCGGTACGACCCACGGCAGCCCGCCCGTGGACGCGTACACCCCCGTCGCCGCCCCGCCGAGCGCCACGCCCGCCAGACCGCCGAGGCCGGAGAGCATCAGGGACTCCGTCACGAACTGGATCCTGATCTGCCCCCTCGTCGCGCCCAGCGACCGGCGCAGGCCGATCTCGTGGCGGCGTTCGAGGACCGAGATGATCATGGTGTTGGCCACACCGACCCCACCCACCAGGAGTGCGATCCCCCCGAGCCCGAGCAGCAGCGTGGAGAACGCCCCCTCCGTAGCGGCCTTGGCCTTCAGCGCCGAGGACGGATCGCCGACCGACACGTTCTGCGGGTTCTGCGGGTCGATGGTCGGGGCGAGGAGCCGCTGGACCTCCTCCACGGACGCGTCGGTGGACCGCTCGTACACCGTCGTCGGATGACCGTCGAAGCCCAGCAGCCGTCCCGCGCCCTCCCAGCCGACCAGCGCCGAGCGCTCGATCTCGGGTGCGAGCGGCAGCGGGTCCAGTACGCCGATGACCGTGAAGTACCGGTCGTCGATCCAGACCTGCTGCCCCGGCCGGGTGATGCCGAGCCGCTCGGCCGCGACATGGCCGAGGACCACGGACGGGTAGCGGCCGTTGGCGGCGTTCAGCCAGGTGCCGGCCGCCGTCCCACCGCGCAGCACGCCGAGGAGTCCCTCGGTGGCCGCCTTCACCGCGATCCCGCCGGTCTCGGCCTCCGGGATCTTCTCGGAGCGGCGCACCGAGCTCCTGAGGTCGCCGGTCCCGGCGGCCTCCTCCACGCCCGCGATCCGGCCGACCATGCCCACCGCGTCCTTGGGCAGCTTGACCTCCTGCCCGCTGAACATCCCCTCGCCCGGCTTGGCGACCAGCATGTTCGTGCCGAGCGCGTCGAGCTGTCGCAGCAACTGGGCCTGGCTGGAGGCCGAGATGCCCACCACCGCGATCATCGTGGCGATCCCGATGGCGATTCCGAGGGCGGACAGCACCACCCGTACGGGCCGGCTGCGCAGTCCGGCGGACCCGACGTGGAGGACATCGCGCGGCCCGAGCCGGGCGGCCGCGAGTTTCGTACGGGGCATCAGGCCGCGACCTTTCCGCCACCGGAGTCACCGGAGGTACCGGAGCCACTGGCATCACCGGCATCACCCGAAGTACCCGAGTCGCCGGCATCACCGGAGTCCCCGCCGACCGGCGACCCGTCGGGGGAGACGAAGGGCTCGCCGCCCCCGTGCCCCGTGTCCTCCACCACGCGCCCGTCCCGAATCCGTACCTGCCGCGGCAGGCGCCCCGCGATCTCCGTGTCGTGCGTGATGACCGCGATCGTCGCGCCCTCCGCGTTGAGCTCGTGCAGGAGCGTCATCACCGCCTCCCCGGACGCGGAGTCCAGCGCGCCCGTCGGTTCGTCCGCCAGCAGCAGGGCCGGTTCGCCCACCACCGCCCGCGCGATGGCGACGCGCTGCTTCTGGCCGCCCGACAGCTCGTGCGGCCGGTGCTTCAGCCGGTCGGCGAGGCCGACCCGGGCCAGCGCCTCGGCGGCCATCCGCCGCCGCCGGGCCCGGGGCAGCCCGGAGTACAGCAGCCCCTCGGCCACGTTCTCCAGGGCGCCCACGCCCGGCACGAGATGGAAGGCCTGGAAGACGAAGCCGATGCGGCGCGCGCGCAGGGCGGATAGCCGGCGGTCGCTGAGCGAGGCGATGTCGTACCCGGCGATCTCGACCGTGCCGGCGCTGGGCCGGTCCAGGGTGCCGATGATGTGCAGCAGCGTCGACTTGCCGGATCCGGACGGCCCGACGATGCCGAGCAGTTCCCCTTCGCCGACGGTGAGGTCGACGCCGTCGAGGGCGCGGACGCCGCCCGCGTACTCCTTGGTGACTCCGCGGAGCCGTACCACCGTGGTCATGCGGACGGCACCCCGACCTTCGTGCCCTCGCGCAGCCCGTCGCCGCTGACCTCGACGCGGCCCTGCCCGAACATGCCGAGCTCGACCTTCACGTCGCGGGCGGTTCCGTTCTCGACGACCTGGACGCCGAAGCCGCCGCCGGGCAGGGCGAGCAGCGCGTTGACGGGTACGGAGAGGACGTCCCGGCGCGTCTCGCCGGTGAGGTCGACGGTGACGGGGGACTGGTCGATGCCCTCGACCTTCCCCGGGTCGTCGAAGGAGACGGTGACGGGGATCTTCGGTGTTTGGTCCTGCGGATCGTCGCCCGCCGACGCGGTCTTTCCGACGGCGGACACCTTCCCCGGCAGCTCCGTGCCGTCCGGCAGCCGCACCTTCACCCGGGTCCCGGTCTTCGCCGACGCGGCCTCCGGCACCGGGATCCTGAACTGGACGACCCGCTCGGAGCCGGTCACGGTGAGCACCGGACCGCCCGGCGAGGTCCGGTCGCCGGGCGCGGCACCCGCCTGCTTGACCCGTACCGCGCTGCCCGCGAAGGCGATCTGGTCGGGTCCGACCGTGCCGGTCTGCTCGAGGTCGTGGGACTTCTGCCAGCGCTTGACGGCGGCGGCCGTCTTCGCCGTGTACTCCTCGTCGACGTCGAAGCCGACGTACCCGAGGGCGGCGAGGTTCTCCTCCAGCTGGCGGACGTCCTTGCCCTTGTCGCCGGTCTTCAGCGTCCGGTACATGGGTTCGGCGCCGTACATCAGCCGGACCGGGACACCCTCGACCTCGTAGAGCCGCTCGTCCCGCTCGACGACCGAACCGGCGGCCGCGATCCAGGTGAGGACCCCGGCGGGACCGGCGTTGATCTTCCGTTCGCCGAGGTGGCCCAGCGTGCCGTCCTGCTGCGAACTGTCACTGAGGTCGCCCCGGGTGACGGCGGCCGTCGCGGGCGGCAGCCCCTTGGAGTCCGCGGAGCCGGTGGCTCCCTCGCGGGGCCCGTCCGGCGCGGAGACGGCGGTGACGGCGGCGCCGCCACCCGCCACGGCCACGATCGCCGCGAGGGCGAGCACGAGCCGCCGCCTGGCCATCGGGCGCTCGTGGCCGCTCATCGGTTCACGCTCTCGCACGCCTTGTTGGCCTTGTCGAACTTCTGCTTCTCCGCGCCCTGGGGTATCGGCATGGCGGCCTGCGCGCCACCGTCGAACTTCGGGTCGGGCATGTTGAAGCCGTTCTCGCGCATGCACTTGGCGAACGCGAGGGCCTTGTCCTTGTCGGCCTGCGTCGGCTCCTTCCCGAACCCGGCGGCGGCTGCCTTGCCCTGACAGGCCTTGAACGCCTTCTCCATCTTCTCCTTCGACATGCCGTCGCCGCCGATGGTGAGCCCGACTCCCTGCTCGCCCGGCTTGGGCTCGGGCACGTCGAGGCCCTGCTCGCGCAGGCACTTGCGGTGCTCGAAGGCCTGGTCGGCCTTCTTGCCCTCCTCGCTGACACCGCCGTCGTTCCTGCCGCTCCCGGAGGAAGAGGTGTCCGAGCCCGAGCAGGCGGTGGCGAGGAGGGCGAGGGCGGCGGCCAGGACAGGGGCGGCGGCCGTGCGGGTGATCCGTCGAATGGTCATGGCGTGGAGCGTGCCGCGAAGGGATGTTTCGTTTCCCTCAGCGGTTTCGTTTACACCGACGAAAGGTCCCTTTCGGATACACAGGGGGCATGCGCGTACTGGTGGTGGAGGACGAGGCGTTTCTCGCCGAGATGATCGCCGAGGGGCTGCGCCGCGACGCGCTCGCCGTGGACGTCGCGGCCGACGGCCTCGAAGCCCTGCGGAAACTGCGGCTGGGCGAGTACGACGTCCTCGTCCTCGACCGGGACCTGCCCGGGATGCACGGCGACGACGTCTGCCGCCGTGTGGTCGAGCAGCGGCTGATGACCCGGGTGCTGATGCTGACGGCGGCGGGCACGGTACGGGACCGGGTCGAGGGCCTCGGTCTCGGCGCCGACGACTACCTGGCGAAGCCCTTCGCGTACGACGAACTGCTCGCACGCGTCCTCGCGCTCGGCCGGCGCGCCCGGCCGGCGCTGCCCCCGGTCCTCGAACGGGCCGGGATCGTCCTGGACACCGCACGCCGGCAGGCCAGCCGGGACGGGCGCCATCTGCAGCTCTCCCGCAAGGAGTTCGCCGTCCTTGAGTCCCTGCTGCGGGCCGAGGGAGCGGTGGTCAGCGGCGAGGACCTGATCGAGCAGGTCTGGGAGGAGCACACGAGCTACCGCACGAACGCGGTACGCGTCACCCTCAGCAAGCTGCGGGCGAAGCTCGGTGAGCCGCCGGTCGTGGAGACCGTGCCGGGCTCCGGCTACCGGATCGCGTCGTGAGGCGGGTCGCGCATCGGGTGGTGGCGGGGGAGCGGGCCCGCCTGACGGCCCTGTACGGCGGACTGCTGCTCCTCGCGGGCGCGCTCCTGACGGGGGTCGTGTACCTGCTCGTGAAGGAGGGCCTCTACTCGTCGATCAGCCTGGCCGTCACCGGGACCGTACCGGCGCAGCGTCTCGAAGACCTGCCGAGCCCCTACCCGACGGCGTATCCGACGTCCTATCCGACGGCCTTTCCGAGCGCCGGGTGGGTCAGCGCGGCGCCCGCGAGCCCCGGCCCGAGCCCGGGGACGAGGCTCCCCAGCGAGGTGCTCGCGATCACGCGGTCGGTGAGCGACGCGGCGGAGTCGGCGGCCCTCGAACGCCTCCTGACGGTCTCGCTCGCCGTCCTGGTCGTGTACGCGGTGCTCTCCGTCGCCCTCGCGTGGTGGATGGCGGGCCGGGTCCTTCGGCCGGTGGCGGTGATCACGGAGACCGCCCGCCGGCTCTCGGGGGAGAACCTGCACGAGAGGATCGCGCTCGACGGCCCGCCGGGCGAGTTGAAGCGGCTCGCCGACACCTTCGACGGGATGCTCGGCCGGATGGAACGGCTCGTCTCCGCCCAGCAGCGGTTCGCGGCCAACGCGGCGCACGAGCTGCGCACCCCGGTCGCCGTCCAGCGGGCGGCGGCCGAGATCGGACTCGCGGGGGAGCCCTCGCCGGAGCGGGTCGCCCGGATCCGGGGGAAGCTGATCGAGGTCGCCGACGACAGCGAGCGGATCATCGAGGGACTGCTGCTGCTCGCCGCCTCCGACCAGGGGCTGAGGGAACGTCGGCCGGTGGCGGTGCACGAGGTGGCCCGCGACGCGGTCGACGCGCTGGCGGCGGAGGCGGCGGAGCGCGACGTGACGGTCTCCGTACGGGCCGAGCCGCTGACGGTCGACGGCGACGCGGTGCTCCTTGACCGGCTGGTCCACAACCTGGTGGCGAACGGACTGCGGCACAACCTCCCCGACGGCCGTGTGGAGGTCCGTACCGGCCCGAGCGGCATCGAGGTGACGAACACCGGCCCCGAGATCCCGCCCGGCACGGTCCCGCTCCTCTTCGAACCCTTCCGCCGCCTCACGGAACGCACCCACGCCCCCGGCGAGGGAGCGGGCCTGGGCCTCTCGATCGTCGAGTCGATCGCCCGCGCCCACGACGCGACGACAGAGGCGTTCCCGAACGCGGAGGGCGGAGGGCTGACGGTGCGGGTGCGATTCGGCTCGTGACGCCCTTCAGACGTGACATCCCGATGTCACGACGGACTTGGGGTCGTCACGGCCTCCCACTCGTGACGGTTCTTGACGAGAAGAAAGTGTGAGTGGTTAAGTACTCACATGAAGACCGAACGCCCCCGCCAGCTGTCCACCGCCGAAGAGCGCCGCGCGACCGTGCTGCGGACCGCCATCGGCGCCTTCGCCGCACGGGGGTACTTCGGTACGACGACGACCGAGGTCGCCAAGGCGGCCGGCATCTCCCAGGCCTACGTCTACCGGCTCTTCCCGAACAAGGAGTCCCTGTTCGTCGCCGTCGTCGAGCACTGCTTCGTGCGGGTGCGGGCCAACCTGGAGCAGGCGGTGGCCGAGGCGCCGGGCGGCTCCCCCGAGGTGGTCCTCGACGCCATGGGGGACTCGTACGCCAAGTTGATCACCGGTGAGGACGGCGACGGTGACCTGATGCTGGTCCAGCTCCAGGCGCAGGCGGCCGCGGCCTCCGAGCCGGCCGTCCGCGAGGCCGTGCGCCAGGGCTACGCCCGCCTCGTGGAGTACGTGCGCGGGGCCTCGGGTGGCAGCGAGCGGCAGGTCCAGGAGTTCTTCGCCCTGGGCATGCTGTGTCATCTGATCGCGTCGACGGGGGCGGACGAGGTGGACGCGCCCTGGAGCCGGACGTTGTCGGCGGGCATCAGGCACTACTGACCCGCGACCGCGCGGGTCCCCGGCGGGGCGTCACTGCCCCGCCCGTTCTTCGGCCGCGAGTGTGAGTGGTTGACCACACAATAAGGAGTGTCGTGCAGAAACACCCTGGAGTCGAAGCCCCCGGCGTCACCGCCCGGCACGTCACGGCCCGCCCCCGGTTCGCCCTCGCGGCCCTGGCCGGGGCGCAGTTCACCGTCATGCTGGCCACCTCGATCGTGAACGTGGCGCTCCCTCGGATCCGGGCCGGAGCGGGCCTCTCGGACAGCGGCACCACGTGGGTGGTCAACGCCTACGGTCTCGCCTTCGGGGCGCTGCTGCTCGCCGGTGGGCGTGCGGCGGACCTCTGGGGCCGCCGCCGGGTGCTGCTCGTCGGCCTGGCGCTCTTCGGGACCGCGTCACTGGCCGCCGGCCTGGCGACCACGTCCGCGACGCTCATCGCCGCCCGTGCCGCGCAGGGCGTCGGAGCGGCCGCCGTCGCACCGGCCGCGCTCGCCCTCCTGACCGAGGTGTTCCCGCCCGGCCCGGGCAGGGGGAGGGCGTTGGCGGTGTGGGGAGGGGTCTCCGGCGCCGGCGCCGCTGCCGGGGTCCTCCTGGGCGGCCTCCTCACCCAGGCGTGGGGCTGGCCGTGGATCTTCCACGCCGTGGCGGCGGGAGCGCTCCTGGCCCTGGTCGCCGCGGCGGTGGTCGTGCCCTGCGCACCCGCCGCGGGCGGCGGACGCTTCGACCTGCCGGGCGCCGCGACCGTGACGCTCGCGCTGACCGCCCTGGTGTGGGGGCTGACCGGCGCCCGCCACTCCGGCTGGACGGACCTCCGGGTGGTGGCGGCCTTCGCCCTGGCAGCCGTACTCCTCACGCTGTTCGTCCTGATCGAGCGACGGCACCCGCATCCGCTGCTGCCCCCGCGTCTGTTCACCGCGGGCGGGGTCCGGGCCGGCAACGTGCTCATGGGGCTGCTGGGCTCCGTATGGATCGCCCTGTTCTTCTTCCTCCCCCTCTACCAACAACAGGTCCTGGGCTCCGGCCCCCTGACGACGGGCCTGGGACAGCTTCCGCTCGCCGGAGCGAACCTGCTCGGCTCGGCGCTGGCGCCGCGCATAGCCCGGCGGTTCGGGCCGACGGCGACCGTGACGGCGGCGCTGCTCACCGAGGCGGGCGGACTGCTGTGGCTCTCGCGGATCAGTGCCGACGGTGGCTACCTCACCGACGTCCTCGGTCCGAGCATCCTGATCGGGCTGGGCCTGGGGATCGCGTTCGTCCAGCTCACCGCCTTGTCCGTCGAAGGAGTCCCGCGGACCGACGCGGGGCTGGCCGGGGGCCTGGTGAACACCACCCGCCAGGTCGGCGGAGCGATCGGCCTCGCCCTCCTGGCGACCCTCGCGGGCTCCGTCACGGCCGGGGCGGAGACCGAGGCTCCGTACCTGGACGCCCTCACCGCCGGCTACCGCACCGCCTTCGGGATCTCGGCCGCGGTCCTGACCGTCGCAGCGGTCCTGGCCCCGGTGCTCTCCGGCCGCGTGGCCGGGCGGGCTGCCGGGCGGGACGCCGCGCGGGTCATGGGGCGGGACGAGGCGACCCGGCCGACCCGGCGCGGCGGCGCGCGGCGGCAGGGCCGCTCACGGCCCACGCGCTGAATCCGGCCGTCACGACAGCTCGTCACCACACCTCATCACCACAGAGCTCGTCGCCACAGCTCCTCACGACGACCCGTCACCGAGAACCGTCACCACCGAGAGAAGGAAGCCCCACCATGCAGACCATCGACATCACCGCCCCCGTCATCGTCCGTCTTTCCACGGCCGTCGACGCTCCGCTGGAGACCGTGTGGCGGCTGCACACCGACATCGACGGATGGGCGGCCTGGAACGCGGACGTCGAGCAGGCCGCCCTCAACGGCCCGCTGGCCCCGGGAGCCTCCTTCACCTGGAGGACCCACGGCCTGGACATCACCTCCACGGTGAGCGAACTCGTCCCCGGCGAGCGGATCGTGTGGGGCGGCCCCGCGGCCGGCATCACCGGCATCCACGTCTGGACCTTCGAGCGGACCGGCGACCGGGTCACCGTCCGCACCGAGGAGTCCTGGAGCGGCGCCCCCGTCGACGCGGCGACCGAGGAACTCGGCCGGGCGCTGCACCAGTCCCTGCGGAGCTGGCTCACCGCCCTGAAGTCCCGGGCGGAGGCCGAGCGGACCGTGTGACGTACCGCCCGTGTGACGCACGGCCGAGGTGACGCACCGAGCCCACCAGCGTCCCGCCCCGCACCCGGACGTCGCCGCCCAGCACACCGCACCCACCGCACCCAGCACACCCAGCACACCGCACCGCACATCGAGAAGTGAGGCTCCCGTCATGACCAGCAAGCCCTTCCTGACCGGCCACTACGAGCCCGCGGTCGACGAGATCACCGCGACCGGACTCACCGTCGAGGGGAACCTGCCGCCGGAGCTCTCGGGCCGGCTCATCCGCAACAGTCACAACCCCAAGCCCGGTGTCACGCCGACCCACTGGTTCAAGGGCAGCGGCATGGTGCACGGCATCCGGCTCAGGGACGGTCGGGCCGAGTGGTACCGCAACCGGTGGGTGCGGACCCCCGCGCTCGAAGGCGCCCCGTACATGACGGAGTCGGGTCCTGATCTCACGGCCAGCACGGCCGGTACGCACGTCATCGAGCACGGCGGACGCCTGCTCGCCCTGTGCGAGGCCAACCTTCCCTTCGAGCTCGGCGCGGACCTGGACACCGTGGGCGCGTACGACTTCGGCGGCAAGCTGCGCGGCGCGATGACCGCGCACCCCAAGACGGATCCGGTCACGGGCGAACTGCACTTCTTCGGCTCCTCGCCCTTCCCGCCCCACCTGGTCCACCACGTCGCCGACGCCAGCGGCGAGATCACGCACTCCGCCGAGATCCCGGGCGCGACGGCGGCCCTCAAGCACGACTTCGCCCTCACCCGGCATCACGTGGTCTTCGTCGAGGGCTCGGTCACCTTCGACCCGGGTGAGCACTCCGGCATCCCCTACGCCTGGAGCGACGCCCAGCCCGCCCGGATCGGCGTCATGCCCAGGGGCGCGGGCGGCGCGAGGCACATCCGCTGGTTCCCGATCGAGCCCGGCAGCATGCTGCACGCGGCCAACGCCTACGAGGACGACCGGGGCCGTATCGTCCTGGAGGGACCCACCGTCGACCGGGAGGGCTTCCAGCTCTCCTGGAACTGGTGGGTCGGCGCCCCCGGGCGGGGGAGTGAGCCCAACACGCTCTCCTCCACGCGCCGTTGGGTGATCGACCTGTCGACCGGCCGGGTCGACGAGCGGATCGTCGACGACCTGGCGGTGGAGTTCCCCACCCTCAACGAGGACTTCCTCGGCGCGGAGCACCGCTACCAGTACGCCGTGTCGTTCCCCGACCGGAACGGCTTCGGCGGCTACGGGATCGTCAAGTACGACCGTACGACGGGAGCCCGCCGTATCCACGAGGTCGGCGACGCCCGGCTCCCGAGCGAGGCGGTGTTCGTCCCGGCGGAGGGCGCCACGCGTGAGGACGACGGCTACCTCCTCACGGTGGTCTCGGACCTGAAACAGGACGCCTCGCGGCTGGTCGTCCTCGACGCCTCGAACCTGGACCGGATCGCGGCGGTCCAGCTGCCCCGCCGCGTCACCGCCGGCATCCACGGCTCGTGGATCCCCGACGAGGCCCTCGGCGGCGACCGCGCCTGACCCGCTCGGCAGGACGCACTCCCGGAGGACGGGCACGAACCGTCCTCCGGGAGTGCGTCGCGTGCGGCGTCATTCCTTCGCGGTCGGCGCCGTACGGGCGAAGTGGCGGGCGGTGGGGACGAGGGCCGCGGCGGCGGGCACCAGGAAGCAGGCGGCGGCGCAGGTGGCGAGCACGGCGGTGACGCCGAAGTGCTCGATGGCGGGGGCGATCAGGGCGAGGCCGACGGGCGCGAGGCCGTACGACACCAGGAAGTCCAGCGAGGAGACCCGGGCCAGCTTGTCCGGGGCGACCTCGCGCTGGGTGGCGGTGAACCAGGGCACGTTGAACAGCTCGATGCCGATCCCGGCGACGGCGTACGCGGCGACCACGACGAACGGGTGCACCGGCAGCATCAGGCTGAGCGGCGCGACTCCGTAGGCGCCGAGCCCGGCGAACGCGGCCCAGCCCTGGGAGCGCGGCCGCAGTCGGGCGATGAGCAGGGCTCCGCCGAGCGCGCCGACGGTGTACGCGGTCATGGCCGCGGCGAGGACCCACTCGGTGCCGTAGCGGTCCCGGCTGATCAGGGGCAGGGCGACGCTGGTGGCGGAGTACCCCAGGGCGATGACGGCGACGAGCGCCCCCAGCCCCGCGAGGAACCAGGGATGGCGCCGGGCCTCGCGTATGCCCTCCAGGAACTCGGCGCGGAACCCCGCACGCGGGGCGGGATCGTCGGCGGTCGCGGTCGCTGCGGCCGTGGAGGTGGTTCCGGTGGCTGTGACGGCTGCGGCGGTGGAGCCCTTGCCCGGGACGAGCGCGGCGACCAGCCACAGCAGCCCGATGCCGAGCAGCAGCGTGGGGACGTCGAGGAAGGCCGCGAGGAGCGCCGTCAGGGCGGGTCCGGCGAGGGTGGAACCGCGTACGGCCATGGTCATGGCGGCGTTGGCCTGCTGACGTCGTTCGGGTGCGACGGTCTCGGCGGTGAGCGCCTGGAAGGCCGGGCGGCAGGCCCCCTGTCCGGCGCCGGCGAGGGCGGCGGCGGCCGTCATGAGCACCAGCGAGCGTCCGAGGCCGGCGGCGAGGAGCGGCGCGGCGGCCGCGGCCGCCAGGGCGGACCAGAGGACGACCGCGCGGCGGGAGTGCCGGTCGGCGAGTACGCCTCCGACGGCGACGGCCGCGAGGAAGCCGACGGTACGGGCGGCGAGGACCAGGCCGAGGCCCGCGGCGCCGAGGTCGCGGTGGAGCACGGCGAGCCCGAGGACGAAGGGCAGGGCCCAGGTCGCGAGACCGGAGGCGGTGGTGCCGGCCCAGAGGCGCAGGAAGGTCGGGTCAGTCAGGACCGAACGCGAGGGCGGGGCGGGGGCTTTGCTCGCGGTCGGCGTGGGTGTGGTGGACACGGTGGGGTCACTCCTCAGAGGTGGGGAGCGGTGCGCGGAACCGCCCCCGGGGTCGTTAATGAAAATGATTGCCATTACAGTACCCTTCGAACGCGGCACTCCTGCCCGGTGCACCACCGCACCCATGCCGCCCTTCCCAGACCGGAGAACCCATGCGCCACCCCGTCCGTCTCGGCATCGCCCTGACCCTCGCCCTCGCCACCGCGGGCTGCTCCGCCACGACCGGCGGAGGTTCCGGCGACACCGGCGGCCCCGCCGCCGGACCGACCGCCGGGTCCGGCGCGGCCAGGACGGTCTCCGTCACCAGCTGCGGCCGCGAGGTCTCCTTCGCCGGGCCGCCCGCCCGGACCGTCGCGCTTGACCAGACGTCGACCGAGACCCTGCTCGAACTCGGGCTCCAGGACCGGATGGCGGGCACGGCCAACCTCAAGACGAAGATCCCCGCGGTGTACGAGGCCGCCTACGCCAAGGTCCCCGTCATCGCCCCGAAGATCGCGACCGGCGAGCAACTCCGCGCTGCCACGCCCGACTTCGTCGTCGCCGGCTCCACCGACCTCTACACCAAGGACCGCGCCGGCACCCGCGAGGAACTCGCCGCCCTCAAGGTCCCCACCTTCGTCAGCGCCGTCGACTGCCCGCAGCAGAACCCGGCCGGCAAGACCCCCTTCGAGCTGCTCTTCTCCGACTACGAGAACCTCGGCAAGCTCTTCGGCGCCGAGAAGAAGGCCGGCGCCCTCGCGGCCGATCAGCGCGCCGCCGTCGCCGAGGCGGGGAAGACCGCCGCCAAGGCCCCCCAGGGAGCGGACCGGCCCACCGTCGTCTACCTGTACTCCGTCTTCAACGGCATGCCGTACGTCGCGGGCGGCACGAGCCTGCCCAGCGAGATGAGCCGGATCATCGGCGCCGAGAACGCCTTCGACGACATCGCGGAGGACTGGCCGGAGGTCTCCTGGGAGGAAGTCGCCAGACGCGATCCGGACTTCATCGTGATCGGTGACCTCTCCGAGCGGGGCAGGCCCGGCGACAGCGCCGCCGAGAAGCGCGCCACGATGACCGGACACCCGGTGATCTCCAAGCTGGCCGCGGTCCGGGACAACAAGATCCTCCAGGTCCCCGGCATCGAACTCGACCCCTCGGTGCGCTCCGTCCACGCCCTCGGGCTGCTCGCCCAGGGCATGAAGGACCTCGGCCATGCCCGCTGACCCGTCGGCGAGCACGGGACCGGCGGACCTGTTGCTGCCGTCGGCGAGGCAACCCGGACGGGAGACGGACTCCACGGGGGCGGTGGGGACTGCCGGGACCGTCGGGTCCAAAGGGCCTGCTGGGCCTGCTGGTTCCGACGGGTCTGCCGGGTCCAACAGGGGTGCTGGGTCGGTGGGGTCCGTCGGATCTGACGGGTCTGCCGGGTCCGTGGAGTCCACCGGGTCCGGTGGGTCCGCTGGGGCCGCCGAGTCGGCCGGGTCCTCCGCGTCCCCCCGTACCGATCCGCCCCCGCGCCTCCTCCTGCTCCTCGCCGCGGTCGCCGCGCTGGTGGGCTCGATCGCGGCAGCCGTACGCGTCGGCACCGCCGACATCGGCTGGACCGATCTCGCCCGCGTCCTCGCCACCCGGATCGGGCTGGACGTGGAACCGCTGCCCCCGCTGCTCGACTCCCTCATCTGGGACCTGCGGCTGCCGCGCGTCCTGATGGCCGCCCTGGTGGGCGCCTCGCTCGCGGTGTGCGGCGCCGTACTCCAGGCGCTCACCCGGAACGCGCTCGCCGACCCCTACCTGCTCGGTGTCTCCTCGGGCGCGTCGACGGGAGCCGTCACCGTCGTCGTCCTCGGGGTCGGCGCGAGCACGCTGGGCGTCACCGGTGGCGCGCTCGCCGGCGCGCTGCTCTCCTTCGCCCTGCTCCTCCTCCTGCTGCGGCGGACCGGACTCGACTCGGTCCGCATCGTCCTCACCGGCGTGGTCGTCGGTCAGCTCCTCGCCGCGCTGACCTCGCTGGTCCTGATGGCCTCGGCCGACGCGGACACCACACGGGCCGTCACCCACTGGTTGCTGGGCTCGATGGCACCGGCCCGCTGGGACACGGTCGTGGTCTCCGCGATCGTCACCCCGCTGGGCCTGGTGCTCGCCTGGCTGTGCTCGAACGCCCTCGACGGCCTCGCGTTCGGCGCGGACACGGCCGCGTCGCTCGGGATCGGCGTACGGCACACCAGGATGCTGCTGCTCGTGGTGACGGCCGCGCTGACCGCGGTCGCGGTGGCCACCGTCGGCGCCATCGGCTTCGTCGGACTGATCGTCCCCCACGGCGTGCGGTTCCTCGTCGGCCCGCTGCACCGGGTGCTGCTGCCGTACACGGCACTCGCGGGCGCGGTGTTCCTGGTGTGGACGGACGCCCTCGCGCGGATCGCCTTCGCCCCCCGCGAGGTTCCCGTCGGTGTGATCACCGCGCTGCTCGGCGTACCGCTGTTCCTGCTCGTCCTGCGCAAGCGGGGTGAACTGTGAGGATCACCGTCGAGAACCTGAGCTGGTCGGTCGCGGGAACACCCGTGGTACGCGAGGTCAGCGCGGCCGTCGCCGCCGGTGAGACCGTCGGACTGCTCGGCCCCAACGGCTCGGGCAAGTCCTCCCTGCTGCGCTGCCTGGCAGGTCTCCGCACCCCCGACGGCGGCACGATCCGCTACGACGGAGAGTCCGTCCAGGAGTGGAGCGCGCGCCGGATCGCCCGTCACGTCGCCTTCGTCGCACAGGACTCGGGCGCGGACAGCGATCTACGGGTCGCCGACGTCGTGGGCCTGGGCCGCACCCCGTTCCGGGACCGCTGGCGCGGAGCGGACGCCCACGACCGGGCTGTCGTCGCCGCGGCCCTGGAGGTCGTCGGGCTCACCGCGCTCGCGGGCCGGTCCTGGAAGGCGCTCTCGGGCGGCGAGCGGCAACGTGCCCACATCGCCCGCGCGCTGGCCCAGCAGCCGTACGCACTGCTCCTCGACGAACCCACCAACCACCTCGACGTCAAACACCAACTGGAGCTGATGGAACTCCTGACCGGGACCGACCGGACCGTCCTGGTCGCCCTGCACGACCTGTCCCTCGCCGCCCGGTACTGCGACCGGCTGCTGCTCCTGCACCACGGCCGCCTGATCGCCTCCGGCCCGCCCGCCGCCGTCCTGACGGCCCAGCGCCTCGCCGAGGTTTTCGAAGTCGACGCCGAACTCACCACCGACGCCCTCGGACACCCCACCGTGACCTACCGCGGGCCGGTCGGCACCCGACTCCGGACCGCCCGGTGAAACGAATCCCCTCCCCGATGACAAGGAATCACATGTCCCAGCCCACGCCTCTGCACACGACGCCGACCGCCGCGCCGACCGCCGCGCCGACCGCTGCGCCGGTCGCTGCACCTCGCTCCGGCGCCCCGTCCGTGGTCGACGCCTCCGCCGTCTCCGTCGACCGGCTCATCGCCGACGTCCTGTCCGGCGGCCACGGTCCGCTCCCCTCCGAGCTCGTCGCGACGAGCGTGTTCTGGATCCACCACGGCACCCGGCTGGCCGGCGGTGACACCACCTACCTCAACCAGTACGTCCTGGTCCGCCTCGGCGGCACCTTCGGCGGCTGCGCCTTCGAGGCCGGCGAGATCACCCCGGAGATCTGTCGCGACTCCTCGGGCGCGCCGCTCGACGTCCTGCTGCGCGACGCCCCGCGCCCGCTGCGGATCGCCGCCCTCGACGCCTACCTCTCCCACACCCGCCCGCACCGGGTGGCAGCCGAAGAGGGCGATGCCGAGCCCGTCACCCTCCCCGCCGGTGTCCCCGAGGTACGGGCGAAGGCCCGGGACGCCGCCATCGCGGGCCTGCTCGACATCGAGGAAGGCACGAAGGTCGGCCTCATCGGTGTGGTGAACCCCCTGGTGGCGGCGATCCGCGAGCGCGGCGGCGTACCCCTGCCCTGCGACTTCAACCTCAGGGCCACCCAGTGGGGCGACCCCGTCACGGACGACATGCACGAGGTCCTCGACCGGGCCGAGGCCGTCGTCGCCACCGGGATGACGCTGAGCAACGGCTCGTTCGACACGATCCTGGAGCGCTGCCATTCCCGGGGCATCCCGCTGATCGTCTACGCGCAGACCGGCAGCGCCGTCGCCCGTGCCTTCCTCGGCGCGGGAGTGACCGCGCTGTCGGCGGAGCCCTTCCCGTTCTCCCAGTTCAGCGCGGAGGAGACGGTCCTCTACCGGTACCGGACGGGCGGCGGCGCATGATCCCCGCCCCTCACCTGGCCACCGTCGCCATCCGTCACGGCACGGAGAGCGGCGCCCGCCCCAGCCGCACCAGGGGCACCGAAAACGTCACCCTCCCCACCGAAAACGTCACCCCCTCCACCGAAACCGGCTCCTCGCCCGTCGGTACCGCACACGCCCCCTGCCACCACGGCGAACTCCTCCAGGGAGTCTTCCTCGACGCCGACGGACGCCGCTGCGCGGGTCTGGTGACCCTCCCCATGGCGGGCCCCGGCAGCCGCGCCGACTTCGTCCGCCGTCCCGGAACGCCGCCCCACGCACTCACCGTCGTCCCCGCCGACCGCACGAAGGCCGCGCGGGCCGCGGTCCTCACGATCGAGGAGTGCGCCCGGCGCACCGGACTGCCGGCCGGCGGCGGGGAGCTGCGGCTCACCGGGGACGTGCCGGTGGGGCTGGGCATGGGCAGCTCCAGCAGCGACGTCATCGCGACCGTCGGGGCCGTCGCCGACGCGTACGGACTCCGCCTGGCCCCCGCGACGGTCGCCCGCCTGGCCGTCCGGGCGGAGCTGGCGAGCGATCCGCTGATGCTCGACGGCCCACCGGTCCTCTTCGCCCAGCGACAGGGCCGGGTCATCGAGGTCCTCGGCGCCGCCCTGCCGCCCCTGGTCGTCGTGGGCTGCGCCCTGGGCGGGGGCGCACCCGTCGACACCCTCGCCCTGCCCGTACGGGAGGCCTCCGACGCCGACGTCGAGGAGTTCGAGCGGCTGCGCGCGCTGCTGCGCCGGGCCATGACCACCGGCGATGTCGCGCTCCTGGGCGAGGTCGCCACCGCCAGCGCCCGGCGCGGCCAACAGGTGCTCGGACACCCGGAGTTCGACGCGCTGACGGCCGTCGCCCGGCGGGCCGGGGCGGCGGGAGTCCAGATCGCGCACAGCGGCACCGTGGCGGGAGTCCTGTTCGACCCGGCCACGCCGGACCTGCGGCACCGCGTACGCGGCTGCCGGCACGCCCTGAACGCCCACGGCATCCCCACCACCCGCACCTTCACGACCACGCCCACCACCCAGGGAGATCCCGAATGGACCAGCACATCGCCGAGGCGATCGGCCGGCCGGACCTGATACGCCTGGACGACCGGCTCGTCTGTCTGCGCTTCGAGACGATGAAGGTGGTCTCCGCCCTCGCCGCGGTCCGCCACCTCCTCGACACCGGAGTCGTACGGCGCGGTGACACCCTCCTCGACAGCTCCAGCGGCATCTACGCGTACGCCCTCGCCCTGGCCTGCCACCGGCACGGCATGCGCTGCCACATCATCGGCTCCACGACGGTCGACCACACCCTGCGCACCCAACTCGCCGTCCTCGGCGCCACGCTGGAACGGATGGAGCCCTGCGACGACCTCAAGCTCGACCAGAAACGACGCGTCGCGAGGGTCCACGAGATCCTCGCCGACCACCCCGAGTACCACTGGATGCGGCAGTACCACGACGACATCCACTACCTCGGCTACCGCGCGATCGCCGACCGCGTCCGCGAGGAGACCGGCACGGACCCGCTCACCGTCGTCGGCGGAGTCGGCTCCGGCGCCTCGACCGGAGCCCTCACCCGCTACCTCCGCACGCCGGACGACGGCCCCGCCGACGTCGAACTCGTCGGCGTGCAGCCCTACGGAAGCCTCACCTTCGGTGCCCAGCACACCTCCGACCCCGACATCATCATCGCCGGCATCGGCAGCTCCATCCCCTTCGGAAACGTCTCCCACGCGCTGTACGACACCCTGCACTGGATCTCCTTCGACAGCGCCCTCTCCGGCGCCGTCGACCTCCTGCGCCGCCACGCCGTCTTCGCGGGGCTGTCGACCGGCGCCGCCTACCTCGCCGCCCGCCACGAACGCGAGCGCACCCCCGGACGAACCGTCCTGTTCATCGCCCCCGACACCGGCCACCGCTACGTCGACACCGTCTACGCCCGCCACCACGAGGCCGCGCCCCTCAACCACCTCACCCCCCAGGAGGTCTCCGACCCCACCGAGCTGACCCTGCCCTGGTCCCGCATGCCCTGGAACCGCAGGCCGGCCCCGGCCCCGTGACACACCGAGCCCCCGTGACGATCCCGCAAAGGCGTGTCGTTCGCGTCAGGACCAGGAGGCCGCCACCAACGACCGCTCCGCAGCGGCCAGATGGACCGCCGAGGCCAGCCACGCCCGGGCGTATCCGTCGGCCGTGGCGTCGGTGAGGCGGCCGAAGGCGTCGCGGGGGCGCCGGTCCGCCTCCGCCGTCAGCGCGGCCGCCAGCTGCGCGGCGCCGCCGAACCCCGCCCGGCACAGCGGCGCGACGACGGCGGCCGTGTCCGAGCCGCGCCCGGCCTCGGCCACGGCACGCCGCCCGCCCGCGACCCCCGTCTCCAGGAGCCGCCGCACCCGCCACAGGGGCGCGTCCGCCAGCGGATCCGGTCCGGCGGCCACCGGACCGGTCGGTTCGGGGTGCGTCGCCCCGGTCGGGAAGTGGCTGCCCTGGAGACGGTCGTACCCCAGGTCGGCCCGGCCCAGCCACTCCTCCGGCAGCCGCAGCGTGTGCGAGGCCCCCGGCACCGGCCCGACCGCGAGCGGCCGGAGCGTCGCGGCCCGCTCCAGGTCCGGCCGGCCGAGAACCCGCAGCGCGAGGCCCGGATGCCGCGCGATCCCGCGCAGGTTGGCGGCGTGCGGCAGTTCGGGATGGGGGTGCGCGGCGCGCAGCCGTACCAGTGGCCCGTCGTCGGCGACGCGGGCCACGAGGTACTCGCCGACCGCGCCGACCACCACCACGTCACAGCCCAGGAGCGACGCCTCGGTCCCGTCGGTCCCGCCCGCCCCGTGCGAGCCGCCGTCGAGCGCGGCGGCCATCGCCTCGTGGACCGGTCGCGCGAACAGTGTGGCCGCCGGCTCCTCGGACCAGTCCACACCGCGCAGCGGGGTCGCGTTCACGCCCCGGCCCGCCCCGAGCCGCCCGTCCGCCGATACGGTCGCGCCGACGATCCGCAGCCCCCCGCGCGCGAGCCCCGCGTGGTCGAGGACCGCCCCGCCGAGCGCCACGGACGCGGACCCCGCCCCGCGCGCGCGGGCCAGACCCCCGGGACGTACGTCGGACACCGTGTATCCGGAGCCGTCAGGACCCAGCAGGTGTGTGGTCACACCGCCGTACCCGGTGGCGGACAGCACGGGTTCCCGGGACAGGCCGTACACCCGCAGGCTGCCGCCCGCCTCGTAGGCACGGCGCGAAGTGCCGGTCGCGCCGGATCCGGCGGTTCCGGAGACGAGCAGGGCGGCGCCGGCCAGCAGCTCGCGGAAGCCGCTCGTGAGGTCGCCGAGCCGCTGGCCCTGACCGCGCTCCCGCGCGGCCCGCAGCCCCCGCACGACACGTAGCGCGGCCGCCTCCGCGCGGGGCAGCCCGGCCAGCCGGGCGGAGTGCGCGGCGCGCAGCAACTCGGCCTGGACCACCGCCCCACCGGCCATGACACCTGCGGACAGCGCCTCGGCGGCCGCCTCCCAGAGCGCGGTCGCCGCCCGGACCTGGGCGGCGGTGAGCGCGGGCGCCGGACTCTCCGTACCCTCGGCGCGCGCGGCCGGTGAATCGGCGACGGCCGCGGCGACGGGCTCCGGACCGCCGCCCGGAGCCCCGGCGATCCCGGGCGGCATCCCCGCGTCCGGAACCGTCTGGTGTCCGGGATCCGAAGCCGGGTCCGCGATCGGCGCCGCGCCGAGCACCGCCGCCCGGTGCAGGCAGCGCGGGGCCAGCAGACACGTACAGACCGCATGTCCGGCGGCGGCGACCACCCCCGAAGGACCGGGGCGGAGGGTGACCACCGCGTCCTCGCCGAAGCGCACGTCGACGGAGCCGTCGGCGCCGGGTACGGCCGACGCGGCACACCCCGCGATCGCGGCGTCGAGCTTCTTGCGCAGCCGTGCGCTGAGCTGCTCCACGGCCTCGGCGAGGACCTCGGGGGCGACGGGAGGCAGGACTTCGGTGCTCAACGGGGTTCTCCACGGAGGCGGTCGCCCACCCAGCGGGCGAGAGCGAGGGGACTGAGGGCGGCCACCGGCATTCCGGCGGCGACGAGTTGGCGCGCCACCGGCACCGAGTAGCGAGGCGAGCCGGCGTCGTCGAGGGCCGCGCAGCCCAGCAGGTGCGCGCCGGACGATGCCAGCGCACGCACCTCGCCGAGCAGCCCGGCGAGCGGTGCGCCCTCCTCGAAGTCGCTGACCACCACGACGAGGGTGCGGCTCGGCACGGTGATCAGCGAACGGGCGTGGGCCAGCCCCGCCGCGATGTGCGTACCCCCGCCGACGCGGACCTCGAGCAGCAGGGACAGGGGGTCCTCGACCCGGTCGGTCAGGTCCACCACCTGGGTGGAGAACGCCAGGAAGTGCGTGGACAGGGTCGGTACGCCGCCGAGCACCGCGGCGGTCAGCGCCGACCAGATGACCGAGGCCTCCATCGATCCGGAGACGTCGACCACCAGGATCAGCCGCCAGTCCGCCTCCTTGCTCGCCCGCGTGCTGAACACCGGCCGCTCCGGTACGACCACGACCCGGCCGTCCTCCGTGCGGCGTGTGTGGGCGAGATTGGCGCGCAGGGTACGGGCGAGGTCGAGGCGACCGCCCGGCCGGCGGGTGGGGCGAGGCGTGGCCAGGCCGGAGAGCGCCGGGCGCAGGCGGGTGGCCAGCTCGCGCGCGAGCTCGTCGACGAGCCGCTTCACCAGGGGCCGGAGCCGGGCGAGTTGCGCCTCGGGCATGCCTCCGGCCAGGGACAGCACCGAACTCAGCAGCTCGACCGACGGGCGCACGGCCGCCGGATCCAGCTGGGTGAGCACGTCGGACCGCCCGGCGTCCGCCGCTTCGGCCAGGACCTCTTCGCGTACGTCGGCCCCGAAGAGGGCCTCCAACTCCTGGGACCACTCCCGGGCGGTGGGGAACGAGGGGTCCTGTCCGCCCCGACCGGAACCGCCGTCGAGGTCCTCGGCTCCCTCGCCGCGCCCGCCGCCGTACAGCTCGTCCAGGGCGAGCGCGTAGCGACGTGCGTCGGCGGGCAGCCGGTCCTTGTGCCGACCGAGGAGGAGCCGCCAGCGGTCGGCGTGCCCGAGCCGCCGGTCCGGCGAACCGGCGGTGAGCGCCCCCGAGGGCTCGGTGCCGCCCGGCGCGGCCTCGACCTGCTTGGTGTCGGCCCGGCTCGCGGCTGCCTCGCTCACGGCTTCCGCGGCCGTTCCGGCGTCGGCCGCAGCTGTCTCGGGTGTGGCCGCGCCGGGTGGGGGAGGGGACCCCACGGACGCGTCCGGACCGGACAGGGCCACCGACTTCAGCGCCGCAAGGCCTGCCGCGTCGGCCGCCGTCCAGAGGGCGAGCAGCTCGGGCGGCACGTCGAGGGAGAGGTCGATCCGGTCACCGAGCCGCTCGGTCACCGTGCTGAGCAGCCGGTCCCGGTCGGCCGGGGCCAGTACGTCGAATCCGCCCCGCAGCGCCGGGAGCCGGTCGAGGAAGTCCTGGTCGCCCAGGGCCTCGACCCGGTCGAGCAACGGGGTGAGCGCCTCCGGGGACGCCTGGAGCAGCGGTCCGGCGGCCGTGAGCAGCCCGGCGAGACGCTTCGTCAGGGCCCGTCGGGCAGGGGGAGCGGTGGCTCCCTCGATCCAGTCGGCCGCCCGCTCTCCCAGCCCGACGGCCGGATCGAGGTCCAGCATCACCCGTACGGCGAGGGCGGCGCCCTGCATCAACGGCGAGGCCTCGGCGGCGAGGTCGGCGAGCGCCCGGTCGAGGCGGAGGCCCAGGTGCCGGGCGGCGGTCCGGTCCGCGAGCGCCACCAGCGCCCGCGCGTCCGGGGCACTGTCACTCCCGGCCAGTCCCGGCAGCGACCGCACGGCGGCCTCCAGGAGCTCACCCGTGAGAGCCCCGGCCATGGCGCGGGCGTCCGAGGTGGTGCCGGGGTGGTGGCCACGCCGGATCCCCTCCAGGAGGTCCAGCGCCGCGAGCAGTTCGGACAGCTCGGCCGTGTCGGGCAGCACGGCGGCGGCCTCCCGCAGCCGCGCGTCGACCAGCTCGGGAAGGTCGCAGCGTACGGCGGCCGACAAGCCCGCCAGGATCTGGGCCGGGGTGGGGCCACCCTCGGCGGCCTCGCGTCGCGCGGTCTCACCCAGGGTTCCGGCGGCGGCCTGGGCCGAGGTGACCCCGCGGACTCCGGCGAGGTCGAGCCGCGCGGACACCGACGGCGTCCACCGCAGGCGCCACTTGGTACCGAGCGCGGTGCCGTCGCCGGTGGCGGCGACCGAGACGGGCTCGCCGTAGGACGCGCCGATGGTCAGCAGACGGTGCAGCAGCACCTCACGGCGACCGTCGAGGGGGGAGCGCAGCGGGTCGAGGCGTACCTCGCGGGAGTCGGAGTCTCCCGCGCCGGGCAGCCGCAGCCGCGCGAGTTCCTCCTCCACGGAGGGGCCGAGACCGGAGCGGGGCGCGTGCGGGCTGATCCTGCCGCGCGCGGTGCCGACGAACACCGCCTCCAGGGCGCGCGCCAGCGCGCGGCCACGGCCGAGGGGCTCGCCCTGTCCGAGGACGGTGGTGACCGCCTCCAGGAGTTCGCCGCGCCCGGGCGCCGGCAGTCCGCGCAAGGCGGCCAGGTCACAGGCGAGGCGCAGGGTCTCGGCGGCCTCGCCGGTACCTGCGGTGTGGCCCGCGCGCCGCAGCTCCCGGCACACCCCCGTCACCGCGGTGGCGGCCGCCCCACGGATCCGGTCCGGGTCGCCGGCCGCGGTGAGCACGGCCTGCTGCCAGAGCGGGTCGCGTATTCCGGCGGGGTAGCCGGAGCGGGAGTCGAGCAGGTCGAAGGAGTAGGGGACGAAAGAGGTCACCGGTGCGTCCGCGACGGCCGACGCCGGGCCGGGCCCGCCCCCGGGGGGCACGGGCCCGGACGTGGCGACCGGAACCGGACCGGTCCCGCTCCCGGAGGGAACCGGCGCGGCCGCCCGCGCTCCAGCGGGCCCGACCCCGGTGAAGGGGTCCGGGGCCGTGCCCGCGTCCGTCGCGGTGTCCACGAGCAGGGCGGGCGCGTGGAAGGCGCCGATCACGGCGGCGACCCGGCGGCCTCCCGCCGAGGCGGCGGCGACCACCTGCCGCATCCGTGCCTCGCGGGCCAGATCCGTCGCGGGCACCGAGCCGTCGGCGCGCAGCGCCCAGCCCACGCCCAGAGCCGCGCGCCGCACCGCTTCGGGAGAGCACCCGGGCGCCAGCACCTCCACGGCGCGGTCCCACATGTCCTCACCGTTGCGTCCGGTACCGGCGGCGGCGAGCGCCCCGGCGTAGGAGCGCGCCTCCTCGTCCTCCCCGGCGCGCGGACCGGCCAGGCGGGTGCCCATGTCCGTCGTTCCGGCGCCGTCTTCCCCACCGTCATGGTCGGCCGGACCGTCGCGGTCCTCCGCCCCGGCGGGGTGCTCCGAGCCCTCGCCCCGGCCCCCGGCCGTGCCGGGGAGCGACCAGCCGGGGTCGGACAGCGGCAGGTCGCAGCACACGACCTCCACCCCGTGGGTCCGCGCCCACCGCACCGCCGCGAGCTCCGGCGAGAAGTCCGCGAAGGGGTAGAACGACAGCCGCCCGCCCTCGCCGGCCCCGGCCAGCGCGACCGGGGCGACCGTCTCCGGGTCCGCCAGATGCTCCAGCCAGGGCTGGAAGTCCGCGGGGAGTTCCACGCAGACCACCTCAGCCCCCGCCTCCTCCAGGAGGGCGGGCACCACGGCGGCCAGGGCCGGGCTGTGGTGGCGTACGCCCAGCAGGTACGGTTCGCGCGACGCGGCCAGCGTCTCCACGGCCGCCCTGGGGTCGCTCGGCTCGACGGTCGTCACCGCAGGCTCCCGCGCAGGTCCCAGAGCCGACGCCACATCGCCGAGCCGCTCTCGGCCCGGCGGCGGACCGGGCCGTCCCAGTAGCCCAGCAGCCGGGCGTGGTCGGCCGGATCGTCCTTGCGCACGACGCCGAGGAGATGGCCCGGCAACAGGTCCAGGACGTCCCCGCCCGGCAGGTAGGCGGCGGCGACGCCGAGCGACGCCGCCACCTGCACGGCCTCGGCCGTCGACATCACCGTGCCCGGCCGTTCCACGTCCCAGCCCTCGGTCGAGCGCCCGGAGCGCAGGTCCCGGAAGACCGTGACGAGGGCGTCGAGGACGGCGTCGTCGACCCCGAAGGCCGCGCCCGCCCGCTGCACCGCCGCGACGGCCTGACGGCGAATCAGGACGGCCTCGGCGTCGGCGTCCGCGATGGGACCCACCGTCTCGAAGTTGAACCGCCGCTTCAGCGCGGCCGACATCTCGGAGACTCCCCGGTCGCGCAGGTTCGCGGTGGCGATCACGGTGAAGCCGGGCGCCGCGCCGACCACCGCGTCCTCGGTCGCGGTCAGCTCGGGCACGGTGACGCGCCGGTCGGACAGGATGGACACCAGGGCGTCCTGCACCTCGGGCAGACAGCGGGTGATCTCCTCCACCCGCACCACCCGACCGGTGCGCATGGCGGAGAGGACGGGGGAGTCGACCAGGGCCTGCGGGGTCGGGCCCTGCGCGAGCAGCAGGGCGTAGTTCCAGCCGTAACGGAACGCGTCCTCCGTGGTACCGGCCGTGCCCTGCACGGTCAGTGCGCTGGTCCCGCTGACGGCGGCCGCGAGCAGCTCCGACAGCATCGACTTGGCGGTACCGGGCTCCCCGGTGAGCAGCAGTCCGCGCTCTCCGGCGAGGGTGACCACGCACCGTTCCACCAGAGCGCGCTCACCGACGAACTTCGGGGCGATCTCCAGCTTCGACGGCAGCCCGGCGCGGCGCTTGGGCAGGGCGAGCTCCACGCCGTCGCTGCCGCAGACGAAGGTGACGACCGCGCGCGGCGTCAGGGCCCAGCCGGGCGGGCGCGGGCCGGGGTCCTGGGCGGCGAGGAAGGCGAGTTCGGCGGCGTGGCGCTCCTCGGCCGGCTGGACCTGCCGGGCGGGTGCGGCCTGTTCGGTGACGGTCATGCGGGGGATTCCTCCGGGCGGTGCAGGTACGGACTTCGACGTACGGGACGGGCGGATGTGCGGGTGTAAGGAGGTGCGGGCGTGGGGCCCGGCGCGGCGCGCCCACGGCGGAGCGCGCCGCGCCGGACTCGGGTCGACGGCCGACCGTGACGGCCGGTCAGCGGCGGCGCCTGGTGCGCTTGACCTTCAGCTCCTCGAACCGCGGCACATCGCCGTCGAGGATCCGCAGCCACGCCCGCGCGAAGAGCTCCGCGGCGGGTTCGACCGGCACCAGCGCGCCCAGGACCGGCCGAACGCCCGCGACCGGCCCGTACATCGGCAGCTTCCACTGCTCGACCGGCAGCACAGACGCCGACTGCTCGGCCCAGGCGCCCGGCAGGAACAACGAGCGCCCCGCCCGGGCCCGTACCGCCGACACCACCAGATCGGTGGCCTCCAGTTCGGCGCGGGCCGCCTTCAGCCGGGCCGGCTTCCACCCCGTCCACCGCGCGGTGTTGCGGTCGGTCGGGTCGGGCATGGCCAGCAGCATCAGGTACACCGCCGCCGCGTCCGCGCCCAGCCCGTGGGCCCCGGAGACCTCCGCCACCAGGGCGGGGACCGACCGGGACGGATCCTGAGGCCACCAGGTGCCCTCCGGGTCCGTCTCGCCGGCCGCGGGCGCGCCCGGATCGGCGAGGAGACGCGCGAAGACCGGATCGTGCGCGCGCCGCAGAGCGGTCTCGGTCGGCGTCGGATGCTGCTCCTGCCCGCGCAGCGCCACCAGGTACGGGTCGGACCCCGTGGAGTCCAGCAGAGCGGGCCTCAGCGCGGGCTGGGGCTGGCCGTCGTGGGTGGCCATGAGCACCGCGCCGTACCGCTCGTGGTCCGGTGCCGTCTCCGTCGGGGCGCCCGCCACCTTGCGGAAGTCCGAGAGGCTCGTGAAGTGCCCCACGGACAGCAGCAGCTCGGGCGAGGCCAGACGCTGCCGCACGGCCGTGAGCGCACTGGGCAGCGTCGCCCGTACGGGGTCACCCGCGGGCAGCCGGTGCGCGAGCCAGGCCGACAGGCTCATCGCACCCGTGAGGACCGACGTGGTGAACGGCGCGTCCGCCGGCGCCACGGTCGTCGGCCGGTCACCCTCGATGCGCCACTCCACGTCGACGCTCAGCTCCGGCGACGACGACGGGTCGAGGAGCGCCGGGAGCGCCTGGTGCACGGGCCATCCGCTGCGCGCCGCGCGCGCGGCCTCCGCCGCCAGCCAGTCGGGCACCTGCGTCCGCCGTCCCACCCGCGCGATCCACACGGCGGCCGCCGCCGCCACGTCCGGTCCCTCGCTCCACAACCGCGCGGGATCGGCGGGCAGGAGCGCCGCCACCACGGCCCGCCGCACCTCGACGTCGAGGGTCCGCAGTTCGTCGCGGGCATGACGCGCCTCGGCCACCTTCAGACCGAGGGTCTTGCGCAGCTCCGCCGGCAGGAAGTTGCTCTCCCAGCTGTCCACGTCGGGGATGCCCACGACGACGAGCCGGGCGAGCGCTCCCGAGACCCCGGTGAGACGGCTGAACTCCTCGGCCGTCTCGGGGAAGAAGGGGGCCGTCGTACGGATCGCCGCCTCCCGCAGGAAGGCGGTCAGCCAGTCCGCGCCGCGCGCCCGGTCACCCACCGGCGCGTCACCGCGCACGGTGTACGGGCCGGGCACCTCGAAACGGCCGCTCGGGTCGTACAGCAGCGCCCCGAACTCCCGTCCGCCGTCGACGGCGCTGTTGTGCTCGGTGATCCCGAGTGCCGCTCCACCACCCAGCGGCAGGACACTGCGGTGCCAGGAGCCGCGCTCCTGACCGTCCGGGGTGTGCAGGTGGGGCGAGGTGAGGTGGACGAGGACCCGGCGCCAGTGACCGGCCGAGCCGGCCGCCGAGGCCAGGCCCAGCGCGTCCACCCGGCCGAGCAGCCCGAGCAGCGCCGTCCGGTGCTCGTCGGTGGTGCCGGGCGCGACGGCCCGGAAGGCGATCGCGGCCGACTGGTCCAGGAGTGGGGTGAAGGGCAGTCCCGAGTACGGCAGTGACGGCAGGTCGAAGTGCACCCGGCCCGGCAGCGCCGTGGCCGAGGTGTCCGCCCGTACCGACGCGAGCCCGCCCAGGAAGCGGTGGGCCACGTCCTCGGTCGCACCCGACCGGTAGTACCCGGAGCTCGCGATCCCGCTCAGGGCCGTGCTGATCACGTTGTCGGCGGGACCCTCGGAGAGGGCCTCGGCGGGCTCGCCCGCCGGGTCGAGCCGCGCGGCCACGGCGTCCAGGGACTTCTGCTGCCCCACGGCGAAGCTCAGCACCCGCACCACTCCCGCGATGAGTTCGGGCGCCGAGATCCCCGGCAGCGCGGTGCTCACCAGCTCCGGCAGGTCCGCAGCACGCTCCGCCAGGGCCGCCGCCTTGAGCAGCGTCCCCATCGTCTCCCCGTCGGCGGCGCGCAGCACGGCCGACCCCTCGGGGTCCCGGGCCCGCAGCGTGTGCAGGTGGGACAGCGGCGGCAGGGTCGTGGCGGCGGTCCCGTACCTCTCGTGCCGGTCGCCCGACGCCGTCGTCGTGACCACGCCGTCGGGGTCGCTGAGCGACAGCTCCCGCCACTGGTGGCTGAGCGCCCTGGGCCGGTCGTCGCCGGGGAACGTCAACGCCGCGACCGGCATGGCCGAGCCCGCGGGCACGGTGACGGAGCGCCCGGTGGTGTCCTCGGCGTGCCAGCCGTTGCCGGGCAGCCGTACGACCCGCCAGCCGAGCAGGCCGTCCTCGGGCGCGCCGGCGATCGCACCGTCCACGCGCGGTGCGGGCCGCAGCCACGACGAGCGGGCGACCAGTTCGGCCCCGGTGGCGTGCGGGCGCAGCGCGTCCGCGAGGAACCCGGGCTGGGAACGGCGCCCGTAGGCGCCCTCGGCGGGGTCGTACTCGGCCCAGCCGCCCTCGCCGTGCCGCTCGCCCGACTCCCACACCCAGTACGAGGTGCCGTCGGAGAGCAGCGGGCGTTCCAGCGGCAGCTTCGTGTCGCCGGCGTGCAGGACGCCTCCGCCGGTGGTGCGGCCGCCGCCGGGCAGCGGCAGGCTCGGGTTCTCCGTACGCATCGACCAGTAGTCGGCGGAGCCCTCCAGGGTGAGCACCTTGTCGGGCGCGGTGTGCCAGTACCCCTGTGTCTGGCTACCGCTGCCGTAGGTGCTCCAGAACACCAGCAGGGCGCCGTCCACGTAGTGGAAGCCGTACCGGTAGGAGTGCGCCGAGGGCACACGCAGATCGTGCGTGAGCACGGTGGAGTCGGCGTCGATGACCCGCACCTGGACGGCGCTGGCCACGATCAGGTACGGCCAGGCCTCGACGACGGTCAGACCGTCGACGTCGTCGCGCCCCGGAGCCAGCTCCGCAAGGGCCTCCTCCCACGCGGGCCAGCGCAGCTCCTCCCAGAGACCGCCGCGCAGGGTGCGCGCCAGGGTCGCGCCGAGGTCGGCACCGGCCGCGGCCGCGACCTCCTCCGGGGCGAGCGCCAGGGCCTCGCCGGGCAGCCACGACAGTCGCGCCAGCGCGCTGGGGAGTCCGGGCAGCCCGGCCGCCACCGAATCGCGGGCGACCTCCCGCATCCACTCGGCGAGCATCGGACGACCGCCGGTCGAACCCGCGAGCCTCCGCATCACGTCCGCTCCGGCCGACGCGCTGCCGTAGCCGTTCGCACCGTTGCGGAAGGCGGGGCGGAAGCGCGGGTCGGCGGCGAGAGCCGCCAGGTCCCGCGGCTGCTCCCCGCGCGCCCAGTCCGACAGGTTCAGGGCGTCGTGGCGCCGGTTGCGGCCGGTCGGCTCGGGATCGGCGACCGGGATCTCCAGCGCGAGCAGCAGGTCCAGCAGGTCGACGTCCTCGACGCCGACGCGCAGCGCGCCCTCGCCCTCGGGCCGCGCCGCCAGTTCGGCGCGCAGCCTCCCGGCCGCGCGGTTCACCAGGTCCAGCAGGGCCGGCGGCGTGGGGCGGGTGCCCCAACCACGGTGCCGGGCGGCGTGGAAGCGCTCCAGCCACCCCGCCGCGCCGTCCTCGCACCGCTCCTCCGCGGGCGCCTGCGCGTCGGTCAGTCCGGTGTCCGCCCCGGAATCCGCCAGGATCCCGAGCCACAGCTCGCTCAGTTCACCGTCGTCCCCGGGCGGGGTCATCGACAGGAGCGTGCCGCGTACGGCCGGGGTCCGGCGGGCCAGCGCGACGAGCGCCGTCCGGTGCGACTTCCACCAGCCGCTCGCCGCGCGCAGCGTGGCCGGCAGCGGCAGGAGTTCGGCGAGGTACTCCTGCTCCGCCTCGTTGCCGGACAACTCCGCCGCACGGGCCAGGCGCCGCAGCTCCACCGCGGCCTGGGCGGACGGGGCGAGGCCACCGGCGGTCCGGCGCACGCACAGCCGCCGGAATCGCTCGTACGCCTCGACGGGGGCGAGCCGCGCGGCGAGTTCCTTGCCGTAGCCGGTGAGGACCTTGACCGGCAGGGCGCCGGCCAGGGCGAACTCGAGGAAGACGGCGTCGAGCCGGTCCTCGTCGACCGCGAGCCCGTGCTGGGCCTCGCTGGTACGGGCCCGGCCAAACAGCTGGCCCGCGTACGTGGTGTTCTCGACCCCGAGGAAGACCCGGGCGGCCTGCTCGTAGAAGACGGGCAGGAAGTGCGGGACGGCCGAGGCGAGCCGCCCGGCCAGCTCCTGGCAGGCGTCCAGGGCGGCCTTGGGCTTGGTCTTCGCCTGTCGGGCCAGCCGGTCCAGCTCCGGCACGACCGCCAGTGCGTGGTGCCCGTCCTCCGGGTGGTGCACGAGCACCCACTCCGGGAAGCCCAGTTCCTGCCGCTGTCCGAGGCCGACCACGGCCGGTTCCCCGTGGAGTTCGAGCCCGAGGAAGCCCGCGGCGAGGTCCTCGGCCGGGCCGAGTTCGGCCGCGGCGAGCCGGACGACGACCCGGTCCTCCCCGAGGACCTGGTGGCGGTAGGCCCGCGCGGTCAGTTCGACGGCGGAGGAGCCCGCTCCCTCGGCGTCGGCCGGGAGCACCGCTCCGGCCCTGAGCAGCTCCGTGTTGCCGGAAGCGGTCGTGCTGGTCACGCGTCCCCACCCTCTTCGATCGTGCGGCCGGCGTACAGCGCCGCGGCCATGCGCATTCCCTCCGACCAGGCCACCGGCCCGACCTCGTTCAGCCGGACGGCGCGGCCGTCCTCGTCGTGCCAGGAGAGCGCGCCGGTCTCCGACTCGCCCTCCCAGTACGGTTCGCCGATCCACACGGAGGCCTCCGTGCCGCGGCCCCCGTCGCGGACCTTGCACGTCGCGTAGCCGCCGGACACCCGGTAGCCGAGCCCGGTCGCCCGCGCCGCGAGGCCGAAGCGCGAGGCGAACTTCCCGCCCGCGTAGTCCCGCACCTCCGCCGCCGTCTCCGGTTGGACGGCGGACGGCTTGGCCCAGGTGGCGCGGTGGATCTGCTCCACCCGCTGCGTGATGCCGAGTTCGGCCGCGAAGTCCCGCACGTCGTCCAGATCCGGAAGCAGCACGGGGTGCGGGAGCGTCACGGTGCGCGGGGAGAGCCGTACGGTCTCGCCGTCGAGGTCGACCACCTTCAGCTCACCGTCGGCGGTGGCGTCCCGCAGGAAGCCGACCTCGTCCGGGTCGTCGCCCACCACCGCCATGTCGCGCAGCGCGGACCGCCACGCCTCGTCCGGCCACACCCGCGCGATCAGCGTGGTGGGCACGGGGAGCGAGGACACCATCCAGGTGTCCACCTGCGCCACGCACGAGGCCGCGTGCCGGTCCAGCCACTCCGCGAGCCGCCGGAGCCGGTCGGCCTCGGGATGGTCGCGCAGTGCCTTCGGCAGCGTCTTCAACTGCCGCCCCCCGGTGCGCCGTGCGACCACCCGCCCGTCGTCGAGGGAGATCTCGTATCCCTCACTCGCTGCCAGCCACGTCATCAGCCGTGCCCCTCCGCCTGTCCTGTCGGAACCAGCGCAGCTCGAACCAAGGGACCCCTGTCCCTGAGCTGCGATGAGCTGCGATATGCGGGGAGACTATCCAGGGCCACTGACAACGCGTGTACGGGCTGTGGACAAGGCCTTGGGATCGCGCATGCGGGCTGTGGACAAGACCTCGGAATCGCGCATGCGGGGTGTGGACGAGGCCCCGGAAACGCGCATGCGAGCTGTGGGCGAGGCCCTGGCAACGCGTCCGCGGACCGTCTGAAAGGCCCGGGCGGAACGTCCTGCCCGTCAGCCGGGAGAGCGGCCCGCCCCGTGAGGAAGGGGCGGGCCGACCCGGTGTCAGATGCCGCAGCTGGAAGCCGACCAGAAGCGGCTGCCCCGGTGGTCGAGGTGGGTGTGGTCACCGTGTCCGGGGTATCCCGGGCCGAGGATCCCGTTGAAGCCGTGGTTGCGGGCCTGCTGGGCGAGCCTGCACAGCGAGTGGGGCCCGGAGCCGAGGTCGGCCGCGTCGCCGTACAGATGACGGCTCGACGAGGCACCGCCGACGGCGTCGTTGCAGGCGTGGCTGCGGAAGCCGCTGGTGACGCGGATGCTCTGGTCCCCGAGGGCGTGCCGCAGGGCCTCCAGCTTCCACATGGTCCGCAGGGCGTTGGACTTCGCCGTGGCCGCGCTCACCGCGCCGCCCGCCCACGTGGTGTTGCAGTTGTTCAGCTCGGCGTAGGAGAAGTGGACGGGGGTGCAGTCGTCGTCCTGGAGCGCGTAGATCTTGTTGAACGTCGCGGGGCCCGCGACGCCGTCGGCGGCCAGCCCGTAGGCGGCCTGGAACCGTTGGACGGCGGCCACTGTCCCGGGCCCGTAGGCGCCGTCGATGGCGAGCACCCCGCCGGAGCCGGGGTAGCCGGCCACCCGGATCTGCAGCTCCGTGACGTCGGCGCCGGAGGCGCCCTGGGAGAGGGTGCGCGACCAGGTGTAGCAGCCGTCGGCCTGGGCGGTGCCGGCGGTGGCCACCACTCCGGTCAGCGAGGCTGTCGCGATCATGACAATCGATAGAAGAAGGCGCAAGGGCAGCGAACGGGGGGTGCGTCGGGACATCGAACCTCCATGGCGTCACGAATCCGGAATGACCTCCGGACGAGAGTCCCCCCGAGATTGACCGCCCGGTCGACGCGCGTCAACCAGGCCGGGACGAGCGACATTTGTCGGCCCAATGGCGCCCGAACCATCGGGTTGGCCCCCCGTGGCGCGTCGCCGCCCGCACACCTCCCTCACGACACGCGCCGCGCCCGCGTCGCGAGGGCGGTGACGCGGCGGCGGCGTTCCTCCCGGGCCCGCGTGTGGCGGTCCAGCTCCTCCATGAGACGGCGCCCCCGATGGTCCGGGTCGAGTTCGTCGAGGACCCGGTCGATCTCGGCGAGCAGAGCCCCGTACAGCTGCCAGTGGTCGGGGTGGGCCTCCGCGTCGCTCCGCAGCAGCCCGGCGGCGCGGTCACGGGCCGAACGGGCCGCGCGCAGCTCGTCGGCGAGATGACCCTCCGCCCTCTCCGAGCCGGTACTCGTGTGCGAGGTGACGAGGACGGCGAAGCTGACCAGCACGTCCGCGAGGTGCCGAACCGTCTCCTGGAGCGCGCCGGCGGTCTCCTCACGGAAGAGCGCGGCGCCGTTCCGATCCCTGGCCAGGTCCGTCAGCGTACGGGTGAGGACGCGCAGCACGACCGCGCAGATCTCCAGGGTGTCGAGCCCGGTGCGGAGCACGATGCGGTGGAGCAAGCCCTCCTTGACACGCGGGTTCATACGGAGACTGTCCTCCGCCTGGCGCAGGGCGGCGTCGACGTCGGCGACGTCGTTGTCGAGGAGCCGGGCCTCGTGGAGACGCGCCGCGGCCCGCTCCACGGGCGGGGGCGCGGCGCCGGTCCCGGACAGGGGAGCGGGCTCGGGGTGCCTGTCCTGATCGGCGAGCTCGTCACCGATGTCGACGAGCAGCCGGCGCATCCGCCGGGCCAGGTCCACGATCGAGTCGCCCGCCGTGTCCACCCAGACCGGGGGCACCAGCACCACGTTGAACACCAGACCCACGACCGCGCCGATCAGGGTTTCGAGCACGCGGTCCCACGCGGTGTTCGCGACCTGGGTGACCCCGAGGACGAGCATCGCGCTGATGGCCACCTCGGGGATGAACTCCTCGACCCGGACGAACCGGCCCACGACCAGGGACGCCAGGATGACCAGGGCGAGACTCCACCACGTCAGCCCGACGAGCGCGCTGAACGCGATGGCGATGAGGACGCCGACGACGACGGAGGTCACCCGTCGCAGGCTCGTCTTGAGCGTCGAGTACAGCGTCACCTGCACGACGAGCAGGGCGGTCAGAGGTGCCGTCAGCGGTGCGGCCTCGGCGCTGAGCTGGAGGGCGACGACATAGGACAGCGTCGCCGCCGCGGTGGAGCGCACGGTCTGCACCGCGAAGGGATCCCGCCGGAACCGCTGCCACCACTGCCATCGGCGCGGGTGGACGAACCAGTCGGAGGGGCGCGGCATCCGTACTCCTTCTCCGGTCGGTGGCGGCCTGCTGGAGGCGCCTTCCCGCCCCCGTGCCGTCGAATCGCGATGGTTCGCGGTGTCGACCGCGAGCGCGCGCCGACGCGCCGACGACCGCCCGACGAATTGTCCGTTTCTCCTCGGATGGGGTCGGTGACCCGTGAACCGGCGTGCCGCGGGGCTGCTGAGGGGAAGCCCGTCGGCCTGTGGCTACCGGAGGGACTCCCACCCTCCGCCGGCCCGCGCCGGACCGTCGCCGTCCGCCTCTCCACGGGCGGCAGCCCGGCCTTCGGAGTCTCTTTGACCACTCACCACAGGCGGTCCTTCGGCGTCCCACCGTCCGACCACGCCGGGGAGTTCGACGCGGGAGCGGATGCCCAGCCGGGCGAAGACGCTCCTCAGGTGGTGGTCGACCGTCCGGGGGCTCAGGCGCAGTCGGTCGGCGATCTCCCGGTTGGTGGCGCCCTGTGCGACGAGCCGCGCGATCCGCTGCTGTTGCGGGGTCAGCCGTCCCCACGCCACGCGGGGTACGGCGCCACCGCTGGTACCGCCGGTGGCGCGCAGCTCCGACCGGGCATGCTCGGCCCAGCCCTCCGCGGCCGCCCGCTCGAAGGTGACGAGCGCGTCGCGGAGCGGCCCGCGCGCGTCACCGGGGCGCCTGCGGCGCCTCAGCCACGTGCCGTACGCGAGGAGCGTGCGGGCGCGTTCGAAGTCGTTGGCGCAGTCGTCGTGCCGGCGGACGGCCTCACCGAACCAGTACCCCGGTTCCTCGCCCTGAGCGAGCAACGCCCGGCAACGGGCCAGCTGCGCCGGCGCCGCGCTGTCGATGCCCTGGACGGCCCAGACGGCATACTCCTCGGCCGCCGCACGGGCCTCGACCCTCCGGTCGGCCGCCACGGCCGCCTCGACGAAGCACGGCACGACCAGCATCCGCAGCGCGAAGTGACCGCCCCGGGGGCCGGTCCTGACGAGCGGAACGAGCCGCGCCGCCGCCTGCGGGGCCAGGCCACGGCCCAGCTCACCCCGCGCGAGAGCCCATTCGGCGAGCGTCGCCGCCTGGAGAAGTCCGTGGGGGCGGGCCGTCTCCAGAGCCCGCCCGGCGTGCTCGACCACCGCCCGCTCGTCGCCGACCACCGAGCCCACCAGGGCGAGCACGGCGTGCTGGTGCGCGGCGACGTTGCGCTGCCCGGTCACCTCCGCCGCCCGCAGCCCCTCCCCGGCGGTGCGCGCGGCCCGGCTGTACCGGCCGGCCCGGAGTTCGGCGTACGCGAGGTGTTCGAGGACACGGGGCAGCAGGGACGTACGGCGCTCCGCGCGGGCCCGGGCGAGCGCACGCGCGTGGACCCGGGCCGCCGCGACCGTGTCGCCGAGGACGAGCGCGGCCGAGCCCGCCCGCAGCAGCAGCCTCGGATCGTCCTCGGCGCCGTCCCGCGCGACCACCCGCGCCAGCGGTGGGCGGGCACGGTCGAGCCGTACGCTCAGGGCGGCGCTCAGACCGTCGGCGAAGTCCCGTTCCGTCCCCCGGACGTCCCCGCCGCCGTCGAGGGCCGCCAGGCAGGCGGCGGCATCGCCCCCGGCCCAGGCGGCCTCCATCGCGAGGAACCGGGCGTCGGACGCCTCGACGGGAGCCCGCTCCCGCAACAGCTCAGCCGCCTGCAGCAGCGCCTCGTACGCGTCCATCACCGGTCCACCGGCCAGGGCGGCCAGGCCGCGCACGAGTTGGGAGCGGCCCCGGACCACCGGCGCGAGGGCGCGTCCCGCGGGGGAGGGACCGAGCCGGTCGGCACGGTGGTCCTCGCTCCGCGCGAGCGCCGCGCGCGTGCCCGCGGCGGTGGCCGACGGACCGGTCCCGGCGGCCTCCTGGACACGGCGGAGCCACGCCACCGGGGCCGAGGCGCGAGCGGCCCGCGCGAGGAACGGGTCCTCGAACCGCAGCACATCGCCCCTGCGCCACAGCAGCCCGTCCGCGAGGAGACCGTCCAGGGCCTCCACGGGGGTACGGGTCGCCCGCGCTCCGGAGCGCACGGCTTCGACGCCGACCTCGTACGCCGGGCACCCGGCCCCGTCTCCGGCCCGGTCCGTCAGCGCCACCAGGGCGAGCAGCCGGCGGGAGTCGGCGGGCAGCCGGTCCAGCAGCCCTCCGTACACCTCGGCCAGGACGGTGCCGTCGACGACCGGCCGCGGCAGGGGAACACCACCGGCGACTTCGGCCGCCGTGAGGCGGCGCGCCACGGCGGCGAGGAGTCCGGGGTGCCCTGCCGTCTCGTCGAACAGCCGGCCCGCGACGCGTGGTGACGGGGCCGCCGTGCACAGGTCGTCGAGGAAGGCCCGCGCGCCGTCCCGGGTCAGCCGTCCCAGACGCACGCTCTCCGCCCCCGGCACGTCGGGAAGCCGGTGGTGACGGGCGGCGGAGACGAGCCAGCCGGGGCGGGTCGATCCGCCGGACCCCGGGTGCGCCGATCCGGCGGGTCGGCCGAACGCCGGTCCGCCGGACCTGCGGAGCCCCGGTCCGCCGGACCCGGGGCGGTCGGCGGGTGGACGCCCGGGCTCACGACGGCCGGCGGGTTCCTGCCATGCGGCGGCGAGCGCGGCACGTGAATGCGCGTCCCACAGATGCAGGTCGTCCAGGCAGATCAGCGCCCGACGACCGGCGAGCAGTTCGGCCACCGCAGCGCCGAGGCCGTGCGCGCCCCGCGCCGACCGCAGCGCCCGTCGAGCGGCCGTCGGGGTGGGTGCGAGGGCGGCGAGCAGGGCGCGGGCGCCGCTCCACGGGCCGCGGTGCGAAGGCGCGGCGACGCGACATCCGACACGAGACCCGGCCCCATCGGCGACCCCGGCCGTAGCCCCGTCCCCGACCCTCGCTGCAGCCCCGTCCCCGGCCCCCTCACCGATCCTGCCCCCGTGCCCGGACGGCGTACGGAGGAAGTCGTCGGCCGCCCGGGCCAGGAGCGAGGTGCGTCCCTCGCCGGTGTCCCCGGTGACGAAGAGGACACCACCGGCCCCCGCGTCGACCCGGGCCGACAGGCGGGCCACCGCGGAGAGTTCGGCCGCCCGGTCGTACAGCCGCCGACTCGGGGTCGCGGCACGCGTCGCTCCGCTCACGCCCGCCACGCTACCGACCCGTACGGGACGGCGGAAGGTTCCCGGGTCTGGACGGTGGCCCAGACCCGGGAACCGCGCTCTGTGACCGTGCACAGGGCGTCAGGAACCGAGCGGGCAGCTGCCCCGGTACTCCTCGATCGTCAGACTGGGCCGAGGAAGCGGGCAGAGGAACTGCTCGTAGCGGGTGTCGTCGTCGATGAAGCGCTTCAGCCACGAGAGGCTGTACTTCGCGATCGTCGTGTTCGAGGCGTTCGGGGTGAAGTGGGTGGCGCCGTTGAGCTCCAGGTACCCCTTGTCGAGCGAGCCGGGAAGACTCTCGTAGAACGGCTCGGAGTGCGTGGCGACGGGGGCGATCGTGTCGCCGTCGGCGCCGATGACGAGCGTGGGCGTGGTGATCTCGGGCCAGGTCTTGTCCGTGTTCCAGGCCGTGAGGGGGACGGCGGCCTTGAGGGAGGGCCGGCTCTTGGCGGCTTCGAGGGTTCCGCCGCCGCCCATGGAGTGCCCCATGACACCGAGCCGGGAGGCGTCGACGCGCCCCCGCACGGTGCTGCGCTGGGTCAGGTGGTCGAGCGCCGCGAGGAGCTGCCGGCCGCGGCTGTCGGGCTGGTCGAGCGTGGTGAGGGTGTCGATGGTGAACACCACGAAGCCCTGCGAGGCGAGCCGCGGTCCCAGCCAGGCGATCGAGGACTGCGTGGCGGTGAACCCGGGCGAGATCACGACCGCGCCGAAGGTGCCGTCGGCGGTGGAGGTGGGGTAGTAGATGGTGCCGCCGCCGAATCCGGTGACGGCGAGGGAGGAGACGGAGGTCTCGGCGACCGCGTAGGAGCCGCGAAGGGCCTCCACACCGGTCTGGGTCGGCGCGGGACCACGCTCGTACGGGTTGCCCGCGGAGGCGGCGGCTTGGACACCGGGGGCGAGGAGCAGGGCGAGGCAGGCTGCGGTGGCGGTCGCGGCGGAGGCCGCGGCAAGGTGTCGTCTCACGACGGAGTCGTCCTCTCGTGTCGTGGGGCGGCCGCCCTCCGGGGAAACCGGTCGGCGGCCGCGCCGTGAACTGGCCCGGCACACTGTCCGGTCAGCACGACACGCGGGCATCGGCAGAACCACCGGCCTCCGCGACCGCCGGACCGATCTCCCGCGCACGGCAGCGTGATCCCTCAATCCGCGTCAGGGACGTGAGGAACCTCCCGCGGTCGTGCCGGCGGAGGAGCGACGGGCGCGTGAGGAGGCGAACCGCCGCAGGTCGGGGGGGAGCAGTTCGGTGGTCACGAACGCGACCACGGCCGCCAGGATCACCACGGGCGTCACGTCGGCGCTGCCGAGCAGCAGGGCCACGAGCACGACGCTGCTCACGGGGAGCCGCAGGGTGGCCGCTGCCGCCGCGGCCATCCCGGCAGCCATGGCCGGTACCAGCCCGAGTCCCGGCAGCGGAGCGAGCAGCACACCGGTGGCGGCTCCCAGGAAGAGGGCGGGGAAGACGGGACCGCCGCGCAGGCTGCCCAGACACAGGGTGTACGCGGCGCCCTTGAGGAGCAGGACGGCCACCAGCGCGCCGACGCCCCAGGTGTGCGCGTCGGAGGCCAGCGTGCTCAGTGTGGCCTGCCCGGACGAGGCGACGTCGACGGGCGAGCGGCCGGTGATCAGCGAGTAGAGCGCGGCACAGGCCGCGGCTCCCAGCGCGCAGACGACCGTCCGGAACCGCACGCCGCTCCGGACGTACGCCGCCACGAGCCGTCCCCCGCCCAGCACCAGGCGCATCACGACGGCGATGGCCACGGCCATCGGGAGGGACCACAGCACGTCTCCGGCGTCCAGACGCGGCGTCGGCGTCGGCAGGTCGAGGTTCAGACTGCCCGTCTCCAGACCGGTCCAGTTCCCGAATCCCGTGAACACCAGGGATCCGACTCCACTGGACAGCAGGGCGGGCAGCATCACCGCGAACAGCCGTGGGCCTCCCACCCCCGCGATCTCCATGAGGAGGACGGCGGCGATCAGCGGGTTGCCGAAGATCGCGGCGATCGCGGCGGCGGCTCCGGCCGCGCCCAGCAGCGCCGTGCTCTGCGGGGTCGAGGGCGCGCGAGCGAGGTCGCGGAAGAGGAGGGCCAGGCCACCGCCCAGGGCGATCAGCGGTGCCTCCGGACCGAGTACGGCTCCGAACGGCAGGCTCGCCACCGCGGCGAGGAGCACGCCGGGGAGCGCGGTGGACGAGGCGCCTCCCGCGTGCAGGCCCAGGGCGGGGATGTGGCCGCCCGCGCCGGGCAGCCGGGCGGCGATCTGTCCGACGCCGAGGCCCGCGACGAGGAGAAGGGGCAGCGGCCACCACCACGCGGGCGCGTCCCGGCCCATGTGGTGGGGGAGGTCCGCCCACAGGAGGTGTTCGAGTTCGTGCAGGCCGACCAGGAACCAGAACGCGGCGAGGGAGACCGGGACACCGATGAGGGCGCAGAGGACGAGCGCCTTGAGATAGCCGGGGGTCAGCAGGATGTCCCGCAGACGGTCCGCCTCCTCGGGCTGCGTTCCGCCGGCGGCCGGACCGGACGGAGGACTTGGCTCGGCCATCGGTGTCTTCCTTCCCCTCGACCGGGCGCCCGGTGCGCGGCCCGCCGTGAGTGTGCGGTGAAACGGGGGCACCGCCCGTGCGGAAGCCGGGATCGGAGCGGACAGCCGGGATCGCGGCGGCTGGGCGGGATCGGAGCGGACGGAGGCGACGGCCGGCCCGGAATCGGGTCCCGCACCGCACGGTCCATCGCTACCCGGTGTTCCTTCCGGCCGCAACAGAGACACACCGGGAGCGCGAGGTCCTTCACCCGCAGTGGTACGTGAACGCCGCCGCCGACGTGTGGACCGTGGGTGACATGATCACCAGGCGTGCCACGGCCCGGTGCGTCCCGGGCCCGTGGAAGGTCCACAGCAGATGGAGCGTGGCCTCCTCCTGACCACGGGCCAGTTTCTCGTGCAGGACCGTGGAACGGGTCCCGTCGCTGCGTTCCCAGCGGTACGTGACGGTGCCCGGCCGTCCGTCCGTGCGGACGACGGCCACGACGTCCGCGGTGCCGTCACAGCCGAGGCGCTGCCCCGAGGTGCCGACGGTGACGTCCCGCACCGCGACGCCGGGCCCGTACTGCCGCCAGGCCAGGAAGACCAGGACGGCGGCCAGTACGACGCACGCGAGCGCGTAGCGCCGCGGCCACCGGGAACGGACGCGCGGACTCGGCGCGGGGACGCCGGGCAGGGTCCCGTGCCAGATCTGGACCGCCGTCGGCGTGTTCTCGGCACGCCGTGCGGCGGCCGCGGTCACGCCCGGTCCGAACCGGAGGACCTCGCCTTCGACACGGTCGGGCGCGGCGAGAGACGCGGCGACGGGCACTTCCGGGCGCGTCGCGTCCGGTGCGCGTCGCACCGTCTCCTCCGACGCGTCCTCCGGTGCCGGACGTTCGAACCAGTGGCTGCCGAGTTGGGTGGCGCTGTAGTCGTCGTCGTTCATGAGATCGCGCACCGCCGGATGAAGACCTGCTGCAGGGAGCCGCCGTTGGTGGCGGCGGGGGTCGTGGTCGCGCGCAGAGCCCAGTAGCATCCGGCGCCCCGGACGTCGTGGGCGAGCATGAGGGTGTACCGGGTGGCTCCCTCGCGCCGGTAGGTCTCGGAGCCGTCGGGGGCGCCCGGCGATCCCTTCTCGTCCCCGGTGAACCACTCGATATGGATCGTCACCGGTCCCGTCCCGTCCGTCGTGACCTCGACGGCGGCCGAGGCGGCCGTCGGCCCGGTCTGGCGCAGACTCGTGACGGAGACCGCCGACACGGAGACGGGCGGCGTCGGGGGAGCCGTGGTCGGTGGCGTGCTCGTCGGGGTCGTCGGAGGGGTGCCGGTGGGAGGTGTGGACGTGGTCGGTGGCGCCGAACCGGGAGGCGTGGTCGGGGGAGTGGTCACGGTCGGCGTCGTCGTCGCCGCGCCCGTGGGCGACTCGTCCGGGGTGACGCTCACCCCCGGGCTCGGCGACGAGGAAGGCCCCGGTGTCGTCGCCGTCGGATCGGGGGTGGGCGTCGGTGGCGTGGCGGTCTCCGGCGGAGGCGTGCTCGCCCCGGTGCTCGTCGTCGCGAAGGCCTGGGCGGCCTTGTCGCCGTGCGGCTCCTCGCCCCCGGCGCGCGCGGCGAGGGCGAGCAGGAGCGCCAGGACGAGCCCTGCCGCACCCGCCGGCAGCCCGCGCGGGAGCCGCCACCGGGAGCGGGGCGGCGGGGCGGGCAAAGTGGTGGTGGCGAGCGCGGTCGTGCCCTCCGGGATGCCGCCCGAGGACGGGAAGAACAGCGGCAGGAGCGCGGCCAGCGCCGCCAGGCGGCCCCGGCCCCGTTCCTCCCACTCCGGTCCGTAGGTGGCCAGGGCGACCGACTCCAGCTCGGTCACGAACGCGGCCGCGTTCTCCGGCCGCTCGTCCGGGGACTTCGCGAGCCCCCGCCGGATCAGCGGGCGCAGCGGCTCGGGCGCCTGCCCGTCGGGAACGGGCGTGTCCAGGTGCTGCAGGGCGAGTTCCGCGAAGTTGTCGCCGGAGAAGGGCTTGCGCCCGGTCAGACACTCGAAGAAGGTCGCGGTCGCCGCGTAGACGTCGGCCGCCGGCGAGGCCGGGGCGCCGTTCCACTGCTCGGGCGCCATGTAGGCGGGTGTGCCGGCGACTCCCGGTGTGGTGCCCCGGCCGACCGCGATGCCGAAGTCGACGAGCTTGGACGCCCCGTCGGCGGCGACCAGCACGTTCTCCGGCTTGTAGTCGCGGTGCACGACGCCCGCCCGGTGCGCGGCGGCGAGGCCCAGGAGCGAGCCCTTGAGCACCACGAGGGCCGCCTCGGGACCGGTCGAGCCCTCCCGGGCGAGGAGCGCGCGCAACGCGACGCCGTCGACCAGCTCCATCACGAGGGCCGCACCCCGTGGAGCCTCGACGTACTCGTAGAACGTCACGACATGGGGACTCTCCAGGGCGCCGAGCAGCCGGGCCTCGGCCCTGAACCCCCGAACGAACGCCTCGTCCGAGCGGAACCGCTCACTCAGGTACTTCACGGCGACGGGCATGCCCGTCGCGTCGTGCGTGGCGAGCACCACGCGGCCGCTGCCGCCCGCACCCAGCTCCCGGGTCTCGGTGTACCCCGGAACCACCCATGCGCCCATCCCCGCCCCCCTTGACGCCGTCTCCGGCTGTCCCGCTCACATGGACAGATTCTGGCCACGGCCGGTTCCCCGCGAAAGGGGGCGACTTGAGGCACAGGTGACGGTGAGGACCGTGGGGCACAAGCACCGAAAAAAGAGAATTCGGCCGCCGTAACCCTCGTACGGGATCAGAGGTAGGGGATCAGGGGCACGGGATCAGAGGCACGGGGGCGGGCCGGGCATCACGCGCTCTCCCCGGGCCGCCACCCCCAGGCGGTGAGCATGCCGGCCGACAGGGAGGCGCATGCGTCGGAGTCCAGGTACCGGATCGCCGCGTCGACGCCCGCGTCGTCGACCAGACCGGTCCCGCGCATCGCCGCCCTGCTCCGCTCCCACGTGTCCGCCCAGAAGCGGCTGAGGGGGCTGCCGGGCACGAGCGGCGGGACATGGATCTCGGCGGCGACGGGCACGAGCCCCGCCCCACGCAGCAGTTGAGGGTACGACGGCACCCAGGAGACGTCGGTGCCGATGGTGTCCCGCAGCCCCTGCCACATCGCCCGCATCGCCAGGGTGTACGGCGTCGCGGGCGCCCGGTCGCCGGTCAGGTCGACCGCGTCGCTGAGCACCAGCACCCCGCCGGGCGCCACGAGTTCGGCGAGGCGGGCGACGACGCGCTCGTGCTCGGGCAGGTGCATCAGCACGAAACGCGCGTGGACGAGCCGGAACCGGCCGGGAGCGAAGTCGGGGGCGGTGACGTCGGCCTCCAGCAGGTCGAGCCCCGCCACCGGCCGCTCACCGAGGAAACGCACGTCGCGGTCCACGGCGAGCACACTCTCCACCCGCGCCTCGTCGAGCAGCCGGCGCGAAACCGTCCCCGTGCCGGCGCCCACGTCGAGGCACCGCCACCCCGGTCCGACGCCGAGGGCCCGCAGCCGAGCCATGGTGATGTCGTCGTAGGCGAGGGCGCCGAAGTCGATGCGCTCGCCCTCGCCGGCCTGCTCGGGCCGGAACACGGCCTCGCCGTAGCGGCCGCCGCCCGGCGCGCCCTCGTGCGGCGACGCGTTCACAGCGCCGCCGTGGCCACGAGGTGGGCACCGTCCTGAAGGTGTTTCAGTGCCCGGTGGGCGAGGAGCGGGAACAGCGGACCGTCGAACGGTTGCATGGCAGGACCTCTTCACACGATGGGCCGGAACCGGTCGGCCCGTCCCGAGGCCGCCGCCCACCGATCCTCCACCTGCGTCCCTCCGCAGGGCCGAGGCGCGCCGTGCCCCGACCCATCGGCCCCACGGCCGGCGGCACCCGAGGGTGCCGAGGGGCGGAGCCGGATCGGAACCCTCCACTCAGTCGATGACCGCCGTGGCTTCGACCTCGACCAGGATGTCGGGTCCGGCCAGGGCGGCGACGCCCACCCCGGTGAGCGGCGCCACCGGGGTCACCCCCAGCTTCTCGGCCGCCCGGGCGACCCCCTCCAGAAACAGGGGCATCTTGTCGGGGGTGAAGTCGACGAGGTACACGGTCAGCCTCACCACGTCGTCGAACGTGGCACCGACCTCGGCCAGTGCGGTACCGACGTTGAGGTAGCACCGCTCGACCTGGGAGGCGAGGTCGCCTTCGCCCACCGTGGCCCCGTCGGCGTCCCACGCGACCTGCCCGGCGACGAAGACCGTCCTCGACCCGGTGGCGACCGCCACCTGCCGGTAGAGGTCGACCTTCGCCAGTCCTTCGGGGTTCACCAGGGTGATGGCCATTGCCGTCTACCTCCTCGTCGTACGAGCCCGTGGGCCCGCTGCCACCGAACCAAGACCTCACTCGGTTTCTTGTGGATACCCAGGAACCGTAGGAGAGTGAGCCCCGACCTGGAAGAAGGCACTTTTCGGTGACTGGGGAACCACATGGGGACCAAGCAGCTCAACGGCTCGGCGGCCGACGAGGCGGACCTGACACGCGCGGACTCCCTGGGGCGGGAGATCTTCTCGGACATCGCCAACAAGTGGGCGCTCCTGATCATCGAGTCCCTCGGTGACGGCACCCTGCGCTTCAGCGAGGTGCGGAACGCGGTCCAGGGCATCAGCCACAAGATGCTCACGCAGAACCTGCGCATGCTGGAGCGCAACGGCCTGGTCGACCGGACCGTGCACCCCACCGTGCCGCCGCGCGTCGAGTACACCCTCACCGAGCCGGGCCAGGCCCTCCGCGCGACCGTCGACGGAATGTGTGACTGGACCCATCGATACGTCGGCCACATCGAGGCGTCCCGCCACCGCTTCGACAGCTGAGCGCGGGGGCGCGGCCGGCGGGAGGAGCGGCTCCTCGTCTCCTTGACCTTGACGCGACGGCAGGGTTTCTACTGGGCCTCGTACGGATCGGAGCGACCCCGTGGTCGCCGGGACGATCCCCCCGGAGAGGACACCGAGATGGACACCCGCACCGAGATCGAGACCCGCACGGAGAAGAACCTGGCCCTGCTGCGAGCGGCCTACGAGGCGCTGGGCAGCGGCGACCTCGACGCGTGCGTCGAGATGCTGACGGAGAACTTCGTCGCCCATGTGCCGGGGGTGGCCGACCCGCTGCACGGCCGGGAGATCTGGCGGCTGGGGACGCGGACGATGCTGGACGGGTTCCCGGACCTGCGGATCGACGTCGAGGACATGTTCGGCGTCGACGACAAGGTGGTGGTACGGGTCCGCTTCAGCGGCACGCACCGGGGCGCCTTCCAGGGGATCGCGGCCACGGACCGGCCGGTCGGCTTCCGCAGCATCGAGATCTACCGCGTCGAGGACGACAGGATCGCGGAGGAGTGGGTGGCTCCGGACATGATCAGCCTCATGCGGCAGATCTCGGCCGTTCCGACCGCCACCGACGAGAATGCGGCGGACAAGGACCGCGACCGCCGGTAGGGTCGCGATCATCATGCATACCGTCATCCACAACTGGCAGGCCGCGCGCACCCGGTCGACGCTCTGACCGCGGTGCCGACCGGCGTCGGCACCGGGGACACGACACCAGGGCCTCACAGCCCAGCGTCCACCCTTCGCCTCAGGATGACGAGGATCCCCACCATGCGCGCCATCCCGCGCCCCACTTTCGTGTTCGTTCACGGCGGCTCCAGCAACGCCCGGGCCTGGGGCCCGTTGCAGAACGAACTGGCCCTGCTCGGACACCGTTCGTACGCCGTCGACCTGCCCGGCCACGGAGACAACGCCGACGTTCCCGCCGCCTACTACCGGCAACCCCAGGACGTCACCGCCCTGGCCGCCGCCCCTTCCCCGGTGCGTGGCATCACGCTGCGGCACAACGTGCGCCACGTGCTGGACGTCCTGCGGCGGCTCTCCGCGTGGGGCCCGGTCGTCCTGGTCGGCAACAGCCTCGGCGGCCTGACGATCAGCGCCGTCGCCAACACCGCGCCGGACCTGCTCGACCGGGTCGTCTACCTCTCCGCGCTCTGCCTCAGCGATCCCGCCATGTTCACCGAGCCGTGGGACGTGGCCGACGACAACCTGCTGGACGCCGCCGCGGCGCGGATCGCGGTGCCGGACGTACGTGACCCCGGAGTGGCCAGGCTGAACTGGCGCAGCGCCCACGCCGATCCGGCACTGTTCGCGGAGCTGAAGGCCGCCGTCATGGCCGACTCGACCGACCACCAGTTCCGGTTGCTGCTGGACTCCCTCGACCCCGACGAGAACTACGCGGTGCTGGAGCCTGCCGCACTGGTCAGGGCCGACGCGTGGGGACGGGTCCCGCACACCTATGTCCGCCTCTCCGAGGATCGCGGGATCACCCCCGCCGTCCAGGACCACATGATCCGCGCGGCGGACGCGCTGACCCCGCACAACCCCTTCGACGTCCACACCCTGGCCACCTCGCACACCGGCTACTTCAGCCATCCGCGGATCTTCGCGGAACTGCTGGCCGACCTCATCTGAGCCGCCCGCGAACGCCCCCCGCCGCCCGCCAACGGCGGCGGGGGCCGTTCGCGCACTCGACTCCCCCTCAGAATGTTGTGCTCCTGCGCCCAGATGTAGTACTTCTTATACATGAGCGAGCAGGTACACAACAGGCTGGCCGTTGTCAGGGCTGAGCGGAAGGTGTCGCGACAGGCACTGGCCGAGGCAGTGGGAGTCCACTACCAGACCATCGGCTACATCGAGCGCGGCCAGTACAACCCCAGCCTCGACCTGGCCCTGAAAGTGGCCCGGTTCTTCGGACTGCCGGTGGAGGTGCTGTTCTCCCTGGATCCGTTCCAGCCGCTCACCGACGAGGTCTACGGGAGGAAGCAGACATGACCACGACGCGCTACGACCGACAGATGTACGCCGTGATGAACGACCGCCGGGCGGCCGCGGCCTATGCCACTCCGGCCCGGCGCCGACTGCTGGTGACGCTGCACGTCGCCCTCACCGTCGTCGGAGCGGGCGCCTGGATCGCCACGGTCTTCGGACCCGGGTACGGCCCGGCCGTCGCGATCGCCGTGGTGATGCTCCCGTGGGTGGTGCTCACCGGCATGCTCAACGGATCCACACGGGGACTGCTCGAACTGCGCGGCCGGATGCTCGACGAGCGTCAGCTCGTCGAGCGCGACCGGGTACGCGCCCTGTCCCACCGCGTCACCCTGTGGCTGCTCGTGGCGGCGGCCGCCGGTGCCGGGACCTACAGCACGCTGACGGACGCACCCGTACGGGCAGCGGTGACCCCCGTCCTCGTCGGGGTGCTCGTGGTGCACTGGATCATGCCGCTGTGGGTGGCGGGACTGCGGGTCCAGGACGACCTCGCCGACGAGGTCGCCGACGAGGCCTGAGGCTGCCGCCGTGACCGGCCGCCCCTGGTCAGGCGCCCCGCGAGACGCCCTGATCCCCAGGTGCCGGCCGGTTCACGACGGATTGGTCGCGGTGGCCCGCTGCACGGCCGCGACGAACGCGCGAATCCGGTCGTGGTCCTTGACGCCCGGAGCGGACTCGACGCCGCTGGAGACGTCGACCCCCCAGGGGCGGGCCCGGCCGATCGCCTCGCCGACGTTCTCCGGTGAGAGCCCACCGGCAAGCATCCACGTGCCCTCGGGTCGGGCCGTTTCGATAAGCGACAGGTCCCAGCGGTCGCCCGAGCCGGCCCGGGGCGAATCGAGGAGGAGGACCTCCTCGCCGCAGGCGCCGACACGTGTGTCGGGCCCTTCGCTGAGCGAGGTCGCTCGCCACAGCCGCGGAAAGATCCGGGCCGCCGCGGCGAAGTCCTCCGCGCGGTACGCCGCACCGTGCAACTGCAGCGCGCCGAAACCGAGTTCACCGGCCAGCCGGGCGGCTTCGGTGGCGGGCGTGTCGTTGACCACCAGGACGGACAGCACGCTGGACGGCACATGAGCGGCGAGCCGCGTGACCCGGTCCCGGTCGAGCCCGCGCACGCTGGTTCCGCTGATCACCAGACCGACGGCGTCCGCGCCGGCCGCGACCGTCGCATCGATGTCAGCGGTCGACCCGAGCCCGCACACCTTGACGAACACTGTCTCTCCTCTACGAACCTCCGGCATGGCACCCCGAGCCTAGGCGGTCGGCTGCGGAGGTGGAGGCCGCAGGCTGCCTTGTCAGCCAACCTGGTCGCCCTTCGGCCCGATGCCTTCCGTCCTGGTCGGATTTCCCTCGGGCGTGAACGGGTGGTGAAAGGTGAAGGCATGCGGCGCGGCGCCGTGCTCGCGGAGGTGTTCCAGCCTGGAAACCCCGTCCCGCCAGGTGGGTATCGCGCCGTCGGAGACCCACCAGAAGACGTAGTTCGGGTGTCCGCTCCTCTCGAACCAGTCGTACCGCCTGTTCAGCGCCTCACGGTGCAGACCGGTGTAGATGGCGTCGAAGGCGGGGCGCAGGTCGGTCCAGAGCGAGAGAGTCGTGGCCAGGGCTGTGGTTTCCGCCGTACGCCCCTTGTCGTACCAGCTCGGTACGGCGAACTCTCCCCACGCGCCCCAGTCCGCCTCGAAGAGCACGCCCTGCTCACCGCCTGCCGGTTCGGCTCGCGCGAGGTATCCGGGGTGCTGACCGATCTTCCGGTAGACGGCCTCACCGATGTCGTAGAACTCGCGCGTGAGAGGTGCAGGATCGGCGAGGGGCGAGGTGAGGACGCCGAAGGTGTACAGCGCAAGGCGGGGCATTCGTCTCTCCCTGGTGGGGGCCTGGGGTGGACCGGGTTCGTGGCTGACGCAGGGCCGCGAGGGTTCGTGAGGGCGTGACCGAATCCCTCGTCGCGGGTGGCTCAGCCGGAAGGAACTCCCGCACGACCGTGGGCGATCGCCGAGGACCAGGTGAAGGTAGCCGCCACCGCGGGCCATGTCGAAGTTGCGTTTTCCCTGTCCAAGTGGCCTCCTGGACCGGCCGTACGGGGCCGGGGCGGGGCAGCCTGCGAGTGATCCACCTCGGGCGATCGGTCGGTCGGGTGCCGGCGGCGTCTCCACCCCCGGGGGAGTCGCCGCGCCGGCCGCTGAGCGGCGAGGGTGACGAGGGTCGACCGTCCCGCCGCGACGTACCTCAGATCACCTCGGCGGGTCCTCGCCCGTCAGGCCGTCGACGGATTCGCGGATGAGGTCGGCGTGACCGGCATGGCGGGCGTACTCCTCGACGAGGTCCAGGAGGATGCGGCGGAGGTTCGGGCGCTCCCCGCTGCGGGTGGTGTAGGCGCCGAGCTGGTCCAGTCCGCCCGCGCCGAGTGCTGTGTCCACGATGGCACGGGAGCGGGCGACCGCTTCGCGCCAGAGCGTGAGGAGTTGCTCGGGGGTGTCCTCGGCAGCGGAGCGATAGTCCCAGTCGGGAGTGCCGGCCCAGTCGACGGTGTCCCAGGGAGCGCCCACGGGAGAGCCGAGCCACAGCCGGGCGAAGTGGCTGTCCTCCACGTGCGCCAGGTGCTTGAGCAGGCCGCCCAGAGTGATCGTGGAAGCGCCCAGGGTGGCCCGCAGGCCGGGAGCGTCCAGGCCGGAGCACTTCCAGGCCAGCGTGGCCCGCTGGCGTTCGAGGGCGCCGAGGACGGCCTCCGCCTCGGTGCCGGCGAGTGGAGGTTCCGGCCATGTCTCGGCTGCGATCTCAGTCATGGCCGCAGACCCTAGCGAACGGATCTGACAGAGCGGTCCGGCGGCCCACGGCGTCCGTCCTCGCTCTCGTGACGCCGTGCACCAGGCATCCAGGGGGAGGGAGAACCCGTGCCCGCTTGCTCGTCCGCGCCGGACTGCGACGGTCTCACCCGGTCGGTGGAGCCGGGGCGGAGCGCCCGGTGTGGCGGGCAGAGGTGTTCTTCCCCCGTCCGGGGACCCGGGGGTCGCCCAAGCAGGCCGGGAGGCTTCGACCTCCGGTGGTGACATCGGGCGGGTGGGCCCAGGCTGGGACGTGCGTGACGGGCGCGGATGCCTCCGGCGCGCGCCCGCCCGCGCCCACGAGGACAGCCCGCGCCCGCAAGGAGGCCGCCACGACCGTGCCCCCACTCGCCGCTGCCCCGTGAGGAGCAGTCGGTCGCGGAGAAGACGTTTGCCGCGGCGACGGCGGGTGAGGCGACATGCCGAGACGTGCGTACTCAAGGGGAGGGCCGCTTCAACGGGACACCTCGATGCCACAAGCTCCGGCCGGCGGGCAGCAGGCCCTCCGTTCCGGGAACGTTCGACCGCCTGCGACCGCGGGGCGCGACCGCTCAGCACAAGGAAAGGCAGACCGACCGATGACCGAGAGCCGACCCGCCACCACGACCGATTCCGGAGCCCCGGTGGAGAGCGACGAACACTCGCTCACCGTGGGCCCGGGCGGCCCGGTCCTGCTGCAGGACGCCTACCTGATCGAGCAGATGGCACAGTTCAACCGGGAGCGGATTCCCGAGCGCCAGCCGCACGCCAAGGGCAGCGGCGCGTTCGGCCGTTTCGAGGTGACCCACGATGTCAGCCGCTACACCAAGGCGGCCCTGTTCCAGCCGGGCACCAGCACCGATCTGGTCGTCCGCTTCTCGACCGTCGCGGGTGAGCGCGGCAGCCCGGACACCTGGCGCGACCCGCGCGGCTTCGCGGTGAAGTTCTACACCAGCGAAGGCAACTACGACATGGTCGGCAACAACACGCCGGTGTTCTTCATCAAGGACCCGATGAAGTTCCAGCACTTCATCCGCTCCCAGAAGCGCCGCGCGGACAACAACCTTCGCGACCACGACATGCAGTGGGACTTCTGGACCCTGTCCCCGGAGTCGGCGCACCAGGTCACCTGGCTGATGGGGGACCGCGGCATCCCGCGCTCCTGGCGCCACATGAACGGCTACACGTCCCACACCTACATGTGGATCAACGCGTCCGGTGAGCGGTTCTGGGTGAAGTACCACTTCAAGACCGACCAGGGCATCGAGTTCTTCACCCAGCACGAGGCCGACCAGATGGCCGCCGTCGACACCGACTACCACACACGGGACCTCTTCGAGCACATCCGTGACGGCGACTTCCCGAGCTGGACGCTGCACGTGCAGGTCATGCCGTACGAGGACGCCGCGGGGTACCGGTTCAACCCGTTCGACCTGACGAAGGTGTGGCCGCACGGCGACTACCCGCTCATTCCCGTCGGCCGCATGACGCTCGACCGCAACCCCACCGACAACCACGCCGAGATCGAGCAGGCGGCCTTCCAGCCCAACAACCTGGTCCCGGGCATCGGACCGAGCCCCGACAGGATGCTGCTGGCCCGTCTCTTCTCGTACGCGGACGCCCATCGGCACCGCATCGGCGCCAACTACCAGCAGCTCCCCGTGAACGCACCCGTCGTCGACGTCCACACGTACTCGAAGGACGGGGCGATGGCCTACCGGAAGACGACCGACCCGGTCTACGCCCCGAACTCCAAGGGCGGGCCCGCCGCCGACACCGAACGCTACGGAACGCCGCCCAGCTGGTCGGCGGACGGCGAGATCACTCGGTCGGCCTATGTCTCGCACCCGAAGGACGACGACTGGGGCCAGCCGGGCACGCTGGTGCGCGAGGTCATGGACGACGCGGCCCGGGATCGTCTGGTGGACAACGTGGTGGGCCACCTCCTCAACGGCGTCACCGAACCGGTCCTCGAGCGCGCCTTCGCGTACTGGCGGAACATCGACGCGACCCTCGGCGACCGCATCGCTCAGGGTGTGCGCGAGAAGGCCGACGAGAAGGACCCCAAGGCGGCCGAGCAGGGCAACCCGGCACGCCGCTCCATGCAGCAGAAGGCCTGAACCGAGCGGGAACGGAGCGGGCACGGTGAGGACGAGCCCGTGCCGTGCACACCCGGGGCGACGGCCGGCCGGACCGGTTCAGGGGCGGCC
>NZ_JBEOXR010000053.1:0-61051 GCF_040296665.1 Streptomyces sp. NPDC002057
TTTGCGGCTGCCCCTGCCAGCGCAGAGCCACGACGCGACTCTCCGAAGTTCCCCAGGTCAGGTGTGGTGGCGTGTACCGAAGATCACGCGTGCGCCCCTGGTGTGCTGCCGTCCCTCGATCGATGCGGCGCTACGGATAGTTATGATCCGTCGCGCCGGTTGGGTACAACGCCAACGGCCCGCATTCGACAGTGAGTTAGGGAGCCCGCTATGCCTTCTCGATCCGAAGTTCCGCAGCTCGAACTGCGTGTCGGCGGTCTGCATCTGACTGTCCAGCGAGTCCCCGGATGGCTGCTCGGCCTGCTCACGACGGCCGGCGGCGCGGCCCTCACCTGGTGGACGCAACGTTAGCCCCGGCACTTGATCTGCAGTCCCCCTCCACCCCTGGAGCTGTTCGGCAGGGTGCCGGGGGTGACGAGCCGATAATCCGGAACTATGGATTCTGGGTCAGTATTTGTAGGTTCGTGCAGCGTGCAACCTCGCTATCAGGTCGCCTGATTGGCTCATTTGCGAGATCTCCGGCGTGTTAGCCGGATGCAGTCTGGTTAGGTGTTTCGGGCAAGTAGTCCAGCTGCTCGATCACAAGCGAGGTTGAATTGTTCAGAAGGAGAGCGGCGACGCTCGGCGCTTTGTTGTTATCGGTCGTCATGGCTATGTCGAGCCAGCCGGCAACCGGAGCGACCGCAGACGGGAGCGAGGAGGAGATAGTTCCTCTGACTGTCGTCGATGCAGATCATTCCGAGTTGAAGATTGGCGACCGAGTTCCGACCGAGGATCTCCCCTGGAACCAGGGAGAGCAGGCGAAGGACCAGACGTGGAAGCCCCTCACTGAGCACGGTGATGTCATTGCGCAGCGCACGGGGGTCACGTACAAGGTCAACCTGGACGACTATCAGGAAGGCGTTCCAGCCGAGCGGGAAACCTTCGACGAGTGGGACCCGATCAACAGGTGTCGTGGCGTCCTCAACGGAGCAGAAGGCGTGCGTATCCTGAACCGATACGACTACTGCTCGGTCAAGAAGTTCACTTTCTACTGGGTGGTCAAGTCCACCGGTGAAGTCACCGGTAAGACGAGTTTCGTACAGACCACGGCCGGGCAGGCCCCCGCTGACCGCCGCGAGATCTACTACATGGTGAATCTCGGGTACTTCGATTTCGAGGGGTACTACCGCGACATACCTTTCGCCGTGGTCGGCGAGTCCCTGGGATACAGCGGTTCTGACGGCTCGAATCCGGCTTGCGGCGTAATCAACAGTGCCAACAATCCGACGACTCTTGAGCAATGGCGAACGAGGGGTGCCGCAGTGGCCTCGATCGTTTTTGATCAGGACAAGTCAAAAGGGTACGGGCGGGACTTTGTGTCGCGCTGCAACATCTCGACAACGATCAACCCGAAGGATTTCAAGCTGCGCAGTGCGGAAACTCCGATCCGCTTCGACTCTGCTGGCTACGTAGGGGCTATTGGCAGCAGTGGCATATTCGACGGGGCCATTCCTACGATGGTGTACGACCTGGCGTCTCCGTCCCATGGCGCTGTCGCCGCTCACATTCAGACGGCATTCAACGACCCAGCCTCGACTGCACCATCCGTTCCCGGCAAGAACATTCCTGGGAAGTCTATGGAGCGGCCTCTGAGGCGCTTGTATGAGACATGGGACAAGCCTGCCGCCAACCAGCGCAACAATAACGTGCGCGCCAAGGACAAGGCCTGTCTCCCGATTAGGCCTGCCGATACGACAGGCCTGGACTGTGACGAATTTCCATTCGGGTCAACCTGGGAGGGTCCCGCTGCGGGCACCAACTTCTCGGTGAGGTATCTCGATTGGAAGCAGAACCGGTCGGCAGGGGGTAGCCTCGCGAACTTCTATGCGAGGGACCGGGTCATCCATTGGGATCGCTTCATCGTAGAAATCGTGAACTCGGGCTGAAGTAGTAGCCAGAGTAAGCAGGGCTGACCCGCACCGTGCCCCGTCTATTATGAGGCGGGGTACGGCCATACTCGAATGTCGTACTCTTCGAGATCGTCGCCGCTCCCGTCTCCGGATCGCCAAACCTTTACGTGGTAGTCGCCCTCGGATTCCAGTACGAGTACGGATCCCGGTTCCTTTCCCTCCACGTTCCTGAGAGTGATTTCTCGCTCAGGCGCCGTGATCAGGCTCTGGCCGAGAAACGTACCTCGCGCGTCAGGTGCCGGATTCTCCCAAGAGGATAGGGTCACCCTCACCACTCCGTCTCTCAAGGTGGGAATTCCTACCGATTCCCCTCCTCCTGCGATCGAATTCTCTTCCGGGATTGCCTCTGTAAGGTCAGGATCGGGGCCGCCTGCGGCGACGAGCCAGAATTCTCTGTACGATACGAAGAAGCTGTCGTATACGACGTCTTCGGGAGTTTGAGCGTCGCCGTCGAAAGTCAGGTCATGATCCATGGCCGCGAGCCTAGCGTTGCCGGTCCTACCAGGTCATGGAGATGCTCCGCCTTTTTGACAGGTTGGCTTGTAGTGTTCGTCACGAGACGGATGCCGGGCTTCACTGGATGCCCTTCAGTCAGGTGTGAGCGACGGCGATCGAGACGGCGAACGACCAGTCCACGTCGAGACGCGCGTTTACATCTGGTGCAGGGCTTCTATGAAGCGGTCCGTCATTCGCCGCCGCCCTCCCAGTCGCCGGCCTCCAGCTCCTCGAACAGGCACGCCGCTTCGAAGGCGCAGTAGTCGTCCTCGGATGCCAGATCGGACCCCCAGGCGGTGCTGATGGAGCCGCCGACGCCGCTCACGTGGTACTGGTCAATGGCCGGGTACTCGGGCGTACGGAACGGGCCGGCCAGGATCTTCAGGCGGTTGTCGTCGTAGTAGACGACGTCGCCTTCGTTGAACGTGCCGCTCATGTCTCCTCTTTCATGATCCAGGCCCGGGTCTCCGCGATCCGGCAGCCGGCGCAGACGTTGACGAGGACAAGCTCGGTGTCGGTGACGTCGAAGGTGCCGCTGCCGTACGGGCCGAAGCAGAGGGCGCACACGTCCGGCGGGGTCGTTGGGCTAGCCATCGGCCGGGTCGATGAGGTCGGCGGCGTAGCGGACTATCCGGTCGAGGTCGGGTCCGGTGTAGGTCGCCCGGATCTTCTCCGCCAGCTGGTGGGCGATGTGCTTCTCGAAGCGCTCGACCTCGGCGAGGGCCTCGGCCCGGGTGCACATGACGCCGAACGAGCGGATCAGGTCAGCCAGGCGTTCTCGGTTGGTCACAGGTCGACCTCGATCGGCTCGGCTCCACGGTCGATGGCGGCGTCCCACATCTCCGAGCTGGAGCGGAAGCCCCAGCCGACGGTGACGAAGTAGACGGGGACGTCGCGGAGGTCCCGGCCCCGGAGCTGATTCGGGGTGGTGACGATGTCGATGTCGTTGACGGTGGCGTCGCGCTGCCGGGCGAAGTGGACGCCGAGGCGGTGGATCGGGGTGATGACGACGGCCTTGGTCATTCGCCAGCTTCCCGGGCATCGTCGGCGGCACCGCGGAGGGCGGCGACAACGTCGCTGGCTGTCCTCTCCGGCCGGTCGTTCCACTCGATGGATGTGGCGTCGGACGTCTGCTGGACGTAGCGGAGCATGTAGTGGCCGGCCTTGCCGAACGCCAGGACTTGAGAGTCGGCGGCAGTGGCGATGCCGCTGTCTCGCCACGCCACCCCGAAGGCGGCGCGGCTGATGGCGCCGGCCTGGCAGCAGGGGGCGGTGCGGTTCTTCTCGGCCTGATGGGTGTAGGCGAACACGCTGCCGCTGATCTCGGCGCAGAGAGCTTCGGCGACGGCGTCCATGTCGGCCATGAACCCCTCGTCGAAGGGGCGTTGGGCGTCGCGGAGGTAGGTGTGGAAGGCTCGCCCGTCGACCCGGAGCAGGGTGTAGGTGCGGCGGGGGAGGATGGTGCGCTGTGCCGCCTCGTACCGCTTCATGCGGTCGCCGAGGGCGGTGTCGTCGGTCATCCGGGAGCTCCCCACAGGAGGTGGCAGATGCCGTAGAGGCCCCCGATGATGACCGCCCAGGTGAGGAGAGCGGAGATCAGTAGGAAGACGGAGTTCTCGCGGTCGTTACGGCTCATGCGTAGTACCTCTGTGTAGGCGTGCCGGCGGCTTCGGCGAGGTCGGCGCATCCGGTGGCGCCGTGGGACGGGTGGGGGTCGGTGCGGCGGCAGCGGGGGCTGGTGCAGGGGCCGATGAACGCGAGGCAGGCGTCGGCGCCGATGCCGACCATGAAGCCGTTGCGGCGGGGCCCAGCCCCCGGCCACGGGCCGAAGTCCTGCGTCGGGTGCCCGCGTGCCGGGTGCGGTTCTTCGGTGACGAACCACGGCCTCCGCTGCTCGCGGACCCAGGCGGAGGCGATGGCGTCGGCCCCGGTGGGGCACGCCCCGTGGACGACGACCAGGAGCCTGCTGTGCGGGGTGAGGACGTAGATGTCGTCGAGGGCTTCGCGGACGGCGTCGGTGTCGGTCCAGTCGCGGCTGCCGGTGGCGAGGATCCGGTAGGAGGTTGCGGCCACGTCTCTCCTTCGGGTTCGGCATGATGTGCCGGTGGACGTGTGGAACTACTTCGAAGGCAAGCCCGAGTTGCTCACCGCAGTTGCCGCGGTCATCGCCATCGGCGGTGCTCTGGTTGGCGCGAAGATCCAGGCGAACAGTGGCAGGGCTCAGGCGGCAGCGGCGCGGGAGGCCGCGGTGATCGCTGCTGAGGCCCAGCGAGTGGCCGATCTGTGGACCGTTCGGCAACTCCAGGTCGCTGAACTGGTGCGTGGAGCTCGTAGGTTGTTCCAACTCTGCGAGCGTCTCTGGTACGAGGATGACGTGGAGGCTCGGCTCAGAGTCGAATCCCAGTCCGAGGAACTGGCCCTGAGGCTGGCTGAAGTTGAACTCCTCGCTACAGACGATGTCGTGGAATGTGCGCAGCAGCTGGTGACCGCAGCCTTGCGCTACGAGGAGATATCTGACCTCCACTCCGGGGTCACCCGAGCCAGGGCCGCCGTATATCTGCTTACCAGGAATGACGATCATTTGGCTACGGAGGTGACCGAGGTGATGTCGCTGCACAGGGAGGGAGATCCCGAACGCGCTGTGCAATGGCTGACCAATATCTTTCCTAACATTTCCCGGGAACTAATTGAGCACCTGGTTGCATACGATGCCGTGGAAGATGACTACATTAGGAACGAGAGAAGCAGTGCGAAGCATGAGTTCCGCATGGCGGCGAGGCACCTCGTTGCGGCTACTCGGGTGATGCTGCGAGCCAGGGATGACGTTGCCCCGGTCTTGCCTCGGCAGCGCCGGCGGTATCGACGGAACCAGGCAGAGACCGCCGAGAGTTCGGCATGATGTGCCGATGAAGTACTTCGAGGACAACCCCGAGATCTTCGCCGCCCTGGTCGCCGCCATCGCCATCCTCGGCGGCCTCCTCGGCAGCGTCATCGGCGCCAAGATCCAGGCAAAGAGCGGCCAGGATCAGGCCGCGGCGGCGCGGGAAGCGGCCCAGATCGCCGCAGAGGCTCAGCGGGTGGCTGCGCTGTGGACTGTACGGCAGATCCAGGTTGCCGAGTTCATCCAGAGTGCACGCGAATTCGAGCGCGGCATCTTGGATTCGCTCTCTGGGAAGAACAACCCGTTCGATCCTGCGGTCAACAATCAACGGAATGAGGTACGGCATGCGCTGCTTCGGAAGCAGGCAGAGATCGAACTGGTCGCCCCCAGCTCTGTTGCAGAAGTAGCTGATGCTGTGTTTCAAAAGCTAGACACATTTGAGAATGTGGTCAACTTCCTGTGGCCTGAGGCATACGTGACCGCCGCTCTCAATAGGCAGGTCCGCAGAGACGACCCGGCTGCCTCCGCACTTGCCGTTGCGGCACGATCGGCCGTTGACCAGTGGCACGTCGCCCATGAGGCCAACGCCGAGGATGCGAGCAGTAAGCGCCGCGAAGCGCATCAGGCCCTGCGGTCTGCAATGGGTTTGACTACTGAGGATGCGGAGATTGTGTTGTTGAGTATCGTTGTCCTGCCAATCCTCTCCGGCGCGAGAGAAGAACGCCAAAACGAACTCAAGGAACTAATGGCGGCCCTCGTTGGCGCTGCCCGCGAGATGCTCCGGTCCGATGACGACGTCGCCCCGACGGTGCCGCCGCAGCGCCGGCGGTGGTGGCGGATGGGGGTGGCTTAGCTCGGCACCGGCCGAGCATCACGAAGCGGTGAAACCTCTGGAGCCTGCCGTGCGTCAGGTTGTATGAATCTTCTTGCGCAGCGACGTGGAGCATTCATCAGCGGAGGCCGAGACGCATGAGTAGCAGCCCACAAAACAGGGACACGTCGGCTGGGACGCCGAATCCGGCCGCGACATCGGCGCCGCCGCAGCAACCGCCCACGGCGGCAACGGACGGAGCGCAGGAGCGCCCTCGGCGGCCCGCCGGGCGCTTAGGCGAGTGGGCGGCTCTGATCTCTGCCGTTGCGGCAGTGGCCGGTGTAGCGCTCGGCTTCCTAGGCCTGCCGGCACTCGTCAAGTCGCCCACAGCACGCCCAGACACGGTGTACGTCACCGTGACCCCCACGCCATCCGCGACCCCGACAGCCGCGCCAACGACGCAGTCGCCCACGGCGATCCCCAGCAGCCCGCCGCCGGTCTCCTCGCCTCCCACCGCGTTCAACGGGACTGTACTCACGTTCCCTGTGGGCGAGGACTACGGATTCCGCCTGCGGGGACCGAACCCTACGCTCGAACGCAGCTCGCCGGTGCTGGACTTCTATCGCGAGAGCGACGACGTGATCGCGCAAAATGACTCCCGGATCGTCGCGCTCAAGCCGGAGGAGCCAGGCACCCTCGCCACGTGCAAGTCGGTCACCCGCTTCATCACCGCGCTCAACGTCGATGAGCTGGAGGCGGGGATGCGATTCTGCTTCGAGTCGGGCAAGGGAGCCATCGCGCTGGTGGAGGTGCCCAGGAACGGTGAGCGGAGCGACTTCCTCGACCTCGCCGTCCAGTACCTCGGGAAGCGCTGAGAGGCACATGGCTCACGATGGCCACTCCTCCCAGCCGCCGTTGTCCCAGTCGTACTGGCGGAGGGTGGTCCACTCATCCACGGTGGGGTCGGCGTTCTCCGCGCCGGCGAAGACCCTGACGAACGCGACCGGGGCGCCGTTGCCGTTCTTCTCCACCCGCTTCACGATCACTCGCTCGGTGACGTCCGCCATCTGGGCGCGGATACTCCAGCTCACCTTCCGGGAGTAGGTCTTCCCCTCCTCGAAGAACGTCGGCTTCGGTGGCAGCACGCTGACCGTCCAGCAGGTGCCGCCCCCACGCAGCGGCGCCTTCCCCCAGTTATCGGCCTTGTGTACGACGCCGTCGGCGACGACGTAGGTGCCGGTGTCGGGGACGGCGACGGTGCCCTTGAGTGCGTCGAGGACATAGGCCTTGCGGACGATGTCCATGTAGGGGTGGCCGGTGATCCGAGGGACGGCGTTGACGGCTTCGGCGAGGTTGGTCACGGGCTTCCTCTCGACGGGACGGCAGGGCGGGTGGCACTGGCACATGTCGCCCTCGTCGTGCTCTTCGCGGTGGTAGCTGTTGACGCGGCCGAGGTTGGCCTGCATGCGGCGGGTCATCACCGCACCTCCTGCCAGTCGTAGCCGTCCCACATCGTCCTCGACACCCAGGTGGAATTGCCGCTTCCTGAGAAGGTGGATTTTCCGTAGGCGACCTTGCTGTTTTCGTCGCTGTCGTTGGTGTCGACGCGGACACACTCGAAGACGGTGCCGAGGTTCGACCGGTACGTCTTCCCGGTCTCGAAGAACGTCGGCTTCGACGTCACCCAGAACGTGTAGCGCGACTGTCCCGAGATTAGCGCCCCCGAGATCTTCATCTCGTCTGGCCGGACCACTTCCCCGTCGATGACGAGGACGGGGCCGGTGTCGGGGACATCGACGCTGACGGTGGGGGCGACGGGCTGGCAGGGAGTGCCAGCGGAACAGCCGGCGGCCTCGTTGTGCTCCCTGCCATGGGAGTTGAACGAGGAGTACTCGTTGTTGGCTTGCATGCGGCGGGTCACGAAGGCCCCTTCGGATGGGTTCAACCGAGTCATGACTTCCGTCCTTCGAGGTAGGCGTGGGCCTCGGCCATGGTCATCGCCATCGACCACCCGATGTCCTGGTTGAACCCGTAGGCCCAGTCGCATCGGTGGCAGGCGGCGACGTAGAACCAGCGGTGCCGGATCTTGTCCCAGAGGCCGAAGACGTGAGGCTTGTCCGCCATGAAGCTCTCCGTGTCTTGCTTTGGCTGATAGGCCACTGCTGTATCCCGTGTTCCGTATCTACGGTTTGGGCCCTGCACGTATCAGCCGTGCGGCCAGTGGATCTCGCACCTTCAGGAGGTATGACGTGCAACGAAGGATCACCGCATTAGCCGGAACGCTCGGAGCCCTGGCTGCTCTGGCGGTGGCAGCTCCGCAGTCGGCATCGGCGTTTCCGTCCGGCTGCTCGGCTTCCAACTACTCGACTTGGGCGTACAGCCTGTGTGAAGACCCGTGGACCGGTGGAGAGCACCGGGTATCCATCACCTGTTCCAACGGCGGGCCGCGCAAATTCGGGACGGTCGGGCCCTGGCGAGCCTGGAACGTGACCTCACGCGCAGACTGCCCCGCGGGCTGGTGGCTGAGCACCTGGCGATACTCGACGCGAGACTAGGGCGGCATCGCCCTTCCGGGCGGGGCCTACGAGATCGATTCGACGCCGCAGGCGACCAGATCGCGAGCCATGTTGCAGGGCACCGCGTTCCCGGCCATCCGGACCCGGTCACGCTTCGACCCCCGCCACCGGTACGACCCCGGGAACGCCATCGCGGCGGCGTACTCCTCGGCCTGAAGCATCCGGAAGCCGCAGTCCTCCACCGACAGCGCATGCTCGACAAGGGCGGCGCCATCGACCGTCGTCACCGTCGGCAGAGGCTCCGAGGCCGGCCTCGCCACCCCGGTCCGGTAGTACGGGAGGACCAGGCCGTGGTGGTTGCCCGACGCGCACACCGTGGCGAGGGGCTCCGACGTAGGCCGGTGCTTCGATCCGCCGCCCCGGAGCTCGGCGATGAACGGGGGAGTGACCACCGCGGTCGTCTCCCGGGTCGTCACCGTACGCATCGGCCCGGACGGCAGGTAGGCGCTGTCGTTCCACGTGCCGCCGGCCGGGACCAGGAGCCCCGTCTCGTTCCTGCCGGTACAGGTACGCATCGGCCGGTCAACCGAGAACGGCTCCTTCCCCTCACGCCCCTCCACCGGGACGAGGGCTGCGCCGTACTTCTCCAGGCCCGACCGGATCCGGGCCATCGTCTTCTCCGCGAGCGGCCGAGCTCGGTCACCGATCCGCGGTGCCTCGATCGACCAGTCGATGATGTTCGAGGCGGCACCCACGGGAGGCTTCACCTCGACCCGGCAGCGCGGGCAGGTGTAGATGTACTGCCTGCCGTACTTCCCGGCGGTGTTGCCGTTCTTCCACGTCTGCCGGGCGTCGACCGGACCACAGTCGGCGCAGACGGCCCGCGGCGACGTCCACCGCTCGATGTCCGGGCAGCGGGTCCCCTTCGGGTGGAACAGGCAGAACCACCGGTCACGCCACTGGTCGGCGGCCGGTCCGGCCTGCCCGGCGAAGGCGGCGTTGAGGAACACCTCGTGCAGGCAGTACCCGAGGTCCTCCAGGCTGATCTTCCAGGCGCGGAAGCCCACCCACTTGCGGATCCAGGCATGGACGACTACGCCGAGCCCCGCCTGCCGCTGGTCACGCTTGAGGAAGCCCGTCAGGCCATCGCGCTGCTGCTGCACTACCAGGACGAGTCGACGGAGGAAGGCCGTGCCGCGGGCACACTGGCGCGCGACCTCGCTCTACGACTCCCGGCGGAGGAGAGGTGAAAGGGGGCCAGGGCACGGCCTCACGCGGAGCAGGGCCCAGGTATCTACGCGGAATGTACAACTCCGCGCGACTTGGCGGTATAAGACGATGTCATGCATATTCTCGCCGCCGAGGAGGCGGGCGTCGACCCGTGGGCCATTGTCGCTGCCACGGCAGCCGTGCTTGCGATTCCGACAGCCTTGTTCGTCGCCTGGCTTGCTTACAGGGCCATTTGGCCCAGGCGGATCCTGCGCTGGTCTGTCAAGGTGACGAGCCTGAAGACCCGCGAGATGGACCACGGGGGCGTCGCCGTGACGCACAGCGGAGCAGAGCTGAACGAGCCCCACCTGATAGAGGTCGTACTGCACAACGTTGGCAACAAAGACCTGGACGTTGCACACTTCAATGGCCTTCCGGTTGAGTTGACGTGCTCGGCGACCATCGTTGCCACGCTGGATCCGCGGTCGGTCCCAGCCCAGTTGCGATCCTTCGGAGCTACCGAGGATCACACGCGTCACAAGCTCATCCTCAACACGGCATCGCCTCTCCATAAGAAGCAGGCGATGACCTATCGCATGATCGTCAACGGTACTCTCCCCGAGATCGAGCTACAGGCCTCCGTGAGTAATACACGCATCGTCCGGAAGGATGAGTCGGCAGCCGAGTGGGTTCCCCCACGAGTGCTTGTCGCAAGCGTCCTCAGCAGTCTCTGCTTCACGGGAGCGGTGGTATACGCCGCCTCCATGTGGGCGCGGTACCGCTAGGCCGTGTATCGAAAGTGGATCTTGGGCTGTGAATGATCACAGGTCATGGGTCGGGGAGATCTCACGGACGAGCAGCGGGCGATGCTGGAACCGTTGTTGCCGAAGGGTGCCGGGGCGGGGCAACCATCCGTCTGGCCTCGGCGGCAGGTGCTGGACGTCTTGCCCCATCCGTTCCGCATAGATTCCCTATGTGCAAGAACTGCGAGACATGGGTGCCCGGCATGATCAGAAAGGCGCACACCGGATGAGTGACGAGCAGAGCAGGGCGAGGGAGGAATCCCTTGGCAGGGCGTTCACCAGTGCCTCGCGCGTCGAGTGCGGTCCCGTGATAATCGAGGCGGCCCGCCTGGCCTACCAGGAGGCGGGTTTCGACGTCACCGACGAGCTCGTGACGTTCCTCGGGAGGTACGGCGAGACGACGGTCTTCTGGCCGTCGCACGTCACCGGGGACGAGACCTCGCTGACGATCTCGGTGGAGGAGGCCGCGGAGGCGTTCGCGCCGTACGTGCGGTACTTCGAGAAGCGTCTCGGCATGTCCGCCCTGCCGGTGGGCCTCGCCCTCGAGACCGAGGAGATGGTTCTCCTCGCGGAGAACGGTGACATCGTCCTCGGTGGCGACGCCGGAGTTCAGCGGGTCGCGCACGGCTTCGAGGAAGCCGTGCGGGCCCTGATCTCGGGCGACTGGGACATGAGATTCTTCTAGTCGCCGCAGCTCTAACGGCAGGTGCTGATCACAGCCACTCATTGATAGCAGCGATGAGGACGGTCGCCTCGTACCGAACCGCAAGCTTGTCGTAGCGCGTGGTAACCGCACGGTGCCTCTTGAGACGGTTGATCCCGCACTCGACCGCGTGACGCTCGCGGTAGTCAGCCGGATCGAAGCGTGGCGGCCGACCACCACGCGAACCGAGCTGCCGGCGGTTGCGCGTCTGATCAGCCTTGTCCGGGATGGTGCAGCGAATCCCCCGGCGGCGTAGATAGGCGCGATTCCTCCGGGAGGCATACGCATACGCCTTGTCGGCCCGCACTCGATCGGGCCGGACCCGCGGTCGGCCCGGCCCGATGCGGGGCACGCGGACTTTCTCCAGCACCGGTTCGAACTGCGGCGAGTCTCCGCGCTGCCCTGCCGTCACCACGATCGACATCGGTTTCAGGCCCTGCTCGACGGCCCCTGGCAGGCGACCGTGAGGCGGACCAGGCGGCCCGCCGGCACTTCGTCGGCCAGGGCGCGGAGCTGGACGGCGGTGCGGGCGATCAGCTCGCGGGCGCCGGGGGTGTCCAGGACGTGGGCGTAGACGTCGGCGTCCAGGCCGGTGCGGTAGCGCATCGCGGGGTTGTCGGCCGGGTAGAGCAGCGCGCGGCGGAGATCGAGATACCGCCCGCCGGTGACGAGCTCGTGAGCGCCGTCGTGACGGGCGCCGATCGAACGGATGACAGCGGTGACGGGACTCAGCCAGTCCAGGAATGTGGTCTGCATGGCTCCACCCTCCCCGCGTCGCCGGACCACTGACAGGGGTTGTCCGTTGCGTCCTTGAGGACGCAACGGACAACGGCACCGGCGCAGTTCCCGCCCGGGAGGCCACTGCGGCTTCGAAGGTTGGGACGGCCCGGCAGTACTCCCCCCAGAGCGCCTCTGGGTGCCGGGCCTCACCCATGCACGCCATATCGGCACGGGCTGACAGCGACCCTAGCGACCCGCGTCCGGACCCGCCTGCCGATGCCGAACCTGACCCGGTCGACAGCGGCCCGGTGACAGCCTCAGCACTCCGGCCGCGCCCGGGGTGACGGTCAGTCTGGCTTTGTTCACGACTTCCGGCAGCGATTGTTCAGCGCGTTGGGAGGCGGTCTTTCGTGAGGGAAGTCGTTGTTCACGAGATGGGGCGGCACCGTGTTGAGGGCGGCCGCGGCCGGTACTCGGGATCGAACGTTGCCGGCGTCATGACGCGACGCAACCGCCATCGCGGCTCTTCCCCCGATAGCGGTTGCGTCGTGTCTCAGTTCAGCCGGGTGGCGGCGTAGGCCTCGATGGCGTCGCGCTGGTACGCGGCCAGGCCGGGAGCGATGGCCTCGCATGCCGCGCGCCACGTCTCGCATACGGTTTGGCCGCTACCGCGCCGGCGGGGGTGACGAAATTTCTCTGCACTAAGTCAAGCCGAGCGGTCTGCAGTTAGTCGTGGCGGGCGAGTTTGACCGAGGAGACGAGCAGGATGACGGCGAGGGCGGGGATGAGGACGGTGTCGGGGAAGACGCCGAGGAGGAGTCCACCGAGGATGGCGCCGAAGACGGAGCCGGCGGCCATGATGGCGGTGAAGCGGAGGTTGGCGCCGAGGACGGCGAAGCTTCCGTCACAGCTGTAGCGGGCGAAGGCGACGAGCATGGTGGGCAGTGAGACCAGCAGGGACAGGCTTCCGGCGGTCTTGATGTCCTCGCCGAAGAGCAACACGATCGTGGGGATCAGCAGCTCGCCGCCGGCGACGCCCATGATCGCGGCGACGCCGATGCCGAACCCGGCCGCGACCCCGGCGGGGATCTGGGCCCAGAGCGGCAGCGCGAGGGTGTCCAGGGTGGTGGTGTGGGTGACGACAAGAGCGGCCGCCATGAGGACCATGAGCCCGGCGAGGACCTTGTAGAGAGTCGCTGACCGCATGCGGACCGCCCAGGACGCCCCGGCCCAGGCGCCGAGCAGGCTGCCGGCCAGCAGGTTAACGGCGACAGGCCAGCGGGCGGCGACCTCGGCGGCCGGAACGGCAGCGAAGCGGGCGGGCAGCGCGACCAGGACCACGACCAGGCTCATCGCCTTGTTCAGGATGACCGCCGAGAGGGCGGCGAATCCGAAGAGGCCGATCAGCAGCGGCAGGCGGAACTCCGCGCCGCCCAGCCCGATCATCCCGCCCAGCACGCCGATCGCGGCGCCGGCGCCGAAAACAACGGGGGCCGAGCGCTTCGCGCCGATCGGGACGAGGGTGTGGTCCGTGGTCATGCCCGGAATCCTGCCCGCAGTCCGTGCCTGCCCGACAGGTCAGGAAGGCACCGGGTCCTCGGTCAGGATTCGTCAGGACCTCCGAGCGGGAGGGCTCACTGGGACGGGCGGCGGGTGGTCGGGATGCCGACCGGGACGGGTGACCGCTGGGCGAGTCGTGCGGCGTCGGCCTGCTTGGTGCGGACGAAGGCCAAGGTCAGATCGATGCCGTCGACCTCACCGAGCCACTGTTCCTCCTCGGCTCGTCTTCGGCGGAGGACCAGGTCCTTCTCGATCTCCGCCAGCCTGGGCAGCATCTTGGGGTTGACCTGCAGCACCGGGCATCGGATGCAGGCGTGCTCGTGCTGACAGGGTGATCCATAAGGTCGAGCACAGTTCCCGAGCTCGACCTTGCGCTTGTCGAAGTGCTCCTCGAACTCGGCCCACTCCTGGGCGGTGACGTCGGTGTATTCGTCATCGGGCCGCAGGGTCCGGCGGTGGTTCAGGAACTCCTGGTAGTGCTTGACGATGTCCTCGGCGAAGACGGCGACGTAGCCCTGCGTGGTCCGCAGGTTCAGGTGTCCGAGCAAGGCCGCGCCGATGTGAATCGGCAGACCGCCGTTGACGATCTCGGTGGCGAAGAGCCGACGGAAGTCGTGCGGGGTGAACCTGGTCCCGGCGAAGGCAGGGTTCGTCTTCGCAAGCTCGTCGCAGCTGCGGCCGAGCATTTCGAGCACGGTGCCAGGTGACATGACCGCGCGGACGCTGCCCCGGTGACGCTGGAACAGGAACGGCATGGGGTCCAGCCAGATCCTCTCGTGAGGGTCGTAGCGGGTCAGAAGTGGAATGGACCGGCCGTCGCGGGTCTGGCGGCGGACGATCTGAGCGATGGCGTGGAAGAGCTCGGCGGACATCGGGATGACGCGCTCGCGTTCGGTCTTCGAGGGGGCGACGACCAAGAGGGCGATGACCTCGCCGTTGGAACGCTCGTATTGGCGGATGCTGAGATGGGTGAGTTCGACGAGTTCCTCGACGCGGATGCCGCTGTGCCGCAGGATCTCGACGGACGCCCACTCCCAGAACGCCGTGTCCTCGGCGATCGTCACGTGGATCAGCTCGCCGGTGCCGTGCTCGGTGACCCTGACGGTCGGCTCGGCCGCGAGCTTCTCCTGGCGTCTGTCCTCACAGGAATCGGTGCGGCTGTAGCGGCGGCCCTCGTGCTCGAAGGATGCTCCCAGCGGGACCGACCGGGCGAGCTCCAGGAGGCCGGACAGGCGCTCGTAGCGGTCCTCGATGTGCCGGACGAGGAGTGGCAGCAGCGGCTGGCGGGCGCGAGTGCGGTCGGCCATCCGCCGGTTGATGTCGCGTAGCCGTTTGCTGAACCCCTTCAGGTCCCGCGGCATGATCGGGCAAGGCGTCACCCACTGGGCCCACCGTTCCGGTTCCACGATGGCCCAGCTGTGAAGGTCGATGTAGAGGCTGCGGACGGACAGGAGAACGGCCGGGAGGTCCTTGCGGATCTTGGTCCGGTCAGCCTTCCCGTCCTTCCGCCAGTACTGGATCTCGGCCCGCCACTGGTCATAGAGCTCCTGGCTCAGGTTCAGGTCCCGCTGACCGGGATTGAGCTCCTCGATCAGGGCCCAGAAATGGCCGGCCAGGTGACGGGCCAGCGATTCGAGGGTGTTGTAGTCCGTCTCCGCCTTGCGGCGCGTCAGGTAGTCGATCAGCAGCTGCCGGACCGCGGCGTTCTTGACGCCGTAACGGTCGACGAGTTCCTCGATGCTGCGCTGACCGTCATAAACGAACGTCCTCAGCGTCGGCGGCGACCCGGGCGGGAAGTGGCCCATCTTGTGCAGGACCTCCCAGGCGCCCAAGGCCGCGAACCGGGTCGTGTCCTTGTTCGCTCCGTGGGTGAGCCCCAGGCGCTTGCTTTCCAGCGAGTAGTGCAGCAGAGCCGGCGGAGTCAGATGCTCCATCGCGATGCCCTGGGTGGTCAGAACGCAGGCCAGGTCGAACTTCGCCCGGGCTCGGTGGATCGCGGTCAGATGGTGCGAAGCGTCGACCACCTCGAAGAAGGCGTCCAGGCCGGGGTCCTTCTGAAGCAGCCGGAACGACTCGGGATATCTGGAGAACTTGTTCGCCCGAAACCCGGAGAGCGAGGGCTGGATGATCCGTGCGGCGAACGCCATTCTCAGCGCGGAGGCCAGATCGCTTGGGTCGATGCGAGACCCCGGACGGCCCAGGATGCTGACCCCCGGCGCCTCCTCACGGTTGAACCCGCTGGCCTCCCATCTCTCCTGCCAGGTCTCGCCGGGCAGCGTCTCCAGATGACCGAAGAGCCTGCGGACGCCGGCCCGGCGCTTGTAACCATCGGACTTCGCCAGGTGCGTCCAGACGTTCCGGGCCAGCTCGCCCAGCTCGGCGATGCTGGCTCTCGACAGGTCACCAAACGGCGCCGGAGGATTCTCCGGCCGCGGAGCCGGTGCCGCCTTCACCTCAGCGCGAGAGAACGGCGTCGACGGCCTCAGCCGAGGTGTCTCGTCATAGTTCGGGCGGCGGTTGCGGAGCGTGTAGGTGTCGGCGGGCGTGCGGCTAACCACCGAACACCGCCTTGACGTCGGCAGGATCGTAGGCAGCGGAGAAGGTCCGCTGAACCCTGGGCCGGGTGTAGTGGGCCTGAAGGGCGTCGAAGAGGTCCTCGACCCTGGCGTTCAGGTAGCGGCCGGTGGTCGCCAGATCAGTGTGCCGCAGGATCGCCCGGACCTGGGCAAGCGTGAGGTTGGGGTCGTTCGCCATACGGTTCGCGGCCGTGTGCCGCAGGTCGTGCAGGGTCCAGTTCGTGCCGAGCCTGTCGTTGACCCGCTGCAGGACCCGCCGCATCGCGAAGTAGGTCAGCGGCCGGTCCGGTCCGCGCAAGGTCCGGAAGACCGGCTCGTGAGCCGCAGGCAGGCCGATCCGGTCTAGGTAGGCGGCCAGGACCGTCAGGGCCTGAGGGCTCGCGGGAACGGCCTCGCGTTCGTCGGTGCCTTTGCTCACCACGTAGAACAGCTGCCTGGCCCAGTCGATGTCGCCCGGGGTGACGCCCAGGAGCTCGCTCGCCCTCGACCCGCTGGAGACGTAGAGCAGAATGGCCGCCGTGTCCCGGTCGCAGGTCATGGCCGCGAAGAGCTCACCCCACATCGCGTCAGGAATGGACCGCGGGTCGGTCTGCCGGACACGCTGGCGCAACCGGGCCCGCCTGAACAGCGGGGCCTGGCCGTCGGGAGCCCTGTGCGCGAGGGCCCGGCGCTGGGCCACCGCCTCCGGAACCGGATTAACCAGCGGACCCCGGCTGTAATGCAGGTGGTAGGCGTAGAAACTTGAGACCACCGTCAGACAGTGGTTGATCGTCGTCGGCGCGTATCCCGGCCCGAGGTAGCGCTTGCCCGTGCGGATATTCACCGAGCCGGCCTGCGGGGCGTTCGGGTTCCGGCGCCGCCGCTGCGGGTTGGGAGCGGTGCGGAGCCATCCCACCAGCGCGGATGCTTCCGCTTCGGTCGCCCTGTCCCACTCGACGCCGAGAAACCACAGCAGCCGGAACCAGCGCTGGAGGTCGTAGGCGTAGCTCCGAACGGTCAGCGGCCGGTTGTCGTCCAAAGTCAGGCCTCGAAGGTACGGAACGACAGGCTCGACGACGGCCCCATCAGGGGCGACAACGGCGTACCGGGGAATTGAGTCCATCTGAACGACCGAGCCGACACGGGGCACATCCACCCGTCCCTCGATCAATAAGCGATGCAGGTCCTGCAACACACACTTCCTCAGAGACGTAGATCATCTCCCTCTGCGATCAGAGGCGATAGTGCAGTTAACACAGTACGACCCGGCGCCGAACTGGACCGGGTCGACGGTGGAGCGGTCCACGAACGCGACGATCTCGATGGCTTTCGCCGTGGGCAGCGGCATTCCGGCGAGGTCCTCGTCCGTGATGGGGATGATGTGGTCCTTCCGGTCCTCGTAGCCCTTCCCGATCTCATCGTCGGTCAGCTCCTGGCCGTCGATCTCGCACGTCTTGCGGTACCGGATACGGCCGCCGTCCTCCGTGTGCACCTGCCGGAGGGACACGTCGTGCCGCTCGGTGGCATTCACCAGCTGGCACGGAACGGTGACCAGGCCGAACGAGATAGCGCCGGACCACAGGGGACGGGGCATGCGCACTCCTCGCGGCCCCCCTTGGGCGTGCCACCAGGCTAGGCAGACCCGGCCCGTGATAGCACGACTCGGCGAGCGGGAGAGCGATGCATACCTGCCCGTGGGCAGCCCGCTGGCCGGCTCCAGTCTGCCGCGCGATCCGGAGTGGCACGCGTACGGAATCCGCGATCCCGCACGTCCCTGCACGGTCACGGCACCCCGATGATGAGCTGTTTCAGCTCGGGAACGGACTACCGTGCTCGGGAAGCTGCCCGCCCGGAGGCAGGTATCGCAGCCGCCCGTTACGGTCGGTCACCGGTGTGAACCCGGCCGCCTCCACCTGGGCGGTGTACCGGACGACGTAGCGCCGGCTGATGGCGAACCCGACAGGCAACAGGGCTGCGATCACGACAAAGAACACTCCGCCGATCGTGAGGGCGCCGATAGCGCCATCGCCGAGATCGGAGCCGAGCCCCACAGCAGCCAGGGTGAGGAGACCGGTCATGAGCACCAGCCGTTGCCTGATGGAGTGCTCACGGTTGAGGTCCAGGACCATGCGGGCCTTGAGAAGCTCAAGCGCGTCGGGCGCGAACGGCGGCAACGCGCCGCCGTCGCCCGCGTGCGGATACCGGGCCCGGTTCTCCGCAGCGAGCGCCCGGGCCTGCGGGCTGGGGTCCGGCACGAGCCACATCGTGCACCAACCGCCGCTGCCCGTCTTCAGGTCCGCGTACTCGTACCCGAACTGCTGCGCGATGAAGGCAAATCGGGTGAGCTTCTTCATCGACGTGGACAGGATGAGCGTGACCGGCTCCCCGCTCGCCATCAATCGCAGCATTTTCTGCATGTTCTTGTCACCCATTGGTATCCCCCCAGGTACTCGTGCTCTGGGCAGCCTCCCACAACGGCACGCCCATGTGGATCACAGGCCCCACGACGTCGGCTGCCTCGCTGCGGACGCGGACAGTCGTCGGTACGCAGCTGCGTATCGGCCCTTCAGCCGTACCCACCGCCGTTTCTGACCGCGCCTGGACAGGGACAGTCAGGTGAGGCGCCAACGGCGATTCCCCTCCCAGCCATCCTCGCGTTGCATGTAACCGAGCATCGAGCGGGAATGCCGGGCCCAGCCGTCCTGGTCGGCGATGGCGATGAAGTCGCGGACCGCGCGGCGGGCGACAGAGGCCAGGCCGATGCGCAGGAAGTGCCCTGTCCAGGCGATCGCCACCTCGGCCCGGGCGGAGATCCACTTGACGGCGCGGGTAACGGAGTCCGCGCCCATGCCACCGGTGACGTGGCCCCAGCGGTCGACGTCAACGAAGACAGGTGTCGACGGGCCGGCCCACCGCTCACCGTTCTCGGCGACCAGGCAGGCGCGGTAAGCGGTGTAGGCGCGGACCGGGCAGGTCCCGGGATCGCCGGCGTATCGGATCTTGACGTGGCGGACGCTGTGCTTGGTCTTGCCGCTGAGCCGGGCGGCGAGCAGGCCACGCGGGCGCAGGGCGACGTCACCGATGTTAAGTCCGGCCGGTCCTGGGAGCGGGAGGCGTACCGGAAGCCAGTGAGGGCCAGGGGTTTGTCCCTGGCGCCGGTGAGGGTGTCGGGACAGGCGCGGGCGATGGCGCGCAAGCCGGTGTCGAATGCGGATTACAGGGTGGCCGTCCAGCGGCCGCGGGTGAGGGTGGTCTCTCCCTGCGGTGTGATGGTGACCCGGGCGCCGTACACGGGCAGCTCTCCCATCCAGTTGAGGCGGTCGAGAATCGCCTCCAGGGGGTCCCAAAGGCGGCGGGGGCCGCCCTGGTGCACGGTGGGGGCTTCCCGGGGGCCGGTGGCGTGGGCGCGGACCCATGAACCGTCAGGATGGGCCATCCATACGGTGTGACTGCGGTCCGGATCCCAGTGGTGGCGGTGCTCGATGCCGGGGGTCTGGAGCTGGAGCATGGAGCGGACGCTCCACGCCTCCGGAACGAACAGGAGCAGGTGGCGGCTGACACTCGCCTCGCCGTCGCCGGACTCCGCCTCTTCCCAGACGGAGTCCGGGACCGTCTTCTCATAGTCGTCGCCCTGGCGGGGTCCCATGAAGGAGGCGGGTTCGTAGGAGGTCTGGCCCCTGGCGCCGCCGTCTGGGGTCTTGTCGGCGTAGAGGATCAGGCTGGTGCCGGTGATCGTGGTGACCAGCCGGCCGCCGGGGCGCAGGGCCTTGAGCCAGGCGGCGGGGATGGTCGGCATGGATACGGTGGACACGATCCGGTCGTACTCGCCGGGGAGCGGGCCCTGGGTCAGGTCGCAGACCGCGGTCTGGGGTCGAAGCCCGATGGAGGCGAGGCGGTCGGTGGCGGAGTCGACGAGGTAGGGGTCGATGTCGACGCTGGTCACCAGGTCGGGGCCGAGGCGGTGGCAGGCCAGGGCGGTGCCGTAGCCGGTCCCGGTGGTCACCAGTGTGCGGCAGCCGTCGGTGATCCTGGCGTGCTCGTACATGTCGAGGACCAGGGTCGGCAGCGTCGAGGACGCGGTCGGTGCTCCGGTGGCGATGTCTCCGGGCTTGACGTGATCCGCGTGCAGAGGGCCGATCCTTGTCAGGATCGTCGAGTCGCTGTACGCGGTGGCGAACCACTGGTCGACGTTCGCCGCACCGTCACGAACCACCCTGCCGTCGGCTTCCCGGTCCCACTCCCACCAGCGGGGTACGAACTCATGCCGAGGCGTTTCGGCAACCGCCTTCCACCAGAGCGGATCCGCCGGGGCGACCTCGTCGGCCAGTCGTTTCGCATGATCCTGCCAGTCCATGCCCACCCTCATCGTCTCTTGCCGTGCCCTGTTCGATCAGTCATCCATCGGTCCGCAGGGGTCGCCCTTGGAAGGACCGCAGGTGTCGCCGGACGGTGCGCAGTCCGGCGCGCACGGGTCCGCCGACACCCGGGCCGGGACGCTCGCGCGCGCCCGCTCCCATTCGGAGCTGGCCAGGACCGTCGCGAGCGGCGTCTGTCGGACGTTGCCCGTAGCCAGGAACCGGCCGATCTCGCAAGGAGCCACCCGTCCGTCCGGCAGTACGGCGGCCTTGCCGTGGGCGCACCGCCCGCACAGCGACGACGTGGACGGCACAAGACCGCCGGCGGCACGACCGACCGCGCGGACCCGGTCGACGGTGGCGGTGACTCCGAGGACTTCCATCTCGGCGCGGGCCTGCTCCGCCCTCTGGCCGTTGCCGTGGTCGACGATGGCGACCCGCAGGTTCACGCCGCGGCATGCGGCCTCGACGATGGCGGCGCGGGTCGCCGTGTGCGACCCGGCCCGGCCGGTGATCGCGTCGTGTTCGGCTGCGATGTCGCTGTAGTACGAGGTGGCGACGTTCACCCGCGAGTCCTCGAAGAGCCTCCAGTGCTCGGCGCGGACCCTGTACAGGTTGGAGTGGACCCGGACCGCAAGGCCGACCCGCAGCGTGTGCTCGACAAGCTCGGTGAACGCCGGGTGCAGGGTGGGCTCACCTCCGATTAACTGCACGGTGCCCGCCCCAAGGACGACGGCCTCGTCGACGAGCCGATGCCAGTCCTCGACGGTCATGGTGCCGTGGCCCTGGGCCGGGCCGGCCTCGGCATAGCACTGGCCGGGGCAGGTGAACTGACAGCGGGCGGTGAGTTCCAGCGAGAGGAAATCGAGCGAAGCAGCGGCGGGGTGTGTGTCCAGCACGGTCATGGGTGCTCCTTGTACGTGCAGCCCAGCATGCCGGGCTCAGGATGGCTGTGTGGGTGGGACGGCCGTACTCGTGCGGCAGGACCACAGAAGTACCCGGACCGGCACGGAAGTTCGTCCTCGTGACAGAGGTGCTGCGCGAGTGGCCGGGCATCCCCGCTTCGGCGGCTTTCACCCTGGTGGTGCCGACGGTGCACCACGAGCGTCAGGTGCGGGGGCCGGCTCGGGCTGGAGCTTTCCGGAAGGGCCACGACCACAGGCTCTGTGGTCAGAGTGCTTATCGGGCCGCCGCTCGGGCTGCGTGCGGGCACGGACTGTCCTTGCCAATCCTTTCGTTGGGAGTCCAGGTGATTGTGGGTCCCAGGCGCTGGGCGCGTCACAGACCGCGTCTGAGCTCTTCCGCGCGCTTGCTCGGAGGCATGGGAGGCCGCGTCTGGGTTCTCGGCGTCGATGTGGACGTCAGCGCGAATACGGCGAGCGTGACCCGACACGGCGCCAGGGATGGCGGCCGGGAGCTGGCGTAGTCCGACGCCGGTGAAGCAGTTCCGGTGGCATGGCGGCAGCCCAGTGAACCGCACGCATCTGGATCAGCGTCGCTCGTACAGCGCCAGTTCGGGCAGGAGTCGGAACGCCTCACGGGCCGCGACAAGCGCTTCGTCCCACCGGCGCTGCCCCTCCAGCCTGCGGGAGAGCGCGTACAGGGCTTTGGCAAGGTCGGGGACGTGGGCGGGACGGGTGGCGGCCAGGGTGCGGTAGATGGCGACGGCTTCTTCGACGGCGGCGAGAGCCTCCTCCGGCATGCCGGACTGCTCCCGTCGTACCGTCACGGCGATCAGGCTGCTCGCCAGGCCGGGCAGGTAGGTGCCCGGGGCGCGGGAGGCGAGGGTGCGGCGGATGCCTAGGGCTTCCTCGACGGCCGCCAGGGCCTGCTCTGTGCGGCCCACAGCCGCCAGCCGGGTGCCGAGGGTGTGGAGTTGCACGGGCAGGTGGGGCAGGTGGGCGTCAGGGTAGGCGCGCGCCAGGCTGCGAAGGATTCGCACACACTCCTCGGTGGCGGCGAGAGCCTGGTCGGGCCGGCCCAGGGCCGCGTAGAGCGCCGCGGCCGTGCTCAGGCTCGCGTTGAGCGCCATCAGGTGGGCGTCGGGATGGATGGCGACCAGGTCCCGGTGAATGGCCAAGGCCTCTTCGGCGGCGGCCAAGGCCTCTTCCTGCCGGCCCGAGTCCTCCAGGGCCCAGGCCAGCTGGCCCAGGCTCTGGGCCAGCTGGGGCAGGTAGGCGTCGGGACGTGTCCTGGCCATGGCTCGGCTGACATGCACCACACGCTCGGCCACCGACAGGGCGCCTTTCAGCCAGCCCATCTCCGCACCTTTGACCGCCATCTCGTTCAGCGTCGCGACGTGAGCGGGGGAGTACGCAGAGCCTGCACCGGACATGCCCTCGTGCAGGCGGGCGGCTTCGATGAGCACTTCCATAGCCTCCTCCTTCCGGCCTAGGTCCCACAGGCGTTCGGAGTGGGTGTTCAGGCTCCGGGCGAGCTGACGGGCGTCGGGCGAGCCTGCTCCGGCATCGCGGCGCAGGCGCACCGCTTCCTCGGAGGAGGCCAGCGCCGTCTCCCGCCGCCCGAGATCGCCCAGCAGGGAGGCGAGCGTGTTCAGGCTTTCGACGAGGTCGGGGGTACGGCCATCGCCCAAGCCGCGGGAGAGTGCCACGGCCTCTGTGATCGTGGCCAGGGCCTCCTCGCGGCGTCCCAGGTCACGCAGCCGGTCGGCGTACGTGTTCAGGCTCGCGATCAGGGGGATCGTGTCGGTCAAGGAGCGCGCGACGGTGACTGCTTCCTCGGCGGGGGCCAGGGCCTCCTCCCGCCGGTCCAGGGCCGCAAGCCGCGAGGAGAGGGAATGCAGGCTCCACACCAGGTCGGGGGTGTGAGGGAGATCGCGCTGGCGGTCGACCAGGTGCTGGGCCAGGTCGCAGGCCCAGACGGCCAGGCGCTGGCTGCGCGGGAGCCGGTCGTCGAGCTGCCTGAGGGTGTCTTGCGGGGTCCGGGGATCCGCGGCGATCTGCTGCAGGCCGGCCACGAGCGGGCCGGGGCGCTCCACTTGGGTGGCGGCGGCCATCACCATGGGCGCCAGGACGGTGCGGTGGCGGACGCACAGTGCGGTGAGCCGGTCGTCGAGCTGTCCCTCGAAGACGGCGTGCGCGGACGCGCGGCTGTAAAGGGTCAGCAGCCGGCCCGCCTGCTCCTCGGTGATGCCCGGTACGAGGTCGTCGGCGAGCCCGGGATGTGCTTCCAGGCGGCGGCCGATCAGACGCTCCGTCAGTCGGTCGGGCTGCAGGCTGCCCCAGGGACCCGCATCGGCCGGCGGATAGAGGGCGGCGATCCAGGCCAGGACGGCATCGCGGCGGTCGCGCGGCTGGTCGGCCAGCCCGCTGACCTTGCGCAGGACCTCGGCGGCCTGATCTCGATCGGCAGCCCCCAGCAGTAGGGCGGCGGCGAGCGCGGCATCGAGGGTGGCCGTGCTCAGCGCCGGGCTGAGACCGGAGGCTGTCGCGCTCTGCTCCCAGTAGCGGCGCTCGTGCAGGAGCAGGCGGTCCTCGACGCCGGTGGCCGGTCCCACCGTGTCCTCGGCCGCACCGGTGTTGGCGGCGTCCAACAGGTCGGCCAGCGCGGTCATGTGCAGGGTCAGCGCATTGTCCATACCGGCCCGGCCCACGTAGGGGAAGGGAAGAGCGGCGGCCAGTACCGGCCAGTCGGGTCCCTCCTGGCCCCGAACGTCGGGCAGCGCAGCCGCGAAGGCCTTCGCTGCCCGCCGGTATGCCTGCGGACGCGCGGCCATGTCGCTCTCCAGCGCCGGCAGCGCGACCACCGGCGTGCCGTCGAGCAGCTCTTCGGCGGTACGGCTCATGGCCTGTGTGCTGGTCCACCAGTCCCCGGACGTCCGGGCTAGCAGGAGGACCTTGAACGGCGTGGCGCCCCCGTGCTCGGCGGCGGCCTCTAGGAGCGCGGCGAGCTGTGCCGCGCGGGTCTCCGCGTAATCCAGCACTACCAACAGCGGTTTGGCGGCCCGGCCCACCGCCCGAAGCTCTGCTGGAGCGGCGGTGGCGCGCGGCCAGAGCACCGCCCAGCCGTCCGGAGCCATAGTGCCGGCGAGCTGATGGGCCAGCCGGGTCTTGCCCTGCCCGGCCGGGCCGTGCAACAGCCAGCTGCCGAACCCCTCCTGCCAGCACCAGCGAGTCAGCCGGTCCAGCAGTTCCTCCCGGCCGTGGAACGCCACAATCTGCCGACCCGCCTGCAGCAGCGCCGCCGCCGAGCCCAGACCGCCGGCCGGCGCCACCAGGTCGGCCTCGGCCACGTCCTGGAATTCGACTGCTTCGAGCATCATCGCACCGGCGCAGTGCTCGGCCAGCACGGCCCGGAACTGCGCGTCGTGATGCAGTACGTACGCTGGCACCACCGAGAGCGCTGCATGCCCGGAGCGGCCCGCGTCGGCCACGACCACCCCGGTCAGCAGGCGGCCGCAGAACATGGCGGCACCTGACATCCCGCCCCAGGGCGACGACCCGTCGGCCGGCCAGACCGGTGGAAACGAACCGATGTCCATCAGGTGTCGGTTGGCCACGAAGCCGCTGCCCGGATTCACCGTCCCCGCCAGCTGCGCGGCCTCCACCGCCGCTCCCGGCTGCTGTACTACGTCCGGTACGCCCCATGTCGCACAGGGCTGCCCGGGTTGCTCGGTCACCAGGCGGCCCCAGCGAACCTCCGCGCCCACCGGTGGCCGCCACCTGGCGTCGTCCACTTCCACCAAGGCAGCATCGTCGCGCCCGCCGGGCGTGCCGCACCACACCACGGCACCGCCGTACACCGCGTCACCGCCCGGCCGGAACACCTGCACCGGCGAGCCGCGCCGACCGGCCACGTGTGCCGAGGTGAGCACCAGTCGGGGACCGATCACGTACCCCGATCCAGGCCCGCCCGTTCCTCCGACCGCGACCAGACGATCCCGCCTCATCGCATCCCCCGTTTCGTACGCCGACGCCCGGTCAGTCCTGGATCCGCCCGCTCACGTCGCCGGGACCGGCCGGCCGATCCGCACCCCCGCTGACCAGCAGATCGCCGCCGGCGGTATCCCTTGGGGTGAGAGTGAACGACACCCGGTGCGTCCGCCCGCGGGCCACCCCGACTTCTGCGTCTGCCGTCACAGCCCACACCCGGAAGCCCGCCTTGGCCCGCGCATCGGCGCGCAGCTCGACTTCGAACTCCATCTCCACGGGCCCGACCACGAATGAGATCTCGTGTCCCACAGCGCGCGCCGCGGCATCCAGCAGCTCGTCCCGTACCGCCGCCACCGCGTCCGCCAAGCCGATCTCCACGCATCCCACCCCGTCCCCGCCGACTGCATGTCTCTTTCAGACCGAGCGTAAAGGCACCACACCGCCCTACGCAGGCGATCACGAACGGTTGTCCGAGTCCGGACGGGGCAGGACACCTGCCCGCTCCTGCAGATGACGGAGCCATCCGCGTACCACGTCCACTCCTACACGGTCGCGCCGCCGACGCTCCGGCCGTGAGGAAGCCCGCCCGGCTCGCGCCGACGATGAACACCCCGTCCCGGTAGGGCAGGACGCTCTGCTGCGTCGACGGCGGGGCGGCCGTCATCGCCATGGCCGCCGGCACCTACGCTGCTGCCGCGCCCGCAGTGACGACGAGTGCGACGGCGACCGCGGTGACGAGCCGGTACCGGGATATGTGTGCTCCGGACTAGGTGCGCTTCTTCCCAGAGATGTGGGTGTGGCTTGATCGCCACGCCGACATGACTCCCGGGGCGGCCCGACGGTTGTTCGTCTGAGCTCTTCGCCTCCAGCCTTGGGCCTCTTTGCCGGCCGCTCTTTCACTCTCACCGTGTGGCGTGCGCGTGTCGCATCGCGCTGATACACCCGGGACCGGTGCGTACAGGCACACGCCGATGGCGGATGCCGCGTCGGTGCGATGCCGGATTGTGAAGCGGGACCGTCTCCTGGAACACCGGCCGGCGCCCCCAGCCCCTGACCGTCCTCTTCGTGGACAACACCCGCCCCCACGTCTTGGGGCCCCTCTGCAAGGGCGCCGCGAGGCGCGGCCGCCGGGTACGTGTCTCTCACGCGATGCCCGGCGTCGTCCGGATGCACAGCCTTGCGCCTGCCGAATGGGCAAGCGGGCCGCGCGCCGGCCAGTCCCGCGGCGGCTTGGATCGTCGACGGGACAGCTTCTGGGGCAGGAGGGGCCCCGCAGCCTTGAGCCTCATGATCGGCAGTTCCAACAAGGGGACAATCGCCTCTGCCGTGGATACGTATGAGTTCAGTTCAGAACGGATTGTTCGGCACCACGGCACGGGGCACATTTGGATGTCTGGTGGAGGTCGTTGGCGGCCACAGGTCGAGCGTCACGGCTGGCATACCCGCGCCCTGCGCCTCGGTCGAGGTGAGACCGCTGACGGCAGTCGGTACGTTCAAGGTGGCCCCTTGGGTCCGGGTCCCGCCGCCAGGACTGGACATCTTCGGGGCGGGGCCCTGCGTACCGGACATGCACCGGGCCCGGCTTCCGCCTCTTCGCGGGAGAAGCCCGGCCCTCGGCAGCACGAAGGCCCAACTTTCCTTTGAAGAAGGGAAGCGGGCCCAAGACCCGCATACACCAATCTGCAGGACCGCACACTATCCAGCAGTGCTACGCAGTGTGGTGAGCAGCATGGTGGCCTGTCGCATCGCGGGGACTTTCCCCTTGTGACCGCACCGGTGTCCCCTACCGGGCAGCCGACCCCCGAAGCGCACCACTCGGCCGGCGTTCCTGTCCGAACTCGGCGGCTCCTTCTTCCACAGGGAACGGTCCTCGTCAAAGCCGGCTGGCTGTCCGCCCCGTGAGCCTTTGCGCAGGCGAGCGGCCTGGCTGTCACTCATCTGAGGGATCGTGTCGTAGATGCCCCCACCGCCGCAGGTACTCGCGCATGGGTCCGCTGCTGTACGCCTGGCCGGCAGCGCGTGCCGTTTGGATCAGGTCGGGATGCGGATCCCTGCGCCGCCGACCCTGATCCGCCGGTCGCCCGCCCGCAATTCCACCGTGAGGACGCCGGGGCGTCCCATGTCCTCCCCTTGGCGGAGGGTGAGGACCGTCGCCTCGGGCACGAGTCCGAGCTCACGGGCATACGCGCCGAAGGCGGCGGCCGCCGCTCCCGTCGCCGGGTCCTCGACCACACCGCCCACCGGGAACGGGGCGCGGACGTGGAAGACCTCCGCAGAGGCGCGCCAGACCAACTGCAGGGTCGTCAGGTCGAGCCGGTGCATGAGGGCTTCCAGGCGGGCGAAGTCGTACGCCAGGTGGGCCAGGCGCTCGCGGCTCGCGGCGGCGAGGACCAGATGGCGGGCGCCCGCGAAGGCGATGCGGGCAGGCATGGCGGGATCGAGGTCGCCGGCCGGCCAGTCGAGCGCGGCGAGTGCCTCTGTCAGGTCATCGGCCTCGACATCCTCGACGTGCGGCACGACGCTCGTGAGCGTGGCCCGCAGCGCCCCGCCCTCGCGTGTCACGGTGACCGGCACGGTCCCGGCCTGCGTGGTGAATACCAGGTCGCCGGGGCCGACTCGCTCGCCGAGGGCCACGGCCGTCGCGACGGTGGCGTGACCGCAGAAGGAGACTTCCGCCTTCGGGCTGAAGTAGCGGATGGTGTACGCGCGCCCGGCGTCCGACGCGCCGGAGCCCGCTCCCTCGGGCGGCGCTGTCAGGAACGCGCTCTCGCTGTAGCCGACTTCGGCGGCGATTGCCAGCATCTCCTCGTAGCTGAGGCCCGTGGCGTCGAGAACGATTCCGGCGGGATTGCCTCCCTCGGGGTCTTTGGAGAAGGCGGTGTATCGCAGGACGTCGGGGGTTTGCCGTACGGAGTTCATGCCGGGCCAACGGCGTGGATCCCCGCGGAGGTTCCCCAGATAGGGACCGTATCGAAGCCCCGCCCGTCACGGCACTCCGCGGTAGCCCAGCATCGGCGGACAGTGAACGGCGACGCTCCCCGGGCCACGCGCAGCATGGCCCGCTGCTGGTCAACGGGGTGCGGTCAGGGGTGCGACGCCGACTACTCGCGCCGTGGTCGACTCCACCAGGTCGGACGCGACCATGCCAGGTGAAGGACAGGCCCCTACCCGGTACCTGAAACTGAAGCTCCACGACACGGCCCGCGCGCAGGCCTCCGCTCACGGCGGTGCGCACAGCTGGGCCGGGGTGAGGGCCAGCATGATCGCCCGGTTCTGGCCGTCGAAGCCTGGCCGCCGGGTTGTATTCGCCGGCCTCAGCGGTCGGCGGATCCGTGCGAAGCCATCCTGTCCCGCCCCGCCGATGGGCGCCGGACGGTCGGAGGGTTCCGCACGCCCGGTCGCGCTGGCATCCGCCGCCTACCCAGCAAGAGAATGACACGAATAGTTTGTTTCCTCATAGTTTGATGGCATCCGGGTAGGTGCGTGGCGTGAGTGATCCGGAACCGCGGGCGAAGGAAAGCGAGGATCTGCTCTCGGGCCTGAGTGTGGACGACAGCAGGCCGGAGCAGCCTGTGCTGCTGGACGCGTCCGGGGCTCCGATTCGTACCTGGCGGGAGAACTATCCGTACGACCGCAAGATCCGGCGGCGGGAGTACGAGCGGACCAAGCGGCTCCTGCAGATCGAGCTGCTGAAGCTGCAGCACTGGGTGCAGGGCACAGGTGCACGGCTCGTGGTGATCTGCGAGGGCCGGGACGCGGCGGGCAAGGGCGGAACGATCCAGCGGTTCACCGAGCGGCTCAACCCCCGCGGGGCGCGGATCGTCGCCTTGGACAGGCCGACCGAGCGGGAGGAGAGCCAGTGGTATTTCCAGCGGTACGTCCCCCATCTGCCGGCCGCCGGCGAGATCGTCTTCTTCGACCGGTCCTGGTACAACCGGGCCGGCGTCGAGAAGGTCATGGGATTCTGCGCTCCTGAGCAGTGCGAGCAGTTCTTGCGGCAGTGCCCGGGCTTCGAGGCGATGCTGGTGGAGGACGGGATCCTGCTGGTGAAGTTCTGGTTCTCGGTCTCCCGTGCCGAGCAGCGCACCCGTTTCGCGATCCGGCAGGTCGATCCGGTGCGGCAGTGGAAGCTGTCGCCCACCGACCTGGCCTCCCTGGACCTGTGGGACGCGTACACGACGGCGAAGGTCGAGATGTTCCGTGCAACCGACACCGACCGTGCGCCGTGGACGGTCGTCAAGAGCAACGACAAGCGGCGCGGGCGGCTGGAGGCGATGCGGAGCCTGCTGTGGCGGATCGACTACGACCGCAAGGATGAGGACGTGGTTGGTCAGCCCGACTCCCTCATCGTCGGCGGCGCCGACACCCTCCTCGAACCCGGAGAGGAAGCATCCGACCTCTCCCCCACCCCCTTGGCCGGGCCGCCCGACGGCCCCGGCATGCACCCCGCCCCCTAGGGGGAATCCGCCCGCCAGCTCCTGGAAGCGGCTGCCGAACAGAACGCCTCGGGGGGCGCAGCGACCTTCTGCCATTCTGCTTGCCATGTCCGCACGAAATCGAAGACTGCCCCGGCACCGCGCCTGGCCCCTGACCACCAGCGACATCAACGAGTGCCTCGGCCCTCACATGACCCGCGTCACGGACCTGGAATTCCTCACCGGCCACGACAGTGGGACCATCGTCCTGGGAGCTGCATGGGTCGCTCCGAACCCCCGCAACTACGGCCGCGGCATCCACCCGGACATGGTCGGCTTCCGCATAGGCGTCCACCCGGTCGACGCCACTGAACGTGCTGCGATCCGCGCTGTTCTACGAGCGCATGCCCTCCCACAACTCCACGAATGGATCACGCAGGCGATCGCTGCCGACGAGACCTGGCAACTGACCCCTCACCAGCACTACTGGCGGCTCACAGACGGCCACCTCACCCACCGCGACGAAGCGTGAACCAAGTCCGGACGACACGCATTCCCCCGCATCAGCGAACCACGAATCCGGTACGACACGCCTGGCGAACAGGGATGAGCCCGGAACGCGATGGGAGATGAGCTCTCCGAGTGCCGGTCAGTTCACCTTCCTCAACCTGCAAGATCTGGATCTCACGAACTTCTTCGACGCCCTTGAGGCGATGAACGAAGACCGCTACCTCGACGGGAACACGCAATCCGGAACCGTGCAGCTCGTGCGGCACACCGGCGAACCGTTCACAGGCACCAAGTGGTTGCGTTCACCCGTCCCAGACAACTCGGTCATCTTCTTCTGCCTCGGGGTGGCGAATGGAGCGGGAGCGCGACTTCTCGATGGTCGTTAGGGTCACAACACGGTCCAGCTCATGCCGGACGGGTTCGCCTGGACGAGATGGGCCGTTGAAACGCCTAGCTGAGCGGCTTCCCACTCCTCTGGCACAGGTTCCTACGCACGTCCAAGCGTCGTCACGCGAGCCGATTCCGGAGGGTCAGTAGGCCGCAACCATCAGGGACAGGAGGACGTCGCTCCGGCGTGTTTCGAGCCATCCGCGCAAATCAGATGGGGGACTCTGACTGCCGCCTATGCCAGACGGAGCGGGCTATCTCCCACCCGCCCGCGCGCCAACTCCCCTACTGTCGGCTTACGGACCCCCAGTTGCGTACGGACGAACGTCCCCGGCTCTGACCGCGGGCAGCAGCACGGCAGAGGATCTCGGTTGCGATCGATGCCCCGACCGGGGACAGTCGCACGATGAACCACAACACATCGTGTGAACCGATCGAGCGAGGGTGGGACGAGCCCTGGTATCGGGTCCGCATGGAGGACTTCCAGGTGGCGTTCCTGCCCAGCGCGGGCGAGGACTTGGGCGAGGTCTGCAACGTCGATGTCTTCGTGACTCTGAAGGATGGATCCCGTTGGACCGCGACCGTGTTCACCGTCGCGGAAGTCGAGCGCCTGATGAAACTCTGGGCAGGGACTGACGAGGCCCTCGGCGGCCGGTACTTCTGGGTCTCGGACGGCCTGATCGTCAGGGATCCCGGCATCGACAACATGACACACGTAATCGCCGGACTGATCGAGAACGGCGAGTTCTCCGAGATCTTTCAGCGGGCTATCAACAACTGATCAAGTGCTCGGCCGCCGAATCCACGTGGGTCGTCAGGCCACGTCGCTGTCCCGCTCGGTCTCCTTGAGGCGGTTCTTGAGCCGGTAGCTGGGGCCATTCATGGAGATCACTGCGCAGTAATGGCGAAGGCGGTCGAGGATGAGGACCTCGTCGCCGAAGACCTGGCCGCATCATGGGCGTGCTCGGGCTGCCGCCCCAGCGGGCGTCCACCGCGCTGGGCGCCGCACTCGACCGCAAGGCATGCGGGACGCGGATCTCGAACTTCATCGGGTAGGTGGCTGTACGCACTGGTGCCCAGCGGAGACCGACATCTGCACCCTGCGGAACTCGGCCATCGGCTGACGTCGGCCCGTAGTGGCTATGGACCTCCTCGACGCCCCGGGCCTTCGGAGCTCAGGGTGCTCGACTACAGTGGCGCCCCCATGAACACGCAGGCGCGCCCCTTCAACACCGGCCATCCCGCGCCCCCTTTGCTGCGCCTGCACCTCTTCGGCCGTTTCCGGGCATTGCGTGACGATTGCCCCGAACCCGCCGGGCGATGGCCGAGGCTGACTGCTCAGGCACTGGTAAAGCTCCTCGCTCTCACGCCTGGCCATCGACTGCACCGTGAGCAGATCATGGATCTGTGCTGGCCGGACACCGATCCGCACGCGGCAGCCGGAAATCTCCGCGTCGCGCTGCACGCCGCGAGGCGCGCGCTGGAACCCGAACTCGCTCCGCGCGCCGCATCGTCGTACCTCGTCTCGGAAGGGCCGATGCTCTCTCTCGACCCCGCCACCGTGTGGGTCGACATAGACGATGCCGAGGAGAAGGCCCGGGCCGCACTGGCGTCCTGTGACCCCGAGGCGTTGGTGGACGCGCTGGGCCGGTTCACCGGCGAGCTGCTGCCGGAGGACCGTTACCTCTCGTGGACCGAGCCGCAGCGGGCCCGGCTCGCGTCTCTGAAGGGCGAGATGCGCACGGGGCTGGCCTTGGCCCACCTGGAGGCAGGCGCCCTGCGGGAGGCGACGGCCTTGGCCGAGCTCGTCCTGGAGGCTAGCCCGGCGGAGGAAGCGGCCCACCGGATCCTCATCGACGCCTACATACGCCAGGGGCTGCGGAGGCGCGCGGTCGGGCAATACCACCTGTGTCGTGAGGCGCTCGCGGCCGGGCTGGGCGTCCAGCCGAGTCCGGAGACGGAGCGACTGCACCGGGCCGCCCTGGCCACCACGCGCAGGCCTGGCCCGGCCCCGGCGGCCCTGCCCGCACCACTCCAGAGCCTGGACGTAGCGCCGTTGCGCGGCCGGGAAGAGCTGCTGCACCGGCTGCTCACCGTCGACGGTCCGCCGGTGCGGATCCTGACCGGTGAGGCCGGCGTGGGCAAGACCCGGTTGGTTGCCGAAGCCGCGCGGCTCGCTGCCGCGGCCGGATCCGCCGTGCTGTGGGGCGCCGGTCACGATGCGGAGGGGCACACTCCCTACGGAGCCTTCGCCGAGGCGCTCGACGGTTGGCTGGCCGAGCAGGACGTGGCCGAACGGGCCCGGGTGGGCTCGGAGTACCCGGAGCTGGCAGCCTTCCTGCCGTCATTGGGTCGGGTGGGGATCCTCGGTGACCGCAGCCCCGAGGACGAGCGGGACCGGCTGTTCCGCGCCACGGCGGGGCTTCTCGGTGAACTGATGTCCGTGCAGCCGGTGTTGCTGGTACTGGACGATCTGCACGCTGTGGACTCGGGTTCCTGTCAACTCCTCAGCCACCTCGCGCGGCATGCTTCCCGCCCCGGGTTCGCGTTGCGTGTCCTGGTGACATACCGCGCCGAGGAGCTCGCCGAGTCCGGCCCGCGGAGGGCGGATCTCGCAGCCCTTCTGCGTCAACCGCAGGTCGTGCAGGAGATCGTTCACCGCTTGGATCGGGCAGCGTGTCTCGCGGTCGTGAGCGATGTGACACGTGAGGTGGGTGGCGCGCCACGCGTCGGAGCTGCGCCGGACAGTGCCGGACAGCTCGGCCGTGTGTGGGACCTCTCGCTGGGCAATCCGCTGTTCGCCATCGAACTGGCTCGTAACATGGGTGTCGACGGCCCCGAAAGTCTGGCGCCCGACGGAGTGCGGCAGTTGGTGGCGGAGAAGCTCGCACGTCTCGACGAGAGCACGCGGCGCGTGGTGGAGGCGCTGTCCGTCGGCGGCGCGGAGACCGCGCTGTCCGAGCTGCTCGACGTGGCCGCCGACGGCCTGCACCCGCCTCTTTCAGGGGCGGCAGCCATCACCGCGCTGGACGAGGCCATCGGTGCCGCTCTCATCGAGGAGCGGACCGTCGTCGTAGCGGGAAAGCACGAGACCGGCATCGCCTTCCGGCACCCGTTGGTCCGCCTCACCTGCTACGAGCGGTTGTCCGCCGTCCGCCGCAGGCACCTGCACGGCGCCTTCGCGCAGGCGGTGCGCCGTCGCCGCCCCGATGCAGTCGACACGCTCGCCTCGCACTTCGCGCGCGCCGACGACCCCCGCGCGGCCGAGTACCTGCGCCTGGCGGCCGAACGGGCTGCGGCCCTGTACGCCAACGACACGGCCGACCGCTACTACCGGGACCTGATAGCCCGGCTCGACGTGGACGCCGGTCGCGCGCGCCTCGCGCACGCCCAGGTGCTGCGGAACATGGGCCACTTCGAGCAGGCGGTCGGCGTGCTGCGCCCGGCCCTGGCGGAGTTCGAACGTCTGCACGACCACGACAATCGCGTCCTCGCGGCGGCGCTGCTGGCGGAGATGCTGGTCAGGACCGGGTCCCCAGCTTCCGGCCTTGCCATCCTCCGGCGCCATCCCGTGACGGAGGAAACCGCACCCGAGCCGACGGCGGGACACTTCCTGACACTGTCCGTCATTCTCAGCACCCAAGGTCGCTACGACGACGGGTGCGACGCCGCCGGGCGCGCCCTCGCGGCGGCCGAGGGGGTGCTGGGACACGCCGGCCACGGACTGAAGGCCCGCGCCTTCGTCCTGCAGGCGAGCGACCTGGGGCTCTCGGGCGACTTCGACCTGGCCCGTGCCGCGGGCGACCGAGCGTTGGCACCGGCCGAGGCCTTCGGTGATCCGACGCTGCTGGGCTCCGTCCTGTCGATGCTGCGGGAGAACGCGCGCCGCGCAGGCCGGCTGCGCGAGGCCATCGACATCGGGGAGCGCGCCCTCGGCCTCGCCGAACGGTCCGGAGGTCCGGCAGCAGCCGCCTTCGAGCGGGCGAACCTCGCGGAACTGTGGCTGCTCCTGGAGGAGCCCGAGCAGGCGCGGGCTCTCGCCGAGGAGGCGGTCGCGGGCGCCGAACCGGCCGAGGCCTGGTGTCTTCCGTACGCACTGACGGCGCTGGCCCGCGCCCGGTGGGCCATCGACGAGACGTCAGGCGCCGAGATCCTCCTGGACCGCGCCGAGTCGGTCGTCACCACGCTCGGGGACCAGCGGGCGAGCCATGAAGTACGGGCCGCGCGTGCGGAACTCGCCCTGCGCCTGGGTCACCCGGAGACCTTGTCGCGGGTGTTGGACGGTTTCGCCGACGAGGCGCCGGTCCTGGCGGCCTGGGGCGAGCTCCTCTCCGGCCGGAAAGAGTCCGCGCGCCGCCGTGCTCTGGCCGAGGTGGCACGGGCGGAACGTACCGGGGAGCACATTGCCGAAGTGGAAGCCCGGGTCGCGCTCGGGGCTTGCTTGGTGATGCTCTCCCGGGACGACGAGGGTGAGCGGGAGCTGGCACGGGCCGAATCACTGGCCGAGCTTCTTCCCTATCCGGCCGGAACCAGCCGGGCGGCATGGGCACGCATCCGTCTCCGCGCCGAGAAGCGCCGCTGAGAACCGCGCGTCCTCAGGCTCCGTCGAGGGCGTTCGACGCGTCGCCACGTCCTGGCACCAGCAGGCCACGCGCACTGTAATGCCCGAGTAACGGCGTCTGTCTAGTGTCCGAACTCCCCCGTTCCGTTCCTGGAGGAGCTCCCCCGATGCACCTGCCCCAACCGCTGCGGCGTGGCCGCGCCGCCTGGGCAGCGGCCGCCTTCACCGCAGCCGCCCTGCTGACCGCGCCGCTGCCCGCGACGGCAGCCGACGCCGCCACGACGCCGTCTCCCAAGGTCGACTCCGCGCTGCTGAACGCCGTTGCCAGCGGAGGCAAGGCATCCTTCTTCGTCGTCCTCAAGGACCAGGCGGACCTGTCCGCCGCCAAGAAGAAGTCCCACTCCGCGAAAGCGAAGTCCGCCTACAGCGAACTCCGCGCCCACGCGACGAGCAGCCAGAAGTCGCTGAGCACCTTCCTCGACATGAAGAAGGTCGGCCACGAGGACTACTGGATCGCCAACGCCATCAAAGTCACCGGCGACCAGCAGCTCGTGAACGAGCTCGCGAAGCGCTCGGACGTCGCCTCGATCGTCAAGGAGCGGCACTACAAGCTCGACGACATCGAGACCTCCGACGCCAAGGTCACCAAGGCACGCCCGGCCTCCGGGAAGACGGACTCCGCCGTCGGTGGCGACGACGCCCCGGAGTGGGGCATCGCCGACATCAACGCAGACGATGTCTGGAACCAGTACGAGACGCGCGGCGAGGGCATCGTCATCGCCAACGTCGACTCGGGTGTGCAGTACGACCACCCGGACCTGGTCGCCCAGTACCGCGGGAACAACAGCGACGGCTCGTTCTCGCACGACTACAACTGGTACGACCCGACCGGTGCCTGCCCCGACAGCGCCGTCCCGTGCGACAACAACGGCCACGGCACTCACACCATGGGCACGATGGTCGGCAAGAAGGGCATCGGCGTCGCGCCGAACGCGAAATGGATCGCTGCCAAGGGCTGCGAGGCCGAGCAGTGCACGGACGCGTACCTGCTCAAGGCCGGTCAGTGGATTCTGGCGCCGACGGACCACAACGGGCGGAACCCGCGCCCGGACCTCGCCCCGAACATCGTCAACAACTCGTGGGGCGGTGACGACAACACCTTCTACAAGGACATCGTCGAGGCCTGGAACTCCGCGGGCATCTTCGAGGCCTTCGCGGCAGGCAACGACGGCAACGGCGTCACCTGCTCCACCACGCACCCGCCGGGGGCGCAGGTCTCGTCCTACGGCGTGGGCGCGTACGACGTGAACGGCAAGATCGCCGGCTTCTCCGGCTTCGGCCCCTCGCTGGTCGACGGCTCGATGAAGCCGAACATCTCGGCGCCCGGCGTCAACATAGGCTCGACGTGGCCCGGTTCCTCGTACAACACCATCAACGGGACGTCGATGGCGACCCCGCACGTCGCCGGTGCGGTCGCGCTCCTGTGGGCGGCGGCCCCGTCCCTGATCGGCAACATCGACGAGACCCGCAGGCTCCTCAACGAGGGCGCCCGTGACGTCGACGACACCCACTGCGGTGGTACGGCCGGCATGAACAACGTCTGGGGCGAGGGCAAGCTCGACATCCTCGCCTCCATCGACAAGGCCCCGCACACCGCGGTGACGGTCACCGGCACGATCACCGACCAGGCCACCGGCAAGGCTCTGTCCGGCATCCTCGTCGAGGCCACGGACACCGCTTCCGTCACCCGCTCGGTCACCACCGCCTCCGACGGCTCCTACCGTCTGGCGCTCGCCCCGGGCTCGTACTCCTTCTCGCTCAGCGGATACGGCTATGCGAACAAGACGGTCTCCGGCATCCAGCTGTCCACCGGAACGTCACTGGCCCAGAACATCGCGATGGAAGCCGTCAGGACCCACCCGGTCACCGGCACCGTCCTCGACGTCACCGGCAAGCCTCTCGCCAAGGCGACCGTCGAGGTCACCGGCACCCCCGTCCCGTCCGTCACCTCGGGCACCGACGGCACCTTCACCCTGCCCGCGGTCGCCGAGGGCGACTACACCCTGACGGTGAAGCCGGCCTCCCCGGTCCTGTGCAACGGGATCTCCTCCGCGAGCCTGGCCGTCGACGGCGTCGAGACCCGCACCGTCCACCTTCCGGCCCGCTCCGACCACTCCGGCAACAGCTGCACCCCGGCGACTTACTCCTGGATCAAGGGCTCCAACACGGTCTCCCTGACCGGTGACGAGGACGCCAAGACCGTCGCGCTTCCCTTCTGGGTGAACCTGTACGGCGTCGACTACTCCAGCGCCTCCATCACCACCAACGGCCTGGTCAACTTCATGGAGCCGCGTCTCGGCGACTACGCCAACACCGCGCTTCCCTCGGCCGCCCCGCCGAACGGCATCGTCGCCCCGTTCTGGGACGACCTGACCCTCGACAGGAAGTCGAGCGTGCAGACCGCTCTCAAGGGCAAGAACGGCAAGCGTCAGTTCGCCGTCGTCTGGAACCAGGCCCTGCTCGTCTCCGACGGCAAGACTCGCGTCACCTTCGAGGCCGTCTTCGACGAGGCCACCGGTGACATCACCTTCCAGTACAAGTCCGTGCCCGGCAGCGGCTCCGCCGCCACCGTCGGCATCGAGAACCAGGCGGGCACCGACGCCCTCCAGTACTCCTCCGACCAGGCCGTCCTGACCGACGGTTCGGCGATCCGCATCGCGCAGGGAGCCTGATCATGCGATCCCCTCACTCCAAGCGGGCGCTGACGCTCGCCTCCGCCCTGGTGGCCGCCGGCCTCGCCCTGTCCTCGGCACCGCACGCGCTGGCCGCCGGCACCGATGGCAACTCGGTCATGAAGCTGACCGATGCCCAGGCGGAGAAGCTCACCGACCGCATGGGTGTCGACGTCTACGGCGACCGAACAGCCTCCGGCGACGCGACCGACGACCAGGCATCCACCGATGACGCCTCCGGTGCCTCCAACAGCTCAACCGGCGGCGGCTCGCACCTCGACGCCGCCGGTTCCGGCACGGCCGCGGCCAACACTCCGGTCACCTTCACCGCCAAGTCCACGATGGAGGGCGTGCGCGGCCTCGGCGTCACGGTGCCCGCCAAGGGCGACCAGTACTTCACCGTGCACAGCCTGGGCAACATCCAGCTACACAACGCCGACGGCTCCACAGCATGGGCCCGTACCAACGCCTCGCTGTACACGGACTGGCAGGTCAAGCCGCTGCAGGCCTGGCGGGTCGAGCCGTACCCGGCTCGCATCGTGATGGGCTACGACGCCGTCAGCCCGTTCTCGCCCTACTCCGACCAGGGCTACGACACCAGCGATCTGACGGGTGACGGTGTCCCGGACGTCGTCTTCTCGGCGGCCGTCGGCTTCACGCCCACGCCCCGGGCCTTCACATCGCCCGGCTCGTCGCTGTCGACCGGCACGTTCGTGACGGTCCTGGACGGCAAGACCGGCAAAACGCTGTGGTCGAAGCTCTACTCGTACATCTCCAACGTGAAGATCGTGGACGGCACCCTGCTGATCGCGAACTCGCCGCGGGTGAACAGCCGCGCTCCGGCGACGGAGACCGCCACCCTCACGGGCATCCGGTTCGCGTACGCCGGCGGCGCCCTGACCCCGTCATCGACGTGGACGTACGACACCGAGGAGACACGGAACGTCGGCTGGGGCGCCCTGGAGGGCCTGGGCGACGGCAAGGTCGCCGTCTCCTGGAACCTGCGCAAGAACGTGGACGTCGACCCGCACGGAACGACGCTCGTCCTCGACACCATCGACGGCTCCGTGTCCTGGCGGACGGACGGTGACCTGTACAGCCGCCAGCTCCACCTGGACGCCACCCGCGGGCGCGTGGTCGCCCTGGAGCAGTCGGACGTCAGCGACGCCGTCAAGTACGAGATCGCCTCGTACGACCTCAAGAGCGGCGAACGCACCACCCTGGGCACCCGCGTCAACGCCATGGCCACGGCCATGACGATCGGCGACGCGGCTTCGGGCAACGGTGCGGAGTACGCAGTCAGCGAGTCGACGTTCGACCCTGACCTGTTCGTGAACTCGAGCACGATCCGCGTGCTGAACGGCGAGGACGCGTCTACCGTCAAGTGGGCCTACACGTTCAAGCGCGACGCCTCCAACAACCACGACGGAGCCAACGCCTGGCACATGGACACCGTCGGCGGCAAGCTCGTCGTCTCCAGCCAGGACGACACGGGCATGGGCGGTGCGGAGAACATCGGCGGCCTGCGCTACGGCGCCCTGACCGTGTTCAACGCCAAGGGCAAGATCGCCTGGCGCCAGGACCGTCTGAACGCGTCTCCGATGTTCCAGCAGGTCTACCAGTCCGGCGGCAAGGACTTCGTCCGGGTCATCGACCAGAACCAGAACATCCGGACGTACAAGCTGGGCAACGGCGTACAGATGGGCATCACGCCGCTCCAGGGCGCCCTGAACTACGCGCAGGCCGTCGACCTCAACGGCGACAAGAAGAAGGACGTCGTCGCCGGCGGGGCCTCCAACGGCGTGTTCGCCTGGTCCGGTCCCTCGCTGGTCAAGGGCGAGCCGAAGCAGCTCTGGCGGGCCACCGTCGCCGGCGAGATCCACAACATCACGACCGGTGACGTCAACGGTGACGGCAAGCCGGAGATCGTCGTGGCCGCGGACAGCGCGACCACCGTCCTCGACGGTGCCACGGGCAACATCCTCACCACCATCGACGGCGCCGGCCAGTACGTGCGCTCGGTGACCGCCGCCGACGTCAACGGCGACGGCAAGGACGAGATCCTCGTCCCGACCGACGCCCTGCGCGTCTACAACGCCCGCGGCACGCAGCTGTGGGCGTACGCGGCTCCCGCGAGCGCTGGTGACGTGGTCTTCTCCGACACGACCGTCGCCGACGGCCAGGTGTACACGCAGTACTCCAGCCTCGGCGCGATCAACAGCACATCCGCCGTCCAGAACGGTGTCGCGCTCGACGGCGCGAAGGGCACGGTGAACTGGACCGCCAACCCCAAGGCTCCACGGCAGGCGTTCGAAGGCAAGCTGTTCGGCGCGGCCCTCGACCACGCTGTCTTCGCCTCGCCGAACATCCCGTACGCGGACGGACACGCCGTCGTCTACACCTGGATCACGCGCAGCGACCCCACGGTCGCGGGTGAGCTGGACACCGCCACTCCCCGCGTCGTCATGGAGATCCGTGACGGACGTACCGGTGAAGTGCTGCACCAGGCCGTGGGCGGCAGCCCGTGGTCGCACGACAACTACTTCGTCGACGGTGAGAACGACCTGCTGTACCAGCTCAGCTACGGTACGTTCCGGGGCTTCGGCGCAGACGGAGCGGAAACCTCCAGCTCCGTGATCGCCCCGCTGCGAGGCGTCCAGTTCGTCAATGGACCCAGTGGTCGCAGGCTGCTGGCCGGCGGCCTGGAGGGAGGCGTCGGCGCCTGGGACCCGTCGGTGCTGACTACGGGATGGCAGTTCCAGAGCGGTCTGGGAACCGGCTCCCGGATGGGCGGCCGCAACTACCTCGCCGCCGACCTCGACGGTGACGGTGTCGACGACATGGTGTCGCTGAACTCCGACGACTTCGGCCGCAACCGGATGGCCAACCAGCTGGGCGGCGGCGTCCTGTCGCTGAACAACGCCATCCAGCAGACCACCACGTACACCCTGTCCTGACCAGGGCCGGCTGACCGCCGGACACTACGCCGAGAACCCCCTGGGCCCTGCCCAGGGGGTTTCGCCTGTCCAGTCGGGGTGCGCCCGGGCGATGAGTGCGGAGGCACCGGCCACGTGGGGCGTCGCCATCGACGTACCGCTCTTGGAGGTGTGGCCACCGCCCAACTTAGCGGCGACAATGCCGACGCCGGGGGCGGTGATGTCGGGCTTGACCGCGTTGTCGCTGGGGCGCGGGCCGCGGCTGGGAACGGGGCGAGTTCGTCCTCGGCATTCACCGCGGCCCACGGAGAGGGCATCGTCGGGGGCGACGCCCCGGTAGGTGCTGTCGACGTCGGCGCTCGTGGAGGCCACGTGCGTGCCGTGGCCATTGCCCGTCCTCCGCACTCGCGCCGCCGAGGAAGTTGGACGAGACCGTCACCCGGCCCGCCAGGCCCGGGTGGTCGGAATCGTAGCCGCTGTCGAGGACGGCGACGCCCTTCCCCGTGTACCCGCTCTCCCAGGCCTCGGGGCCGTGGATCTGCGGAACGCTCTTGTCCAGGGCGACACGCAGCCTGCCGTCCAGCCACAGCTTGTTCACACCGCCCGCGAGGGACCGTCCGGTCCCGGCGGTGAGGCGCTTCCAAGTGGTGGCTGCGTCAACGCCGTCATGCAGGTCGAAAGCGGTCATGCCGAGCCGGGAGATGGTGTGCGCTGGACGGGAGGAGGCGCCGCCGACGGCCCGGCGTGCCTTGTCCGCGGCGCCGGAGCCCTTGGCGTGCTGGACGATCAACCCGACCGTGGCGTCGGTGGTGCTGCCCTTCGTTCCGTACGCGGTCTCCAGCAGCGCCTTGACGTCGAAGAGCGAAGGGTCGACCCGGCCAGCGGCGAGCATCGCCTCGGCGTCTGCGGGAACGACGCTCATGTCGTCGGAGCCGACGGAACTGGTCGTGAAGGCGACGTCGGGTCGGCCAGGTGCCGGTGTGACGGTCGCCGAGCGGATGGCGGTGTCCTTGCGTTCGACCGTGACGGTGCCGCCGGTGGGCAGCGGCACTGTGAAGGTCGCCGGCATCTGCGGCCGGGACGAACGGACCGGCCGCCTGCGCGTCGCTGACGAGCACGAGCGCCGCCGCGACCAGGCCGGCGGCCGCGGCTATGGACCTGACCTGTATGGAAAGAACCCCAAGGTTCAGGGAGCGAGGACGCGACGCATGCTCGCAGCTCAGGGTCTTTCAACCATCCAGAAGGTGACGACTCGACGACGCGTCGTAGATCCGCCACCCCTCCGTCGGCGGCCCGGCCGGCACACGAACGGGCCGGGCCGTCGTGCGGCAGCCCGGCCCGGTGACGTACCGCGTGATCAGTTCTCGTAGTCCGGTGCGATCCGCTCCACGAGGCGCAACAGGGCCCCCCAGGCCAGGTCGTAGGCGTCGTGGTCCTCGAAGTCCGAGGACGCCTCGCCCTCGCCGGTGAGCTGCTGGGCGGTGTACTCCGCGACCTCGTCCGCGGGCATGATCAGCGGGGTGCCGCCAGCCTGGGCGGTGACCTGGATCTCGCAGGCCTTCTCCAGGTAGTACATGCGCAGGAACGCCTGCTTGGCGCTGTCTCCCACGGTCAGCAGGCCGTGGTTGCGCAGGATGAGCGCGGGGTGACCACCGAGGTCGGCGACGAGGCGTTCCTGCTCGTCCAGGTTGAGGGCGACGCCCTCGTAGTCGTGGTAGCCGACGCGGTTGTGGAACTCCATCGACATCTGGTTGACCGGCAGCAGACCGTCCTGCTGCGCGGCGACGGCGCAGCCCGCCTTCGTATGCGTGTGCAGGACACAGTGCGCGTCGGTGCGGGCCCGGTGGATCGCGCTGTGGATCACGAAGCCGGCCGGGTTGACGGGGTGCGGCGACGGCTCGACGGGCTTCCCGTCGAGGTCGATCTTGACCAGGTTGGAGGCGGTGATCTCCTCGAACAGCAGCCCGTACGGATTGATCAGGAAGTGGTGGTCCGGGCCTGGCAGCCGCTGCGAGATGTGCGTGAAGATCAGGTCGGTCATCCGGAAGTGCGCGACCAGCCGGTAGACGGCGGCGAGTTCACGGCGCAGACGCAGCTCCTCGGCGGCCGCTTCGTCCGTCGTGACGGGGGTGGTGACAAGGTCGGTCACGCGGGGGCTCCTTGCGGGCTGGTGGTGCGGGGTGCGGGTGTGGTGGCCTGTTCCGGGACGACGACCGGGGACTTCGGTTGTCCGGTGGTCCACCAGGCGATGACGTTGTGCGCGGGCCCGGTGACATAGGCGCGCAGCGAGGCGTCCGAGAGGAACGCGCTGTGCGGAGAGAGCAGCAGGCGCGGGTGCCTGCGCAACGGGTCGTCCGCGGCGGGTGGTTCAGTGGGGAAGACGTCGAGGGCGGCGCCGGCGAGGTGCCCGCTGTCGAGGGCGGCGAGTACGGCGCCGGGCTCGATGAGGTCACCCCGGGAGGCGTTCACCAGGATGCTGCCGGGGCGCATGCGGGCCAGCAGCGGGCCGTCGACCATGCCTCTGGTCTGCGGGGTGGACGGAGTGTGCAGGGACAGGACGTCCGCCTCTGCGAGCACCTCGTCCAGGCCTGCCTGCTCGACACCCTCGGGCAGGCCGGTGGCGTGCGGGTCGTGGGCGAGCACCCGGCCGAAGAGAGGTGCGGCGATGTGGGCAAGTGTGCGGGCGATGCGGCCGAGGCCCACCAGGCCGAGGGTCATCTCGCTCACGCGGCGCGGGAGTTCGGGGAAGTCGTTGCTCCAGCCCCCGCCCCGGACCACGGCGTCGGCCTGCGGAAGGCGCCGGATGAGCGCGAGCGTCTGGGCGAGGGCGTGCACCGCTACGTCCTCGGTCGCCGAGTCCGGCAGGTTGGACACCCACAGCCCCCGGCGGGCCGCTTCGGCGATGTCGATCATGTCGTAGCCCGCGGACATGGTGGCGATCATGCGCACCCCGGGGAGCCGGTCGAGGAGGGCCGCGTCGACGCGCGCGTATCCGACGATCAGCGCGTCCGCGTCGTGCGCGGCGGCGGAGATGGCGTCCGGGTCGCGACTGCCGACGAAACGCGCGTCGAAGCCGGCCTCGGACAGGAGGCGCAGACCCGGCTCGGGGTCCAGCTCCTCCGTCTCGGTGATCACGGCCACGGGTCGTGTCACACCCAACCTCCATGAATGATTCGATTGCCACATGGGCATGAAACTTACGTTTCGGTTGCACAAGCTGTCTACCCCGGATGAGATGGTTGTCCAGAGCTCCAACCACCCCACCACCCAAGCCGCCGTCCGGGCCCGCGGCGGCCTGTCCGACAATGAGCGCAGACCCCGGCCGGCAGACGGCCGGGCCGACTCACCCACCACCGAGGGGACCTGCCGTGGATCTCGACGAGACCGACCTGGCGATCGTGCGCGGACTACAGGGCGACGGCCGGCTGACGTACGAGACGCTGGCCCAGCAGGTGGGACTCTCCCGTCCGGCGACCCGGATGCGGGTACAGCGGCTCCAGGAGTCGGGGGCCGTCCGCATCGTGGCCATTGCACATCCGGCAGTGCACCGTCTCACCGCTTCCGCACACCTGTCGATCGACACCGACGGCGCCGCCGCCCCGGTGGCGCGCGAGATCGCCGAACTCCCCGAGGCCCCCTTCGTGACATTGACCAGCGGCCGGCGGTCGGTCATGGCGGAGCTGCGCACGGCGGACTTCGGACAACTGGAGCGGACCATCGAGCGCATCAGGGCCCTGAAGGGCGTGCGCACGGTGGACCCGCTGGTGGCGACGCGACACGTGAAGGATCCTTACCTGCTGGCCGAGGAGCCGACCGTCGCACTCCAGGACGCGATGGACGCACGAATTCTGGCCGAGCTGGAGGAGGACGGGCGGCTGCCGTTCGCCGAGCTGGCGGGGCGGGTCGGCCTCTCGGCCGGCGCGGCCCGCTCGCGCACCCTGCGCCTCCTGGAGGGCGGCGTGGCAAAGGTGGTCGCACTGGTGCGGCCCGACGTGCTGGGCATGGGCTATCTGTGCGGGTTCAGCCTGCGGGTGACAGGGACGGCGGCCCGGGTCGCCGAGCAGGTGGCCGCGATCCCACGGGTGACGTTCCTGTCGACATGCCTGGGTCGCGCGGAGCTGGTCGGCACGATCACGGCGGAGTCGTTCGCCGCCGTGCGCGCCACCTTGGAGGAGATGCGGGAGCTGTCACAGGTACGTGAGGTGGAGAGCTGGCTGCACCTGGAGCTGGTGAAGGAGCAGTACAACATGGGGCCGCGCACGGCCTGAACGCCCGCGCAGGCATCCAATCCGGACCGAGACAGTCGATACGTAAGTCGGCAGGCAATTCAACTTTACAAAAATTCCTCTCGTGACCCTCTGGCAAACCAGGCGTTCGCTATCTATGGTTCACCGAGTCGAATCGTCTGTCGACGCATCCCCGTATCTCTCGGTCGAAAGCAGGCCTGCCATGCCCCGTCCGTCCTCATCTCCCGAGCGCACCCTGCTCGTCACCGGCGCCGCCGTCGCCGTCCCGGGCACCACGGTCCGCGCCGAGGCTCTCGCCGTTCGCGGTGACCGCATCGTGCACGTCGGCACCGCCGAGGACGCCTGCGCGGCGCTTGGAGGCCGGGCCGATACGGAACTCGTGCTGGACGGCGGCCTGGTCCACCCCGGCTTCATCGACGCGCACTGCCACCCGGTGATGTACGGACAGGCCCTTGCCTGGGTCGACGTGCGACCCGAGCGCGTCGGCGACATCGACACGCTGGTCGAGGTGTTGCGGGAGGCCTCCCGTGACCTGCCGTCCGGCGTCCCGATCCGTGGTTTCGGGTATGAGCACCGGCGCCTGGCCGAGGGTCGCCACCCGAACTGCCACGACCTGGACCGCGTCGCCGGCGACCGCGAGGTCTACGTCATGAACGCCTCCGGCCACGGCGGCGTCGTCAACTCCCACACCCTGCGGACCTGCGGCATCACCGCCGGCACCCCCTCTCCCGAGGGCGGCAGCATCGGCCACTTCGAGAACGGGGAGCCCGACGGCCAGCTGTGGGACGCGGCCTGCGACATGCTCACCGGTCCGGCAGGGGTGAAGATCGGCAACCACGGACCGAACTTCCACCTCTCCGAGCCCGACGACATCATGGCCGACCACCTGATGCGCGCCCAGGAGGTCTTCCTCGCCGCCGGCGTCACCACGATCGGCGACGCCCAGGTCTCGCGCCGCGAGATGGAGACGTATCTGCGCGCCCACGACGACGGCAGCCTCCGCATACGTGTCTCCGCCTACCTGACGTCCGCGCTGCTCGACACCGCACTCGAGCTGGGTGCGGTGCGCGGCTTCGGCGACGACCTGTTCCGCATCCAGGGCGTGAAGTTCTACGCCGACGGCACCCTCGGCGGCTGGACCGCGTACTTCCCCGAGGGGTACGCCGCCGACTGCTGCCACCACGGTCAGCTCTACCACTCGGTCGAGGAGTACTCGGAGATCGTCCGTCGCACCCACGCCGCAGGTCTCCAGACCGCGACGCACGCCCAGTCCCCGTACGCCATCGGCATGGTGCTCGACGCGATCGAGAAGGCCCAGGCCGACCGGCCGCGCGACGACATGCGCCACCGCATCGAACACTCCGGTCTGCCGACGGACGAGCAGATCGACCGCATGGGCGAGCTCGGCGTCGTCCCCGTCATGCAGCCGCAGCACCACCTGCGTACCGGCGACGGCACCTTGACCGCCATCGGTGAGTTGGGCAACCGCTACAACCCCGCGGGCCGCTGCCCGCAGGCCGGTGTCCCGGTCGTCTTCTCCTCGGACGCCCCGGTTGCCCCGCCCGCCCCGCTGGAGGCCGTGGCCGCCGCCGCGACCCGCCGCACCGTGCTGGGCACGGTCCTCGGCGACGAGTCGCTGCGCCTGCCCGTCGAGGCCGGTCTGCACGCCCACACCGGTGCGGCGGCGGCCGCCCTGCACCGTGAGCACGCGGTCGGCGCCCTCGCACCCGGTATGCTCGCCGACTTCTGTGTCCTGGATGTCGACCCGCTGACCGTGCCTGCCGACAGGCTCACCGGTATCCGCGTGCGCGAGACCTGGGTGGGCGGAACCCGCGCCTGGGCCGCCGCCGGTCGCTGAACCACCGCCCCGGCGGCCGGACGAACCCGTCCGAGGCCCGGCCGCCGGGCCCGGGAGCCACCCGGTTCCCTCTCCCCCACCGCAGCAGTCACCGTCCCCGACCGCACTCATCCGCCGGAGGTCCCCGTGTCGGACCGCACCACCCCGCGCTCACCGCAGAGTCCGTACAGAACGGCCCTCGCCGCACTGTCCGGAACGTCCATCGAGTGGTACGACTTCTACGCCTTCGCCACCGCGGCGGCCATCGTGTTCGACGACGTCTTCTTTCCCGCCGACATGCCGGCGTCGCTGCGGACCATCTCGGCCTTCGCCACCTTCGCCGTCGGCTTCCTGCTGCGCCCGCTCGGCGGCATCGTCTTCGGTCACATCGGTGACCGGGTCGGCCGAAAGAAGACCCTCGTCATCACCCTGTTGATGATGGGAGTCGCCTCGTTCGCGATCGGTCTGCTGCCCACGTACGAGCAGGTCGGGGTCCTCTCCCCCATCCTGCTGATCGTGCTGCGTTTGATCCAGGGCATCGCGATCGGCGGCGAGTGGGGCGGCGCCGTGCTCATCGCCGTCGAGAACGCTCCCAAGGGCAAGGCCACCTTCTTCGGCTCCTTCGCCCAGCTCGGTTCGTCCGTCGGCGCGCTCCTGTCGACCGGCATGTTCAGCCTGATGAACCTGTTCGGCGACGAGGCGTTCGACAGCTGGGGCTGGCGCGTGCCGTTCCTCGCCTCCGCCGTCCTCGTCGTGATCGGCCTGGTGGTCCGCGCCAAGCTGGAGGACTCTCCGGTGATGGCCGAGATCCACGCCGAACAGATGAAGAACGAGCAGCAGAAGGGCGGGCAGGGGAAGAAGGGTGCGGTCAGCAAGCTCCCCGTCGCGGAGGTGCTGCGCAAGGACTGGAAGACCGTCCTGGTCGGTGTCTTCGCACTCGCCACCGCGACCGGCGGCTACTACGTCGTGACCAGCTACCTGCTCGCGTACGGCACCGACGACCAGCACCTGTCCGAGTCGATGCTGCTCAACGGCCTCACCCTCGCCGCGTTCCTGGAACTCCTCGTCACCCCGTTCCTGGCCCTGCTCGGCGACCGGATCGGCGCGCACAAGGTCGTCGTCGGCGGCCTCATGGGCGTGGTGCTCCTGTCGATACCGCAGTTCATGGTCATGGACACCGGCAGCGTGGTGCTGATCTATCTGACGATGCTCGCCATGCGGTTCGTGATGTCCGCGCTCTACGGGCCGATGGCGGCGATCCTCGCCGACGGATTCGCCCCTCACGTCCGCTACACCGGCATCTCGCTGTCGTACCAGGTCTGCAACCTCGTCTTCGCGGGCTTCGCCCCGGTCACCGCCGTGTGGCTGTCGTCGCTTGCGGGTGGCGCGTACTGGCCGCCTGCCGCCGCGCTGATGGTGATTTCCGCTGTCGGCATCTGGTGCACGCTGCGGCTGCGTACGTATCACCAGCAGCGCGTCTTGGCAGAACAGCCGGCCGCCGCATCGGAGCGGGTGCCCGTCGGCGCCTGATCCGCTGCCCGCACGCCGTGGGGCCGTCCCGAAAGGGGCGGCCCCACAACGTTTCTCAGCGCACTTCTTGGGCGTGGACCATCGTCTGGCCGACCGACGCGGCCTGCCGTCGGTGAGCGTGACGCGCAGGTGGACAAACGTGCCCGCGGGGGGCGTCGCCGGGCACGACGACCCGCCAGGTCCCGTGCAACCGCTACATCCGTGCCGGAAGCCAGTCGGTGACCGCGTCCGTGGCGGTCTGGTCCCCGTAGGCGTACTCGACGCGCCCGTTCTCCAGGGCGCCCGGGTCGCCCGCTCCGTCCACGACCGCGCCGACACCGATCGTGGTCGCCTCACCTGAGTGCGTGCGTGCGGGCGACCGGCAGGGATGGGTTGGCTGCGGCGCCCTCTGCGGTGCGGGGGTCGGCGAGGAGGGCCTCCAGTGCCTGCGGTGACAGGCTCGGGTTGGCTGCGGCTGCCCGACGCACCGAATTGTCGGGGTCTTCCACCGGCGGGTTGGGCAGCGCGGGATCGGCTGCGGCCAGGGCGCGTACCTGCGGATCCGGGTGGCCGATGAGGTGGGTCATGCCGGTGCGGGGGAACGCAGGCAGGGTCAGTAGGTGTGGGCGGTGGGCCGGGCGGGTGACGAAGACGTCCAGGAGAAGGTGTGGTGGGGCCAGGGGGTGGTGGCAGGCCAACCGGATCCGTACGTCCTCGTCGTCGTCCTGCGCGAGTGTCGCGACGAGTTCTGCGGGCAGGCCGGGCCAGCTCGCCGCAGCCCGGCGGAGCACCGGTTCCTCGGACGCCGCGCAGGCAGCGAACCAGCCGGGTGACGGCCGCAGGGCGGGCTCGGTGATCGGGCAGGTGCAGTCCGGGCCGTGGGCGATGATCCTGTGGATCATGTCGTACTCGACCCAAGTGCGGGAGAAGGGGTGGAGGCGTGCCCGCCCCCGCACGTTCTCGTCAGGGTCTTCCCTCAGCTCCGCGACCAGGTCCGGCCCCAGGTCGGGCCGGGGGGTGACCAGCGCGCGGACCCCCGCCTCGGGATGGCGGGCGAGCCGGGCGACGGCGTAGGCCGGGGCGTGTCGGTTTCGGGCGAGGGGGCGCACCGTGCCCTCAGCGAAGCACTGCTCGACGAGCGCGGGGGACAGGGCGCACATGCCGGACACGAAGGGCTTGCCGCGCGGCTCGTAGGACGGCGGTCGGGCCTCCACTTGTTCCGGATCCAGCACCCAGCTGTGGTCTTTCGCCGCTTCACGGACTGCGGGGTCTGGATCGTCGAGCAGCGCCGCCCGCTGTGCCGGGGTGAGCGACCCCCAACTCCAGGTGGGCCCGTATACGGAGTTCGGGGTGCTCGCGGTCGGCCAGGGAATGGCGGAAGGACAGCGGGATCTGCCGGGACGATTCGAGCACCTCGATGATCTCACCTGCGGTGAGTCTGCCGTCCTCTCCCCCATCCTGCGCGGTCAGCAGAGTCACGAGAATGTCGTCCGGCAGCGGCCGGACCCATCGGGGCCGGGACCGGGGGCCGTCGGCGAGCCAAGCGCGGACGAGTCCCGACGGGTCCGTCGCCAGGGGGGCGAGCCGCGCCGGGTCGACGTACAGGTTGCGGGCGAGCGCGCTGCGGACGGCTTTGATCGGATGGCGCAGGGCCGCGTCGATGACGGCGTCGGGTAGGTCGCGGCCCTCGCACATCAGCGGGCCGGCCTCACCGGCCGCTTGATCCATCAGGCGTATCAGTGCGTCGGAGGGCGCCGCCGGATTGAAAGTGAGTCCACGCAGCCACAGTTCATGCAGAGAGTCGGACACCGCATCATCCTGCCACCTAGTCTCCCGAACCGGGCCGCCCGGCGCCTACCACGTCGGCGCTCACCAGCTGGCTCCCGGGGCGTGCCGCTGCCAGTTGGACGGCCTTGAGTTCCGCGTCGTTGAACGTCAGGTTCACCCGTCGTGTGCGTGGTGCGGAGGTGAGGCGTTCACGTCGGCGGGTGCCGCTGGAAGGGTCCTCGATTCCCATGGATGACTGCTCCTGGATAACGCCCGAAGGGCCCGTCGTATCGGTAGGGTCCTGCGGTTCAGTCAGCCCGTACTGTTCCAGTACGTACTAACTGGCTGCCAATTTCGTTTGCTGAAGCGGTGCGCCCGTGGGCCGGGGAAACAGTCGCGGCGACACCGGACAGTGGCCCACGGCAGACAGTCCCACGGGCATGGCCGGGCACACGGGCACGCGCACGGCCCCGTTTCTGTTGACCCGCACCACACCCCCCGAACCGACACCACCACACCCCACCCTGCCTGTCCCAGACACCCACACACCCCACAAAGAAGCGACGACCACCCCCGCCTGAACCGGCACCAGCACCGTTCCTTCCTGCCGCACACGTCGGCGGCGGTGGACCACTTCCCGGCCCCAGGGGGACGGTGAGGGAGAGCGCGAGACGGCAGTCCCCTGGAGGTAACGGGGCCGTCGTGCCAGGGCTCGTAGAGGATCTTCGCGTCGAGGTCGCTGAGGACATCAGGTGGAGGGGCCGGCGGTGCGATCCGTCTTGGTTCCGCCAGGTCGCGGTGCGGTTGCCGGGGTGGATCGCGTTCATCTGGTCGTAGGTGAGGACATCCATGCGTGGGGCGAGGGTGCAGTGCGCAGGGGCGATCCGGCGCAGGGCGTACGGTCCGCCGAGGCGGGGGTTGGTACAGGCGTGATCGCTTCGCCAGTTCGACGCCAGCTGCGTTGTGGACGTAGGTCGCTACGCGGCCGAGCATTCGAGGATGCGGCCGTCGCTGGTGCCGATGAGCAACCGGCAGTTGGCTGTGACGGTGAGGGCGGTCGGTACGGCGGAGACCGCGCCCACGGTGAGGTACTGCCGCCAGCGCACGGCGCCGTCGTCCAGGTCTAGTGCGACCACCTCTCCATCGTCGTACCCGACGTAGACGGTAGCCGCGTCGGCATCCAGTGCGGTGGCTTTCCGGTCGGTACGGAACACCCACCGCGGACGCCCATCGGTCGTCTCTCGCCGGACGACGAACGACCCGCCGGGCTGAAGCCCTTGGCCGTGGTACACGGTCCCGGCGTGGACCAGGGTTCCGTCCGCGGCCTCGATGCCGGGACCACCCAAGTGTGTCTCGCGGGGCTCCCAGGAGTACGGGAACATCCACTGGGCGGAGGGTTCGAGAGGTTCGACCGGTCGTGCGGTCTCGGGCCCTTGCAGGTCCATGGCCATGAGCCAGCGCTCTCCCTTGTGGGGGTTCCGTGCGCCCGGAGGCTGGAGGGTCGACTGGAAGTAGATGCGGCTTCCACCCCGTATGGGAAATCGGCTGCGAGCACCGTTGCGTCCGTCCGGTGACAAGGCCGACCGACCGTTTGCACAGCGCACCAGCGAGACGAACGACGACGGGACGATGCTGTCGAGTTGTTTCCCGTCAGCGAGGGAGAGCCGGACGACGGACTGCGGAACGGATTCGCGCATGCCGGGGCGACGTATGAGCCCGACCCACGCGGATCCTTCGTCCGTAGCGACAACGATCTCGCGCCCACCCTCCTCGTCCGGAACCATCCAGGCTCGCTCTCCCGAGGGCAGCCAAGATTCCAGCTGCACCCCGTCGAGCGTGGCCAGGATCCGGCCGTCCGAAAGTGCCTCGACCGCGCGAACATTGCGGCGCGATTCCCAGCCAGCGCTCAGCTCCGCGACCATTTGATGGGCAACTCCGCTGCCATCAGGACGCGGCGCCGGCACTCTCGGGCCGGCCAGGTCACGACCGGTGAGAGACTTGGCAGGCACAGCGGTCCAGTCCGGTCTGCGTACCACGGCGACATGACCCTCGACGCGTGCGGTCTCATCCTCCCAGTCGTCAGGCGGCGCCATCACCACCCGCAATGCCTGTTCGTCGAGCCATTCCAACTCCAGGACCTGGCGACCCAGCGCGTGCTCGATGAGCGATGTGGCCGTGCCCGTCTCCAGGTGCAACAGGAGCAGCTGGCCTTCGAAGAAATAGCCGCCGTCGTAGCGGCCGGTGCCGACCGCGAGCAGCGGAAGCGTGGGGTGGAAAGCCATAGCGTGCACTGGGTAAGGCGAGCGGACGAGGGCGTAGCAGGCCAGGTCACTCGTGCCGTACACACCGACGGCTGCGGTGCCGCCGAACTCGTACCTGCCCGCCACGGCTAGCAGGCCACGCCGCTTGTCGGCGGTGGCCAGTACAGGGTCACCGATCTCGGCGAAGGAACGGTCGCCGAAAATCCGGTCGACGGAGAGCGGGATGGTCATAGCGTCAATCTTCGCAATATCCAGGAGATCATCGGGAACCTGGGCCCATGCCCAAAGCCTCGGCTCACGCTGACACGCCAGATGTCGCCGAGCACTGACATTCCCATGTCGCCCGACACGACCAGCCACCGTCTGAACCATCGCCACCATCGGTCACGCACGGCGGCGGTGGACCACTTGCCGGCCACGGGGTACGATGAGGGAGAGCACGAGAGGACAGCCGGCCCCTCGCCGAAACAGCCCCCGGCCACGCATCTCAGGCCTGCCGAGATGGCCGCAGGAGTGCAGCGGCGAGCACGGCCCCTGATGCCTTCTGTCCACACGGTCCACGTCTGGTCGGCTGTGCGTCGGAGGAGGCATCCTCGACGAACCCAGGGCGGTGGCCGGCCCGTACGGGGCGGGCGTCATCCGACATCACGAGCAGGCTCGCAGCGCACACGCCCGTGAGTGCCCGGCGGGGCGAGGAGCAAGGGTCAGTCTGTTCCGGCGCTGCCGTTGAAGCGTTGGAACGGGGCCGGCAGGAACTGCTTCAGGAGCACCCGGGCCGCGGTCGCGTTCTTTAGTTCGTCGCGGCCGAAGCGGAAGACCTCGTAGCCCCTGATTTGCAAGTCCCGACCGCCGGCCCGTCTCCGCGTACTTCGCGCTGTCGGGGGCACGGGCCGTGGTCCCGGGTGCAGTGCTGGGGCCCGTCGGCTTCGGAAGCATGGCGCCGACGCATTCGTGGCGCAGCGGGCGCAGGGGTGGCGTGTTTCGGGATGCTCGTGGCGAAACTGCGAGCCTGTCGGCGACGGGCACTCAATGGGGTGGACCTGTGCCGTGCGCGGAACCAGTCATACGGCGCAGGGGTTGCCCGTTCATGAGCAACGAGAGCACGGTCACGATCGAGATCCGAGGCCACGAGAGGGCCGCACTCGAAGCCGCCCACCGCATCTCCGGCCTGTTCCCGACCACCGGCCCATGCCGACTCCGCCGCACTCCCGGCGAGGGGGACGTACAAGTCCTCGTCTACGCGGATGTTCACCCAAACAAGACCTTCACGCCGTCACCGCCAGCCTCGCCCTACCCTACAGCTCAGGCATCGTGGAGGGACACGTCGACAGAATCAAAACGATCAAGCGGCAGATGTACGGTCGTGGTTCGTTCGCCCTGCTCGGAGCCCGCATTCTTCTTGAGTCATGGCCATAGGCGTCGCCAAACAGCGGCAGCAGCCGGCATGCTCCTCCCCGCCCGGTCATGCACCTGGCCGGGAGGGGAAGATGACGGGCATGAACATCGAACAGGCTTTCACGGAACTCGGGAGTGCCGAGGAGGTGCCTGGCCTGCCCATGGCCTGGCGATGGTCGCCCATGTCGCGTTTCATGTTCTCCCTCGCCATGGACACTGACGGGCGGTGGGCCTACCAGATGAACTCGCTGGACGTCCACGACGAGGGGCTGACCAAGGCTGTTCTTGAATTTGCGAGGCAGCATCGGCTCGGGCGCGGACCGGACTCCCGACCTTTCACGATTGCCGCTGGCTTCTCCTTTGGGACCTACCGGTTCGACGCGGTGGCAGCGGCTGCACCATCCGTGCACGGCTACCACCGTGGGCGGAACGAGGCCCTGAACGAGGTCGTTTCAGCGGTCTTCCCGGCGTGCCAGTGCGAGTTCCGCGGGGACGAAAGCCCGGATGAGGCCCTTCTGCGGTTCAAGCGGATGCTGCGGCCGACGATCATCTCCCGGTCCCCGGTTCCGTACTTGCGGATGCGTTACGAGAACACGCGGACCGAGGGAGGCAGCGTGGGCCCGTCGCGTGGGTTCACCACACACGACGTGCTGCTGCGGGAACTCAGGCTCCTCGAAGGCGCACCGGGAAGCTTCGTTGAGTTCGAGAACGCCTCTGGCCAGGTGTGGAACGTCGAGTGGAACGGTTCGTGGCTGGTGAACGGCACAGCCCAAGATGCAGCGCCCTCCGAAGGCTGGGTGGCATCGGCTTTGGGATGTCCGTAGAAGTCTCGACGGCCTCCGTCCCCCTCCAGGCGTAGCCATCACGGAAGCGCGGTCAGAACCAAGAGCGGTACGCGCTGTAGACCCGTGGCACATGCCGCCATAACGTCCCTGCACGGTCAGGGCTGCCGGATTCGGGGGCGGTGCGCGCATGGGACGCACTGGAAAGCTTGGACGATCGCTGGATGGGGTCGGCGCTGTGCCGGGCGGTGGACGCGAATGATCTGTTCGTCGAGGGCGCGGCGCAGAACCGGGCGAAGACGCTGTGTGGCGGTTGTCCGGTGAAGGCCGAGTCTCTGGCGTACGCGTTGGACGGGCGGGTCGAGTACGGCGTGTGGGGCGGGATGACCGAACGCGAGCGCCTCGCGCTGTTAAAGCGCCGGCCCACTGTCCGGTCGTGGGGACAGCTCCTGGACGCCGCCAGACGCCAGCGCGACGGGACGGCGGCAACGGAGCCCCGGTCCGCGTGACCCGTGAGCCGCCAGGGACCTGGACCGAATGGCCCAGGGTGCGCTGGTCCTGTCGCCCTCGGGAAGTGACGGGACCAGCACACCGCCGAGTGGCACCCGTCCTGTGAGGTGTCCGTAACGACCGTACGGGCCGGCTGCGCTCCCGAGCGGTTTCTGATGAGCCGACAGGGCAGAAGTGAGCCCAGTCGGAGCCGGGCAACGCCACGGCGCCGCGGCAGTCTGCGCAGGATGCCCGGCCGCTCACTCGTATGGGCGGTACATCGGCCGCGGGCGAACCGGGATCGCGGGCAGCCTCGTCCCCTGGAGTGTGCGCATCATCCCGTGCGACGCGCCCAGCCCGGTCCCGGCGACGGAGCCATGGGGTGATCTCACGAGTGGCGGCCTGTGCGATCGCGCTTCCCAGCCCTGCCCACTACACAGACCGCGGCCGTCTAGACCGTTCCCGCATGACCCGCTACCCGAAAGGGCCCCTTCTGCGAGCCGTACCGTACGCACCACCACTCTCTCGTCCGTCGTACTCGCTCTCATGGCTATGGCCACTCCGAGCCAGGCCGCTTCCACCACCGGTGCTCTGATGATCACGCACGTGCGGCCGAACGCCGCCGGAGACGACACCCGCAGTGGGACACAGCTGAACGTCAACGGCAAGTACTTCATCATCAAGAACCTCACCCGCCGGACCGTCAACCTGGGCGGCTTCATCCCCAGCATCACCACGAACACCTACGGACGCGCCCTGACCTCCTACAACCTGCCGGCCGGAGCCAAGGCATACGTCCACACCGGCAGCGGCCGCCACTACCGCGACCGCACCGGCGCCCACCACATCTACCGCGGCTACGCCCGCCACGTCCTGCTCAACACCAGCACCGCCAAGAACCCCGACCTGCGCCTGAAGAGGCCCGGCAGCCGCGACAACAACACCGCCACCGGCAGCATCACCACCTGTAACTGGAACACCGCCCGCGACGGCATCACCTACACCTGCTGACACACACCCGAACAAGCCCAGCAGGGCAGCGCCGGCCTCCCCAGCCGCTCCCGGACGCGACTCGAAGGGCAAGCCTCCGCGCACCGCACGCACGCCACCCGCCGGAGCTGTCTCGTCCACGCCCCGATACCCGGCTCTCTCAGGCCACGATCACATTGCGGGGCAAGCGTCGGGCGTGCGGTCAAAGAGGGCCCGCGTGCCGGTGTGTTCGAGGAGGGAGCGGATCTGGCGGGGCAGGCGTCCGACGAGGACGAGGCGTCCGGCGCCGGCGCGGGCCATGAGCGTTGCGTGGAGGAGGGAGGAGTGCGCGAAGGCAACTTCGGACAGGTCCAGCCGGACGAGTCCGGTGCCGCCGGTACGGGCGTCGGCCAGGGCACGGCGTAGGCAGCCGATCGAGTCCTGGTCGAACTCCGGCCCTTCTCAGCAAGCTCAAGGATCGCGACGCACTCGACATGCTGGGTCACAAGAACCAGGCCTAGGCAAAGCAGGGTAAAGAAAACCACAGGTCAAGAGTGCGCGAGACGCAAAACGGGCGCGAGATCAATGTGCGTAACGGGTGCGACGGGTGCGACGGGCGATGCCTGAGGCACGGCGGGACGGCATCCAGGGCCCCGTGCCGCAAGCGAGGCGTGTCCGCGTATCTGGAGAGGGCGGCGCGACGGCAGATTGAGCGAGGCGATCTGGGCGGGTTGATCGCCGACCTCGTACAATCCCACGGCCCGGCCGCCCCGGAAGCCGGCACAGTCAAACCCGCCAAGCTGACTGACGGCACCTCGTCCCGCGCCAGGGCGGCTGCGCCAGTGGCGCGCTCATCCTGGACAGCGAGGGCCCCCGGCTGTGCGGTGCGATCGCGAGGTCCACGAGTGGCTCACCTCCACCCCCGATGCCGATCTTCCAGTGATCGGCCGCGGTGCTCGTTGAGGTGACCCATCCACGGATCACTGACGCCGCCCTGAAATGGAGGCTGTCCCGACTGCATGTCGACCCCGTCACCCAAGCCCTCGCTCAGACCGCCGCCCGTCTGCTGCGCACGGCTGGCCTGCACGGGACTTGTACGCCATCGACACCATTCTCCGCGCTACCGCCCTCGCCCAGCCGGGCCGCGTCACCATCCTGACGTCCGAAGTCGAGGACATCGCCATGCTCACCACCGAGCACCCCCGCGCGACCGCCGAGAAGATCTGACAGCCCGCCCAGGGGCATCGCACCGCTCACGTCGGTCCGGCACCTGGACCGGCTTGACGGTGAGCGGAGCGCGGGCGTCAGAGCCCCAGGTAGTCCGCGAGCTCGCCGTAGTCGACTTGCCAGAGGCCGGGTGAGCCCTTCGGGTACTGCGAGCGGAAGCCGATGAGGCCCTGAACCCGCGGTGAGAGGGTCCTCGCCTGTTCCAGGTCGACCAGGAAGGGGTAGGCCTCCTCGCCCACCAGGAAGCCGGGGTTGAGCGCGAAGGAGACCGCTCGCCGATACTCGTCCTTCGTGACGTTGGCCCCACCACCGTGGGCGGTCTTTCCGCTGAAGAACAGGGCATCGCCGGGCCTCATCTCGGCGGGAATCGTCTGGGCGGGAGTCCCCCGGTCCTCGAAGTCGGACCAGGTGTGACTTCCCGGGATGACACGGGTCGCACCGTTCTCGTCGGTGAACTCGCTCAGGGCGATGAGGAAGTTGACGGCCACCTCCGGGCCTGCGGGCCCCATGCCGACGAACGGGTACCAGTTCTCGAGGTCGCGGTGGAGGATCTGCGCCGCGTTGCCCGGACCGATCTCGATCACTTGGGCCGTAGTCATCCAGTACGTGCCGGACTCCTCCAGGAACACGGCGTCCGCCAGGGCGTGCACGAGGTCGTGGTCGACCACCTCGCGTCCGAAGGTTTCGCTGCGCGTGACGAGGTTCGTGAGCCGCTTGGTGTTCCGTCCGTGGAATTCCGCCGCGAGCTCGTCGTCGTGCTTCGAACCGGGGCTCAACTCCTGGATGGCCGGCTCGATCTCCCTGTTGAGCCGATCGACCTGGTCTCGGTCGAGCAACCCCTGGATGATGACCCCGCCGTCCTCGCGGAAGATGCCGAGGATCTCGTCGATCGGCGCCGAACTCGCGATGGTGCGTAGCCGGGCGGTGTCGGGTTCCGACATGACGACTCTCCAACTCGTCGCTGGGGGGAGGGTGTCGAACGGGGAGGTGTCGGCTCGTGGCGTCTCCTCGCCGGCCACGGGCCGGCGCCCGAAGGATCCGGTCGACGACTCTTCGGCCTTGGTGGCCTGGGCCCACGATCTCGCCCGGGTGTGGCACGCTTCCACGCCAAGTCGCCCTGAGTTCCGCCCTCACCAGGTGAAACATGCACCTGGCGGCGCCGTCGCTCCGGCCGAAAACTGAGGCGCCGCTGCGGAAGGCGCATGTGCGCCCAGCCCCCGGCACTCACGTTCCATCCATGCGCGACTGTCGTCAGGCGTCTGTCTGAGCGCTCACCGTTCGGCCGTCGCTGGCCGAGCCGGGCATGCACCGCCAGGACCGTACAAGGGTCCACGCGTCGCCTGACCCCGTGCGGACGGGCTCTTTGGTGTCGGTGATCCGCATGGAACCTGACTGCTCCGTACCTGCGACGCCCCGCACTCTGCGTCAAGGCTCGTCCCGCGGCCTGTTCCCAACCCCGGAGGTTCCGTGTCCCCTCACTCCCCCCTGCCCGCGCCTGCGCCCTCCCGGGCACAGGGATCGTCGATGGACGACGGGCAGTGGCAGCACGCTGCGCGGTCCCGCGAGCACGCGCAGCGCTCTCAGCGCGACTTCCTGACCGCCAACGGTGTCCCCCTCGTTGTCGGCGTCTACTTGTCCACCTTCACCGACGTACCCGCGACACCCGTATGCGGACAGGTCACTCTCGGACTGCTGTGGGGCCTGTTGCAGTGCGGACTGCTCGTCGCCACCGCCTGGCGGTACGAGACTCGATCCACGCGTGAGTGCGATCCCTACGAGGAGTCCCTGCTCTCACGCCGCCCCGCCACCGCCACAACGTTCGACGCATTCAGCGTCGACAGTCCATCGGCGGTGCGTCGATGAGCACTCACGCTCTGAGCCCGGGAATGGCCGCCTGGATCGGCGCGGAGGCGAGAGCCCCCGTGATCATGGCTTTCCTCGTCTTCATCGGCTTGTCCCTCCTGTGGCTCATCACTCTCACGACCAAGGAGGACGATCCGGAGAAGCTCTACCTGGCCGGCCGATCGCTCTCCCCCCGGTTCAACGGGTTCGCCATGGCGGGCGAGCAGATCTCGGTCATCACTCTGATGACCGTCCCGGGGGCCATCGCTCTGTTCGGATACGACGGGTACACCGCCGCCATCGACGGCCTTATCACCCTCGGCATCCTGCTGCTGCTCTCTCAGAAGATCCGCGACAGCGGCCGTTACACGCTCGGAGACCTGTTCAACCTGCGCGCCTGGGGAACGGCTCCTCGTATAGCCGCAGCCGTGATCACGTTGACAGTGACGCTCCCCTTGATCATGATCCAGCTACGGGCGGCAGGGGTCATTACCGCGCTTCTGCTCGGTATGTCGACCGGCCAGGTCCAGGTGCTTTGCACGGTACTGCTGGGGTGTCTGGTCGCATGCTTCGCCGCGGTGAGTGATCTTCGGGGCACGAGCTTCATGCAGGTCGTCAAGGTGCCGCTTACTCTGCTGACGCTGGCAGCGGTCACGTTGCTGGCCCTCGAGAAGTTCGACTGGAGCCCCGACGCGCTGCTGTCGGCCGCGGTGAGCAACAGCGTGGCTCCTGACGACTACCTGGAGCCCGGGCTCTGGGCCTTCTCGACGAACCTGGAGCCGCTCAACACGCTGAGCGGACACGTGGTCGTCATCCTGGGCACCGCCGTGATGCCCTACCTGATCCTGCGTGTCAGCGCATCGCGGACGGGACGCGCGGCTCGCCGTTCCGTCAGCGTCGCCACGGGGCTGGTCGGCCTCTTCGTCCTGCTGCTGACGACGACCGGCTTCGCCGCGGCGGCTGTGGTGGGCAGCGACGACATCCGTGCCGTCGATGCCATGGGGCAGGCCTCTCCGATCCTGCTGGCCGCCGGCGTGCTCCCCGATCACTCCACCTCGCGCACCGTGCTCATCACCGTCGTGGCCTGTGTCATCTTCCTGGCCGTGCTCACGACCGTGACCAGTGTCGCTTTCGCCGCCGCGGTCTCCTTCGCCCACGATGTGTTCTCTCCGATGGCCATGTGGGCCGGGCGTTCGGACACGAGCGCGGGAGAGGTACGGGCGCTGCGGCTGGGGGTTGCCGTCCTGTGTCTGGCGGGCCTCTCGCTGGCCGCCGTCACCCATCGGTACCCAGTCGAGTTCCTGGTCACCTTCGCCACGTGTGTGGCCGCCAGCTGTATCTTCCCCGTGCTGGTCCTCTCTTTCTTCTGGCGCGGGTTCAACCGTCGCGGGCTCTTGTGGTCCGCCTACGGCGGACTGTTTCTGTGCGTCGCGCTGACGGTTTTCTCTCCCACGGTCTCCGGGACCCCTTACGCGGTGTGGCCTGACGCGGAGTTCGACTGGTACCCGCTGCAGAACCCGGGTCTGGTATCTGTCCCTGCTGCCTTCTTCCTCGGGTGGCTCGGCAGCTGGACGTCGCCGAAGGGTTCCGCACGCGATGTCGAGCACGCCGAGTACCGCGCCCTGACGGGAGGCGAGATCAGAACCACCATGAGGGGCTCCGAGTAGCCGCTGAGCCGTCAGCCCGTGGCGGTCTCCTCCCACTCGCCGGCAGCCGCCGGCGGAGTACCACGA
>NZ_JBEOXR010000054.1:0-60334 GCF_040296665.1 Streptomyces sp. NPDC002057
AACGCCCGGTTACATTCCGAACCCGGAAGCTAAGCCTTTCAGCGCCGATGGTACTGCAGGGGGGACCCTGTGGGAGAGTAGGACGCCGCCGAACACCCGCCCTTTTAGCTCAGTCGGTAGAGCGTCTCCATGGTAAGGAGAAGGTCAACGGTTCGATTCCGTTAAAGGGCTCCAAGTGAAAAGGCCCCCGCCTTGTGGCGGGGGCCTTTTTGCGTTCCCCGGACAGACGGGGACGCGGGGCGGCGACCCCCTTTCGGGGATCGCCGCGGTGGCGTCAGCGGTCGTCCGGCTCTCGGAGACGGAGCGCCAGGATGGCCATGTCGTCGGAGGCGGGGGCCTGGGCGAAGCGCTCCACCGCGCGGAGCACGCGGGAGGCGACAGCGCCGGCCGTGAGGCCCGTACAGGTCTTGAGGACCTCCGCCAGGCCGTCGTCGCCCAGCATGCGAGTGCCTTCGCGGCGTTCCGTCACGCCGTCCGTGACGCACAGGAGGACGTCGCCCGGATCGAGCGTGATGGTCTCCTCGTACAGTTCGAGGTCCTCCATCACGCCGAGGAGGGGCTGGGGCTCGGCGGCCGGGCTCACCGTGCCGTCGGGGCGGAGGCGGAGCGGGAGCGGGTGGCCGGCGCAGACGACCTTGAGGATCGCCGATCCGTCCTCCTGCGGGTGCATCTCGCCGTACAGCAGGGTCAGGAAGCGGCTGCGGGCGCCCTCGTCGAGGATCGCCGCGTTGAGCCGCTCCAGGACGGCCGGGCCGCCGAAGCCCTCGCGGGCCAGGAGACGCAGGGCGTGCCGGGCCAGGCCGGTGACGGCAGCCGCCTCCGGGCCCGTACCGCAGACGTCGCCGATGGCGAAGCCGTAGGCGCCGTCGCGGATCGGGAACAGGTCGTAGAAGTCGCCTCCGACCTCGTTGCCCTCGCCCGCGGCCCGGTAGATGACGTCGACCTCGACGCCCGGGATCTCGGGGAGGCCGGGCGGGAGGAGGCTGCGCTGGAGGGACTGGCTGATCGCCACGCGCTCCGAGTACAGGCGGGCGTTGTCCAGGGCGAGGGCGGCCCGGCGCGAGAGGTCCTCGGCGAGCTCCAGGATCTCCTGGCGGAAGTGGTCCTCCGAGGGCCTGCCGAGGGTCAGCATGCCGATGACCCGGTTGCGGGCGACCAGCGGCAGGACGACCGTCTCGCCGGCGACCGTGCTCGCGGTGGCCAGGGTCGTGTCGATGCCGGAGGACAGCGGGCTCGTCGGGTGGTCGAGGGCGCGGACCGAGGCCGTGAGCGCGGCCCGGTGGGCGGCGTCTCCCGGCGCGGTCCAGACGCGGGCGCCGGGGGTCGGCACCGGGTCGGGCGGGGCGATCGAGGAGAGCAGCTCCTTCAGGCCGTCGATGCGGTCCTCGTCCTCGTGGAGCACGTACGAGAGGTACGGGTCGGAGGACTGGTCGGCGATCGTGTAGACGGCGCACCAGGTCGCGAGGGTCGGGACCGTCATCTGGGCCATCAGGGCCAGGGTCTGGTCGCGGTCGAGGGTGCCCGCGAGGAGGTCGGAGGCCTCGACGAGGAAGCTGAGGGAGCCGCGGCGCAGTCGCTCCAGTTCGCCCAGGCGGGCGGACTCCACGGCCAGGGCGATGCGGTCGGCGGCGAACTGGAGGCGGAGGGCCTCCTCGTTGGAGTAGCGGTTCGCGGCCTCGGCGGCGACGCCGAGGGAGCCGGTGAGCCGGCCCTCGACCTTGAGGGGCACGGTGACCACCGAGCGCATGCCGGTGCCTTCGAGGAGCGGGACGGCGCCGGGGACGGCGGCCAGGTCCTCGTGGACGGCGGGCATCCGGGCGGAGCCGTAGCGGCTGGCGCCGGTCTCGACGGGGACGCGGGCGAAGCGCTGGCGGGCGGCCGGGAGGCCGGTGGTCGCCCTCACCTCCAGTTCCGTCTCGTCGTCGGTGGCCAGGAGCAGGAAGGCGGCGTCGCCGTCGAGCATGTCGCGGGCGCGTTCGACCGTGCGCTGGAGGAGGCCGTCGAGGTCGTCGGGGGCCGGGGAGCCGATGAAGACCTCGAAGGGGTCCGTGGTGCGGCTCTCGGCGCCCGGCTCGACGGCGGGGCGCTGCGGGGTCTGGAGGACGGCCCGCTCGTGCTCGCGTACCAGGAGGCAGACGGTGGACGGTTCGCCCTGGGCGTCGCGGACCCGGAGGTGCGAGGCGTACACGGGGACGACGCGGCCGTCGGCGCAGCGGATGCCGTAGCTGCCCTCCCAGCGGGAGAGACGCAGGGCCTCGGCGAGGCCGGTGCCGATGCCGGGGGTGTGGGGCCAGGCCGCGAGGTCGCCGAGGGGCTTGCCGGTGACCTGCTCGGAGTCGTATCCGAAGAGCTCCTCGGCGTCCTCGTTCCAGGCGGTGACGGCTCCGCCGCGGTCGATCTGGGCGACGGCGACGCGGACGCGGCTGTCGGCGACCGGGAGGAGGGCGTCGGGGAGGACGGGGCCCGCGGAGCGGGTGCCGACCGGGCGCCGGGGGAGGTCGAGGTGGAACCAGACGTGCTTGCGGGTGGGGGTGTAGTCGACGCCCCAGCGGTGGGCGAGGGCGGCGCAGAGGAGCAGTCCCCGGCCGTTCTCGCGGTCGGGGCTGCCGAGCGTGCGGCCGCTCTGGACGGGGATCTCGCGCTCGGGGTAGCGGTCGGAGACCTCGACGCGGATGCTGTCGTCGGCGCGGAGGCAGAGGACTTCGGCGGAGGTGCCGGCGTGGATGACGGCGTTGGTGACGAGCTCGCTGGTGAGGACGACGGCGTCGTCGACGAGTTCGGGGTGTCCCCAGCCCTGGAGGGTGTCCCTGACGAAGGCGCGGGCGGCCGCGACGGACCGCCCGACGGGCTCGAAGCTGGCAGTCGCCCGCGCGGTGATCACAGCACTCCTCGTACGCGTCTCGACGCCCGGCTCTGCCATGCTCGGTCTGTCCCTCCCGCTGCCCGGTGGTCGTATCCGCACCACACCGCCCCCGCCGGGCGGACCGGGGCGGTTGGACAGCCGGAAGCCAGGTTACTTACCTTCACTGTCCGAGCGGATGCCGGTCACCGCTGATTCCGTCCCCAGGGGGTAGGGACGCTGTACGAAGCTGCCGAACTGTTATCGCCTGGTTCGGTGGCGGTGAAACACTGGGCAGGCTACCGGCGGGAGCCGGAGCGGTACGGTCGACCCCTTTCGGGAGGGACACGGTGGAACCTGGCACGGCGGCGCGACGCGGCGGAGGCAGCGGTACGCGCGCGAGGGGCGGGCGTTCCCGTGGGGGGACGGTTCAGGTCGACGCGGCGGCGCTGGAGCGGCTGCTGGCCGCGCTGGTGTCGATGCGGGACGGGAACCTCCGCAGGCGGCTCACGGTGTCCGGCGACGGGGTCATGGCGGAGATCTCCGCCGTGTTCAACGAGGTCGCCGACCGGCAGATGCACGTGACGGGCGAGCTGACGCGGGTCCGCCGGGTGGTGGGGCGCGAGGGCAAGCTGTCCGAGCGCCTGGAGGCGGGCGCCGGCGAGGGGGCGTGGGCGGCGGCGATCGAGGCCGCGAACGCGCTCGTCGACGATCTGGCCCGGCCGGTGTCCGAGGTGGGACGGGTGCTCTCGGCGGTGGCCGAGGGTGATCTGGAACAGCGGATGGACCTGCGTTCGGAGGGTGCCGACGGGACGGTACGGCCGCTGCGCGGGGAGTTCCTCAAGGTCGCCCGTACGGTCAACAACCTGGTCGACCAGTTGTCGGTGTTCGCCTCCGAGGTGACCAGGGTCGCCGTCGAGGTGGGTACCGACGGCAAGCTGGGCGGGCAGGCGCAGGTGCGCGGGGTGTCCGGTTCGTGGAAGGACCTCACGGACTCGGTCAACACCATGGCGAACCGGCTGACGGCCCAGGTGCGGGACATCGCCCTGGTGACGACGGCGGTCGCCAACGGCGATCTGTCGCAGAAGGTCACGGCGAACGTCGCCGGCGAGATGCTGGAGCTGAAGAACACCGTCAACCGGATGGTGGACCAGCTCTCCTCGTTCTCCTCCGAGGTGACCCGTGTCGCCCGCGAGGTGGGTACGGAGGGCGAGCTCGGCGGGCAGGCCGAGGTGGCCGGGGTCGCGGGTGTCTGGAAGGACCTCACCGACTCCGTCAACACGATGGCGGGCAACCTGACCAACCAGGTGCGTGGCATCGCCGAGGTCACGATGGCGGTCGCCAACGGCGATCTGTCGCAGAAGGTGCGGGTGTCGGCGCGCGGCGAGATCGCGCAGCTGGCGGACACCATCAACCAGATGACGAAGACGCTGCGGATCTTCGCCGACGAGGTGACCCGGGTGTCGGGCGAGGTCGGCGCGGAGGGTCTGCTCGGCGGTCAGGCGCAGGTGCCGGGGGCCGCGGGGACGTGGAAGGACCTCACGGACTCCGTCAACACCGTCTTCCGGAACATCACCACGCAGGTGCGGGACATCGCGCAGGTGACGACGGCGGTGGCCAACGGTGACCTGTCGCAGAAGGTCACGGTCGACGTGGCCGGTGAGATGCTGGAGCTGAAGAACACCGTCAACACGATGGTGGACCAGCTGTCGGCCTTCGGTTCCGAGGTGACCCGGGTGGCCCGGGAGGTCGGTGTCGAGGGTCTGCTCGGCGGTCAGGCCGAGGTGCAGGGCGCGGCGGGGACCTGGAAGGACCTCACCGACTCGGTGAACACGGCCTTCCGCAACCTGACCGGTCAGGTGCGGGACATCGCGCAGGTGACGACGGCGGTGGCCAACGGTGATCTGTCGCAGAAGGTCACGGTCGACGTGGCCGGCGAGATGCTGGAGCTGAAGAACACCGTCAACACGATGGTGTCGCAGCTGTCGTCGTTCGCGGACCAGGTGACCCGGATGGCCCGGGACGTGGGCACCGAGGGCCGGCTCGGCGGTCAGGCGCGGGTGGACGGCGTCTCCGGGCGGTGGCGGGAGCTCACCGACTCGGTGAACTTCATGGCGGGCAACCTGACCTCGCAGGTGCGGCAGATCGCGCAGGTGACGACGGCCGTGGCCCGCGGCGACCTGTCGCAGAAGATCGACGTGGACGCGCGGGGCGAGATCCTGGAGCTGAAGAACACCATCAACACGATGGTCGACCAGCTCTCCGCGTTCGCCGAGCAGGTGACCCGGGTGGCCCGCGAGGTGGGCACCGACGGCCGGCTGGGTGGACAGGCGCAGGTGCCGGGTGTGGCCGGTGTGTGGCGTGACCTGACGGACTCGGTGAACGGCATGGCCGGGAACCTCACCACCCAGGTGCGCAACATCGCTCAGGTCGCCACGGCGGTCGCGCGCGGTGACCTGTCGCAGAAGATCGACGTGGACGCGCGCGGCGAGATCCTGGAGCTGAAGAACACCCTCAACACGATGGTGGACCAGCTCTCGAACTTCGCCGAGCAGGTGACCCGGGTGGCCCGCGAGGTGGGCACCGAGGGCATCCTGGGTGGTCAGGCCGAGGTGCAGGGTGTCTCCGGCACCTGGAAGGACCTCACCCAGTCGGTGAACTTCATGGCGAACAACCTCACCATCCAGGTGCGGAACATCGCCGAGGTCACGACGGCCGTCGCCAAGGGCGACCTCTCGAAGAAGATCACCGTCGACGCCCGGGGCGAGATCCTGGAGCTGGTGACGACCGTCAACACGATGGTCGACCAGCTGTCGAACTTCGCGGACGAGGTCACGCGCGTGGCCCGCGAGGTGGGCACGGAGGGCATCCTGGGCGGTCAGGCGCGGGTGCGGGGCGTCACCGGTACCTGGAAGGACCTCAGCGACAACGTCAACCTGATGGCCAACAACCTGACCAGTCAGGTGCGGAACATCTCCCGGGTGTCGGCGGCCGTCGCCAACGGCGACCTGACCAAGAAGGTGACGGTCGAGGCGCGGGGCGAGGTCGCCGAGCTCGCCGAGACCGTCAACACCATGGTGACGACCCTGTCGTCCTTCGCGGACGAGGTCACGCGCGTGGCGCGTGAGGTGGGTACGGAGGGCGAACTGGGCGGCCAGGCACGGGTTCCGGGTGTCTCCGGCACCTGGAAGGACCTGACCGAGTCGGTGAACTCGATGGCCGACAACCTCACCGGTCAGGTGCGGCAGATCGCCGCCGTCACCACCGCCATCGCCAAGGGCGACCTCACCAAGAAGATCGACATCGACGCGCGCGGTGAGATCCAGGAGCTGAAGAACACCATCAACACGATGGTCGACCAGCTGTCGAACTTCGCCGAGGAGGTCACCCGCGTGGCGCGCGAGGTGGGCACCGACGGGCAGCTCGGCGGCCAGGCCCGGGTCCGGGACGTCGAGGGCACCTGGAGCGATCTCACCGAGTCCGTGAACGAGATGGCCGGGAACCTCACCCGCCAGGTGCGGGCCATCGCGGCCGTCGCCACCGCGGTGACCCGCGGCGACCTCAACGTCAAGATCGACGGTGTGGACGCGGCCGGCGAGATCCAGGCGCTCCAGGACAACATCAACACGATGATCGCCAACCTGCGCGACACCACCCTCGCCAACGACGAGCAGGACTGGCTCAAGAGCAACCTGGCCCGCATCTCCGGCCTCATGCAGGGCCGCCGGGACCTCGACGACGTGGCCTCGCTCATCATGAGCGAGCTGACGCCGGTGGTCTCGGCCCAGCACGGCGCCTTCTTCGTGGCCATGCCGACGGGCTCCGCCCACAGCGACGCCGAACTCGTCGGTGAGGGCGACGGCTCCTACGAGCTGCGGATGCGGGGGAGTTACGGATACTCCACCGGGTCCATGCCGACCTCCTTCCGGCCCGGGGAGACCCTCATCGGGACGGCGGCCGACGAGAAGCGGACCATCCAGCTCCACGTGCCGCCCGGCTACCTGAAGATCTCCTCCGGGCTCGGCGAGGCGTCGCCCGCGCATGTGATCGTCCTTCCGGTCCTCTTCGAGGGGAAGGTCCTCGGCGTGATCGAGCTGGCCTCCTTCCAGCCGTTCACGCAGATCCAGCGCGACTTCCTCAACCAGATCGCCGAGTTGATCGCGACCACCGTCAACACCATCAGCGTCAACACCAAGACCGAGGTGCTGCTCCAGCAGTCGCAGGAGCTCACCGAGCAGCTCAAGGAGCGCTCGGCCGAGCTGGAGCACCGGCAGAAGGAGCTCCAGGGCTCCAACCTGGAGCTGGAGGAGAAGGCCGAGCTGCTCGCCCGGCAGAACCGCGACATCGAGGTGAAGAACACCGAGATCGAGGAGGCCCGGCAGGTCCTGGAGGAGCGGGCCGAACAGCTCGCCGTCTCCATGCGCTACAAGTCCGAGTTCCTCGCCAACATGTCGCACGAGCTGCGCACCCCGCTCAACTCCCTCCTGATCCTGGCCAAGTTGCTCGCGGACAACGCCGAGACCAATCTGACGCCGAAGCAGGTCGAGTTCGCGGAGACCATCCACGGCGCCGGTTCGGACCTGCTCCAGCTGATCAACGACATCCTCGACCTGTCCAAGGTCGAGGCGGGCAAGATGGACGTCTCGCCGACCCGGATCGCCCTCGTCCAGCTCGTCGACTACGTGGAGGCGACCTTCCGGCCGCTCACGGCGGAGAAGGGGCTCGACTTCTCGGTGCGGGTCTCGCCCGAGCTGCCGGCCACCCTCCACACCGACGAACAGCGCCTGCTCCAGGTGCTCCGCAACCTCCTGTCCAACGCGGTGAAGTTCACCGACACGGGCGCGGTGGAACTGGTGATCCGGCCGGCCGGGGCGGATGTCCCGCAGTCGATCCGGGAGCAGCTCCTGGAGGCGGGTTCGCTGCGCGACCCGGAGGCCGACCTGATCGCGTTCTCGGTCACCGACACCGGGATCGGGATCGCGGCGAGCAAGATGCGGGTCATCTTCGAGGCGTTCAAGCAGGCCGACGGCACGACCAGCCGGAAGTACGGCGGTACGGGTCTGGGCCTGTCGATCAGCCGGGAGATCGCGCGGCTGCTCGGCGGCGAGATCTTCGCGGCGAGCGAGCCGGGCCGCGGTTCGACGTTCACGCTCTACCTGCCGCTGAGCCCGACGGAGCTGCCGCCGGGTGCCTTCGGGCAGGGGGCGCAGGACGCCGACGACCCGCGGCAGGACATGGCGGAGGGGGCGGCCGGGTCCGTCCACTCGTTCCCGCACTTCCCGCCGCCGCCGGTGCGGACGGAGGCGCGGTCCGGGGCCGGGGCGCTCTTCCGGCACCGGCGGAAGGCGGCGGCGGAGGCGACCGGGGCGCGCACGGCGGTGCCGGGGCAGCCCGGTCAGCAGTTCGCGGCCGACCGGGTGGAGCAGGAGGCGGAGGCCGCGCCGCGCCGCACCTTCGGCTTCTCGGGCGAGAAGGTGCTCATCGTCGACGACGACATCCGTAACGTCTTCGCGCTGACCAGCGTCCTGGAGCAGCACGGGCTCGCGGTGCTCTACGCGGAGAACGGCCGGGAGGGCATCGAGGTCCTGGAGCAGCACGACGACGTGACGATCGTCCTGATGGACATCATGATGCCCGAGATGGACGGGTACGCGACGACGACGGCGATCCGGCGCATGCCGCAGTTCGCGGGGCTGCCGATCATCGCGCTGACGGCGAAGGCGATGAAGGGCGACCGGGAGAAGGCGATCGAGTCGGGCGCCTCGGACTATGTGACCAAGCCGGTCGACCCCGATCACCTGCTGTCCGTCATGGAGCAGTGGATGCGGGGGGAGTGAGTCCGCGGCGGGGCCCGTGGTGCGGGGGAAACGCCTGGCACCGCGGGCCCGCGCGCGCTCCGGGCCTTCGCCGTCGGACTGTCGCCACGGGGGTGTGAGAGGCCGGGATACGGGGAACCTTCTGGTCTCCCACCGCGTTTCCGGTACGTGCGCTGTGACATCGCGGTGACAGGGTGTGGCGACGGGCGGGGTGCGGCTACGATGACCGGCACAAGGACGGACGGCGTTAGGGAGTCGTCTTCAGGGGCGGCGCCCGGTGCTTCCCCCGGTTCGGGGAGCCGGGGAGAGCCGTTGCCGGGGCGAGGAGGACGGGGCATGGTGCAGAAGGCCAAGATCCTCCTGGTCGATGACCGGCCGGAGAATCTGCTGGCGCTGGAGGCCATTCTCTCCGCGCTCGATCAGACGCTGGTGCGGGCATCGTCCGGGGAGGAAGCGCTCAAGGCGCTGTTGACGGACGACTTCGCGGTCATCCTGCTCGACGTCCAGATGCCGGGGATGGACGGCTTCGAGACCGCCGCGCACATCAAGCGGCGGGAGCGGACCCGGGACATCCCGATCATCTTCCTGACCGCCATCAACCACGGCCCCCACCACACCTTCCGTGGGTACGCGGCCGGGGCGGTCGACTACATCTCGAAGCCCTTCGACCCGTGGGTGCTGCGGGCCAAGGTCTCCGTCTTCGTCGAGCTGTACATGAAGAACTGCAAGCTGCGCGAGCAGGCCGCCCTGCTGCGGCTGCAGTTGGAGGGCGGCGGCGAGGCGGGGCACGGCAAGGAGTCCGCCGGTCTGCTGGCCGAGCTCTCCGCCCGGCTCGCGGCCGTCGAGGAGCAGGCGGAGGCGCTGTCGAAGCAGCTCGACGACGACTCCGCCGACGCGGCCGCCGTCGCCACCGCCGCGCATCTGGAGCGCAAGCTCACCGGCTTGCGCCGGGCGCTGGACGCGCTGGAGCCGGGCACGGGCGCCGCGCCGACCCTCCCCGCCCAGGGCTGACGCGCCGTCACCGGCGGTTCCGGCGTGTCCCGCTCCGGAGTGAGGCGGCGTCAGCTTCGTGCCCCGGCAGGGGCGACACGAACGGGTGAGGCGGACAGCCGGTCTTCACACCGGTAACCTCGGCATCATGGCTTCACGTACGTCCGGCAAGGGTTCCCAGTCCACGGCGGGCACCGCAAAGCCGCGCGCCGGCCGTACCACGGGCGCCGCGAAGAAAGCGGCACCCGCGAAGTCCCCCGCCAAGCCGCCCGCGAAGAAGGCACCGGCCAAGAAGGCCGCGCCCGCCAAGCGCGCTCCCGCGCGGAAGCCGGCGGCGAAGAGGGCCGCTCCGCGGCCCGCCCCGTCCCCGACCGGCGGCGTCTACCGGCTCGCGCGCGGGGCCTGGCTGGGCCTCGCCCACGCGGTCGGGGCGATGTTCCGGGGGATAGGGCGTGGTGCCAAGGGCCTCGATCCGGCCCACCGCAAGGACGGGCTCGCGCTGCTGCTGCTCGGTGTCGCGCTGATCGTCGCCGCCGGCACGTGGTCCAACCTGCGCGGCCCGGTCGGCGACCTCGTCGAGATGCTGGTGACCGGGTCCTTCGGCCGGCTCGACCTGCTCGTCCCGCTGCTCGTCGGCGCGATCGGCGTGCGGCTGATCCTCTATCCGGAGAGGCCCGAGGCCAACGGCCGGATCAGCATCGGCCTGTCCGCGCTCGTCATCGGCGTCCTCGGCCAGGTCCACATCGCCTGCGGTTCGCCCGGGCGCGGCGACGGCAGCGAGGCCATGCAGGACGCGGGCGGCCTGATCGGCTGGGCCGCGTCCCAGCCCCTGGTCTTCATGATGGGCGAGGTCCTCGCCGTACCCATGCTGGTCCTGCTCACGGTCTTCGGGCTGCTCGTCGTCACCGCCACCCCGGTCAACGCGATCCCGCAGCGGCTGCGCGCCCTCGGCGCCAGGCTCGGCATCGTCGAGCCCGCGGAGGACCCGGCGGAGGCGGAGGCCTACGGGGGGCCGGAGGGTCACGAGGGGTACGACGAGGAGTGGCGGGACGCCCGGCCGCAGCCCCGGACCACCCGGCCCGTACGGAGGCGCGCCAACGGTCCTGCGGACCCCTACGACGTGGACCGGGCCGAGGCCGAGATGCTGGAGCGGCGCGGCCGTTCGGCGCGCCGTCCGTCCGAGCGGGCCGCCTTCGACCCGGGCCTGGACCCGGTGGACGTCGCGGCGGCCGCGGCCGCCGCGCTCGACGGAGCGGTGCTCAACGGGATGCCGCCGTCCCCGATCGTCGCCGACCTGACCAGGGACGTCACCGCCGACCGCAAGGCCGCCGTGGACGCCGCCGCGAAGGCCGCCGGGAAGGGGTCGGAAACGGTGGCGCCGGCCGCTCCCGTGCCGCCGGCCCGTGGTGGGGACCAGCGGCCCGGCGGAGGCGTACCGGATCTGACGAAGCCCGCCCCCGAGCCGACCGATCTGCCGACCCGGGCCGAGCAGCTCCAGCTCTCCGGCGACATCACCTACTCCCTGCCGTCGCTCGACCTGTTGGAGCGGGGCGGGCCCGGCAAGACGCGCAGCGCGGCCAACGACGCGGTGGTGGACTCGCTCTCCAACGTCTTCACCGAGTTCAAGGTCGACGCGGCCGTCACCGGGTTCACCCGGGGGCCGACGGTCACGCGGTACGAGGTCGAGCTCGGCCCCGCCGTGAAGGTCGAGAAGATCACGGCCCTGACCAAGAACATCGCGTACGCCGTGGCCTCCCCGGACGTGCGGATCATCTCGCCGATCCCCGGCAAGTCCGCGGTCGGCATCGAGATCCCCAACAGCGACCGGGAGATGGTCAACCTCGGTGACGTGCTGCGGCTCGCGGCCGCTGCCGAGGACGACCATCCGATGCTGGTGGCGCTCGGCAAGAACGTCGAGGGCGGCTACGAGATGGCCAACCTGGCGAAGATGCCGCACGTCCTGGTGGCCGGGGCCACCGGCTCCGGCAAGTCCTCGTGCATCAACTGCCTGATCACTTCGATCATGATAAGAGCGACTCCCGAGGACGTCCGGATGGTCCTCGTCGACCCGAAGCGGGTCGAGCTCACCGCGTACGAGGGCATCCCGCACCTGATCACCCCGATCATCACCAACCCCAAGCGGGCCGCCGAGGCCCTCCAGTGGGTGGTGAAGGAGATGGACCTCCGCTACGACGACCTGGCGGCCTTCGGCTACCGGCACATCGACGACTTCAACCAGGCGATCCGGGACGGGAAGATCAAGCTGCCCGAGGGCAGCGAGCGGGAGCTCAACCCGTATCCGTACCTGCTGGTCATCGTCGACGAGCTCGCCGACCTGATGATGGTGGCGCCGCGGGACGTCGAGGACTCGATCGTGCGCATCACCCAGCTCGCGCGCGCCGCCGGCATCCACCTCGTGCTCGCCACCCAGCGGCCGTCCGTGGACGTCGTCACCGGTCTGATCAAGGCGAACGTGCCGTCCAGGCTCGCGTTCGCGACCTCCTCGCTCGCCGACAGCCGGGTCATCCTCGACCAGCCGGGTGCCGAGAAGCTCATCGGAAAGGGTGACGGACTGTTCCTGCCGATGGGTGCCAACAAGCCCGTCCGCATGCAGGGTGCCTTCGTCACCGAGCACGAGGTCGCGGCCGTCGTGCAGCACTGCAAGGACCAGATGACCCCGGTCTTCCGGGAGGACGTCACCGTCGCGACCCGGCAGAAGAAGGAGATCGACGAGGACATCGGTGACGACCTCGACCTGCTGTGCCAGGCCGCCGAACTGGTCGTCTCCACGCAGTTCGGCTCCACGTCGATGCTCCAGAGGAAGCTGCGCGTCGGCTTCGCCAAGGCCGGCCGACTGATGGACCTGATGGAGTCGCGGAACATCGTGGGGCCGAGCGAGGGTTCGAAGGCGCGGGACGTTCTGGTCAAGCCGGACGAGCTGGACGGGGTCCTCGCCGTGATCCGGGGGGAGTCGGAGGCGTAGCGCGGTCGCCGCGCCGCCCGGTGGACGGGGCCGGGCGTGACCCGGTGGGAGTAGTGGCGGGGGAGCGGGGGTACCCGATCGAGACCCGGCCGAGACTCACTCGTAAGGGAACAGTGGGCAACCGTTTCCCCTGGCCGTACGTCAAGTTGGACGGTGGGACAGAAGGATGTCCCAGCCTCATGGCGTACAAACAGCACCCGCCCGGTTGCCCCACCCTTTCGTACCACCCATAGACTGAACGTCCAGCAGGTGGCTACACGCTCGAAAGGCGCTCTCGTGTCCATCGGCAACTCCCCCGAAGACGACCGGATCTTCCCGGCAGACGACCGGGACTCGATCGGTCGCGCTCTCCAGCAGACCCGCATCGCCGCCGGTCTCACCGTCGAAGAGGTCAGTGCCTCCACCCGTGTCCGGATTCCGATCGTGCACGCGATCGAGGAGGACGACTTCTCGCGCTGTGGCGGCGACGTCTACGCCCGCGGCCACATCCGTACCCTCGCGCGCGCCGTCGGTCTCGATCCGGCTCCGCTGATCGAGCAGTACGACGCCGACCACGGCGGCCGCCCCGCACCCACCCCCGCCGCCCCGCTGTTCGAGGCGGAACGCATCCGCCCCGAGCCGCGCCGGCCCAACTGGACCGCCGCGATGGTCGCGGCCATCGTCGCCGTCGTCGGGTTCGTCGGCTTCACGATGTTCAACGGGAACGAAGCCCCGAAGGGCACCACCACGGCCGACGGCGGTCCGGCGCCCGCGCCGGAGAAGGCCACCTCCGCCGCCAAGCCGAAGCCGGTCAAGCCCGTCGCCCCGAAGCCCAGCGAGAGCGTGATCGCCGCGGTCCCGCAGGACAAGGTCACGGTCAAGCTCTCCGCGATCGACGACAAGAGCTGGATCTCGGCCAAGGGCCACGACGGCAAGCTGCTCTTCGACGGCCTGCTCCTCGAAGGTGAGTCCAAGACCTTCCAGGACGACGAGCGCATCGACCTCGTCCTCGGCAACGCCGGAGCGATCGAGCTCTACGTGAACGGCAAGAAGCTCGCGGACAAGTTCGAATCCGGTCAGGTCGAGCGGCTGACCTACACCAAGGGTGACCCCGAGGCGGGCTGAGCCCCGTGAGACGGCCCCCGATGTGACCTCTGTCGCGCAGGTGAACCCTGCGCGACGGGGGAACGGCCGGGACGAAGTAGTCTTGAGTCCATGCCCGAACGCCGTACCGTCGCCCTTGTCACTCTTGGCTGCGCCCGTAACGAGGTGGACTCGGAGGAGCTCGCAGGCCGCTTGGCAGCGGACGGCTGGGAGCTCGTCGAGAACGCCGAGGACGCGGATGTCGCCGTCGTCAACACCTGTGGATTCGTCGAGGCCGCCAAGAAGGACTCCGTCGACGCCCTGCTCGAAGCCAATGATCTGAAGGACCACGGCCGCACCCAGGCCGTGGTCGCCGTCGGTTGTATGGCGGAGCGGTACGGCAAGGAACTCGCCGAAGCCCTCCCGGAAGCCGACGGAGTCCTCGGCTTCGACGACTACTCCGACATCTCCAACCGCCTCCAGACCATCCTCAGCGGTGGCAGCGTCGAGGCCCACACCCCGCGTGACCGGCGCAGACTGCTGCCGCTCTCGCCCGTGGAGCGCCAGGAGGCGGCCGCCGCCGTGGCCCTCCCGGGACACGGTGTCGTGGACGCCCCCGAGAACGTGCCGAGCGACCTGCCGGAGGGCCTCGCGCCCGCCTCCGGGCCCCGCGCGCCGCTCCGCCGCCGCCTGGACACCAGCCCCGTCGCCTCCGTGAAGCTGGCCTCCGGCTGCGACCGCCGCTGCTCCTTCTGCGCCATCCCCTCCTTCCGCGGCTCCTTCGTCTCGCGCCGTCCCTCGGACGTGCTGAACGAGACGCGCTGGCTCGCCGAGCAGGGGGTGAAGGAGATCATGCTGGTCTCCGAGAACAACACCTCCTACGGCAAGGACCTCGGTGACATCCGGCTCCTGGAGAGCCTGCTGCCCGACCTCGCCGCGGTCGACGGCATCGAGCGCGTCCGCGTCAGCTACCTCCAGCCCGCCGAGATGCGCCCCGGCCTGATCGACGTCCTCACGTCGACCGACAAGGTCGTGCCGTACTTCGACCTCTCCTTCCAGCACAGCGCCCCCGACGTGCTGCGGGCCATGCGCCGCTTCGGCGACACCGACCGCTTCCTGGAGCTCCTGGAGACCATCCGCTCCAAGGCCCCGACGGCCGGTGCCCGCTCCAACTTCATCGTCGGCTTCCCCGGCGAGACCGAGGCGGACTTCGCCGAGCTGGAACGCTTCATCACCCACGCGCGCCTCGACGCCATCGGCGTCTTCGGCTACTCCGACGAGGACGGCACCGAGGCCGCCACGTACGAGCACAAGCTCGACCAGGAGGTCGTCGACAAGCGGCTCGCCCACCTCTCCCGGCTCGCCGAGGAGCTCACCGCGCAGCGCGCGGAGGAGCGGATCGGAGAGACCCTTGAGGTACTGGTCGAGTCCCTGGACGACGAGGACGGCGTGATCGGCCGCGCCGCCCACCAGGCGCCCGAGACCGACGGCCAGGTCATCCTCACCACGGCCGACGGCGGGATCCCCGACCTGGCCCCGGGCCGTATGGTCAGGGCGAAGGTCGTCGGCACGGAAGGCGTCGACCTGGTGGCCGAGTGTCTTTTCGAGGAGGCAGCCAGATGACCGGAGTCCCGGCATCCGCGACGGGCGGGACCGGTAGGCCGGCGCCCCGCGGCAAGCTGGGCTCGGCGGCCGTCAACCAGGCCAGCCTGTGGAACATCGCGAACATCCTGACCATGATCCGGCTCGTACTCGTGCCCGGCTTCGTGCTGCTGCTCCTCCAGGACGGCGGCCACGACCCCGTCTGGCGCGCCTGGGCGTGGGCCGCGTTCGCCGTCGCGATGATCACGGATGTCTTCGACGGGCACCTCGCCCGTGCCTACAACCTCGTCACGGACTTCGGGAAGATTGCCGACCCGATCGCCGACAAGGCGATCATGGCGGCCGGACTCGTCTCGCTGTCCTCGCTCGGGGACCTGCCCTGGTGGGTCACCGGGGTCATCCTCGCCCGTGAGCTGGGGATCACCCTGATGCGGTTCTGGGTGATCAGGCACGGTGTCATCCCCGCCAGCCGCGGCGGGAAGATGAAGACGCTGGCCCAGGGCACGGCCGTCGGCATGTACGTGCTGATGCTCACAGGCCCGCTCGCCACCCTGCGCTTCTGGGTGATGACGGTGGCCGTCGTGCTGACGGTCGTGACCGGTCTGGACTACGTCCGCCAGGCCGTCGTCCTGCGCCGGCAGGGGATCGCCGCGGAGCGGGCGGCGGCACGGTCGGAGACGGCGACACGATGACAGAGGCCGCCCGGGTGCTGGCGCTGCTCGCGGAGCGTGGTCACACGGTGGCCGCCGCGGAGTCGCTCACGGGTGGTCTGGTGGCCGCAGAGCTCACCGGCGTGCCCGGCGCCTCGGCCGCCTTCCGGGGGTCCGTCACGGCCTACGCCACGGCCCTCAAGCGCGAGCTGCTCGGCGTCGACAGGGCCCTGCTCGCGGAGCGCGGTGCGGTGGATCCCGAGGTCGCGCTGCAGATGGCGGCCGGTGCGCGGGACCGGCTCGGCGCCGACTGGGGGATCTCGACGACCGGGGTCGCGGGTCCCGAACCGCAGGACGGACAGCCCGTCGGAACCGTCTACGTGGCGGTCGCCGGGCCGGCCACGACGGGCGCCCGCGCCGGGAAAGTGGTCTCGTTGAGGTTGAACGGCGACCGCGCGGAAATCCGTAGAGAGAGTGTACGGAGCGTGCTGGAACTGCTCCTCGAGGAACTCTCGGGAAATGCGCGGGCACAGGATACGGAACACAACGGGGGGAATTGATGTTTGCAGCCCTGAGTGAACACGACATCGCTCCCCGCACGGCCGCAGCGCGAGGCGGTACGGTGGGGCGTGAAGGATGCGGCTACGCGGTCCGAGGAGGGAGCCACCGATGATTCTGCTCCGTCGCCTGTTGGGTGACGTGCTGCGTCGGCAGCGCCAGCGCCAAGGCCGTACTCTGCGCGAAGTCTCCTCGTCCGCCCGAGTCTCGCTCGGCTATCTCTCCGAGGTGGAGCGGGGGCAGAAGGAGGCATCCTCCGAACTGCTCTCCGCGATCTGCGACGCGCTGGACGTACGGATGTCCGAGCTCATGCGTGAAGTGAGCGACGAGCTGTCACTGGCCGAACTGGCCGAGTCGGCAGCGGCGAGCGAACCGGTCCCGACGCCGGTACGCCCGATGCTCAACTCGGTGTCGGTGACGTCGGTGGCAGGTGTGCCCACCGGGCGGGTGACCATCAAGGCACCCGCGGAAGCGGTGGACGTCGTCGCTGCCTGAACCGAAGCGGGGAGAAGCCCCGGTCGGTGCCCCCTCGTGGGGCGCCGACCGGGGCTTCTCCTTTCTCCGCCGTGTTCGCGGCGCAGGGTGCCCACGACGGTCGGGGCGATTTGTCTGAGATGCCGGGTTCCGGTGTGCCGTGCCATGGTGGGGGGACGTACGACTGGGCCGAGTGCGCCGGGTTTGCCTCCGGTGCGCCCTCCCGCGGGGTGATCCTGCCGGTCTAGCGTCGACGGCAGGAGGCGGCCATGGTACGGCGAGGGGTGCCGCCGGCGACGCTCGCGCTGGTCGCGATCGGGCTGGCGGCCGGTGGGTTCTGGTGGTGGGCCGTGCTGCGCCTGCTGCTGGCGCCGGGGGAGACCGGGCTCGTCGAGGGCGCGGTGGCCGCGGGCGGCTGGGGGCTGAGCCTGCTGCCGGTGCACGTGGCGGCCTCGTCGGGGCGGCGCGGGGCGCTCGCCGCGGGATCCGGATGGTCGGGGGGGCTGGTGCGGCGGGTCACCAGGGCATCGCGACGCCGCCGTTGGGGCGGAGGATCTGGCCCGTCGTGAAGGCGGAGGCGTCGGACGCGAGGTGCAGGACCGCGTGCGCGATGTCCTGGGCCTCGCCGACCCGGCCCAGTGGTGAGTGACGGATCATCGCGGCCTCCGCCTGTTGCTGCGCGGCCGGCTCGTGGCGGTCCGTCATGGGGGTGCGGATCCACCCGGGGGCGACCGCGTTGACCCGGATGCCGTGCCGGCCGGCCTCCGTCGCCAGGGTCTTCGTCAGCTGGACCACGGCGGCCTTGGTGACGCTGTAGCAGAGCAGGCCCGGGCTCGCGGTGTCCATCGCGCCCGAGGCCATCGTGACGATCGAGCCGGGGACGCCGGCTTCGATCATCGAGCGGGCCGCCTCCTGGCAGGCGTAGAGCACCCCTTTGAAGTTGACCGCGAGGACGCGGTCGAGGTCCTCCTCGCGGGTCTCCAGGACCGAGCTCGTGTGCATGATCCCGGCGACCGCCGCCATCACGTGGAGGGGGCCCGCCGCGCGCACGGCCTCGGCGAGGGCGGCGCGGTCGGTGACGTCCAAGGGGTGCGGGTGGGCGGCGCCGCCCATCGCCTCTACCAGGGAGACGGTCTCGCGGAGTCCGGGCTCGTCCCGGTCCGCGCAGTGCACGGTGGCGCCGGCCTGGGCGAGGAGGACCGCCGTCGCGCGCCCGATGCCGCTCGCGGCGCCGGTGACGAACGCGGTGCGGCCGGTGAGGTCGTACGCGGGGATTGTCGTCATGTCCGGACGGTACGGGCGGATCTGACGGGTCGTCAATTGTGGGGGCCGGGAAGGGTGCCGCTGTTCCGGTCGTCGGGGCCCCGCTGGCAGCCCGGGCACCAGTACGTGACCCGGTCGCCGAGCTCCGCCTTGCGGATCGGGGCGCCGCAGCGGAGGCACGGGTGGCCGGCCCGGCCGTAGACATGGAGCGGGGTGCCGGGGCGGCGCGTGGTGGTGGTGCGCCGGTCGGGCCGTTCCTTGTTCGCGTCCAGGAGGCGGCGGGCGGTCGCCACCAGGCGGGCCGGGACGTCGGGGCCGAGGTCGCCCACCGGGAGCCAGGGGGTGACGCCGGCGAGGAAGGCCAGCTCCGACTTGTACACGTTGCCGATGCCGGCCAGGTTGCGCTGGTCCAGCAGGGCCTCGCCGAGCGGTCTGGCCGGGTCGGCCGTGAGCCGGCGCACGGCCTCGTCGGGATCCCAGCCGGGGCCGAGCAGGTCCGGGCCGAGATGGCCCACCGCGTCGGACTCGTCGGCGGTACGGATCAGCTCCAGGACCGGGAGCCGGTAGCCGTACGCGGTGGACTCCGTGTTTCCGAGGATCGCCCGGATCTGGTGGTCCGGGCCACCGCGCGGGCGCTCACCGGTGGCGTACACCCGCCAGGCGCCGTCCATCCGCAGGTGGGAGTGGAGGGTGAGACCGCCCTCGATCCTTGCCAGCAGGTGCTTGCCCCGTGGGGTGACGTCGAGGAGGGTGCGGCCGGTGAGGTCGGCGGTGGCGAAACGGGGCACGCGGAGGTCCGAGCGGGTCAGGACCCGCCCGGCGAGCGCGGTGTGCAGGCGGTGGGCGGCCTGCCAGATCGTGTCTCCTTCGGGCACGGGGTCATTGTGACGGGTGGGGGTGCGGGGTGCCCGCTCGTGCCGGGTGGGGTGTCTGCCCACCCCGTCGTGGAGTGGGGGTGGGGTGGGTGCCGTGTCGGGAGGGTGGGCGGCTGTCGGCCGGTGCGGTTCAGGGGCGGAGGCGGAGGCCTCGCGGGGTGGCGACGAAGCCCGCTGACTCCAGGGAGGCGGAGAGGGGGGAGGTGAGGGACGTGGTGCCGTTGACGCGCTCCACCGTCACCGTGCCCAGCGTGCCCGCCCGGGCCGATGCGGCCAGGGCCTCCGCCGCCGCCTTCAGGGCCGGATCGTCCGGTTCCGACGGCCAGGACAGGAGCGTCTTGCCGCCCCGCTCCATGTAGAGCGTGAGTTCGCCGTCGACCAGGACCACGAGCGAGCCCGCCTTGCGCCCCGGCTTGTGCCCCGCGCCGGTCGGGGGTTCGGGCCAGGACAGGGCCGCCCCGTACGCGTTCGCCGGGTCCGCCGCCGCCAGGACCAGCGCGCGCGGGCCGGCCGCAGCCTCCGCGCCCCGGTCACGGGCGGTCGCCGCGGCCCGCAGCCGGTCCACGGCCCCGTCCATCGCGAACTGGGCCGCGCCGAGACCTTCCACCACATAGCCGCGGCGGGCCTGCCCGCTGTCCTCGAAGGCGGCCAGAATCCGGTACGTCGCGGAGAAACCGCCCTCCACGCCCTCGGCGGCCACCGCGCCCCGGGTCACCACGCCGTGGCGGTCCAGGAGCGTGCGGGCGAGGGCGTGCGCCCGGTGGGTCGGCTCCGGTTCGAGCGCGGGCAGCAGCGACCAGCGGCCGGAGACCGTGGGCGGGCCCGTGCGGGAGGCGGGGCGGGCGGCGGCGGTCAGCGTCCCGTACCGGCCGCGCGGGACCGTGCGGCGCGCGCGGTGGGCGGTGGACCCGGCCGTGCGTCCCGAGCCGAGGAGCGAGCGCAGCGGCGCCAGGGTGTCGTTGGTGAGCCGCCCCGACCAGGCCAGGTCCCAGAGGGCGTCGGCGAGCTGCGGGTCGGTGGCGTCCGGATGGGTGGTGGCCCGGACCTGGTCGGCGATCTGGCGGAAGAACAGGCCGTACCCGCCGGAGAGGGTCGTGAGGACCGACTCGTGCAGGGCGGACAGCTCCAGCGGGTGCGGCGGCGGGAGGAGCAGCGGCGCCGCGTCCGCGAGGTACAGCGAGACCCAGCCGTCCTTGCCGGGCAGCGACCCGGCCCCCGCCCAGACCACCTCGCCGGTGGTCGTCAGCTCGTCGAGGAGGGCCGGGGAGTAGTCCCGGACCCGGGACGGCAGGATCAGCTTCTCCAGGGCGGACGCGGGGACGGGGGCGCCCTGGAGCTGCTCGATCGCGCGGGCGAGGCCGTCGATTCCGCGCAGGCTGTTGCTCCCCAGGTGCTGCCACTGCGGCAGGAAGGTGGCGAGGGCCGCCGGGGGCACCGGCTCCAGCTCGTGCCGGAGGGCGGCGAGCGAGCGGCGGCGCAGCCGGCGCAGGACGGTCGCGTCGCACCACTCCTGGCCGATGCCGGAGGGGTGGAACTCGCCCTGGACGACCCGGCCCGAGGCGGCGAGCCGCTGGAGGGCGCCGTCGGTGACGGCCGCGCCCAGGCCGAAGCGGCCGGCGGCCTGGGAGGAGGTGAACGGGCCGTGGGTGCGCGCGTACCGCGCGAGCAGGTCGCCCAGCGGGTCCTTGACCGGTTCGGTGAAGGCCTCCGGCACCCCGACGGGCAGGGCCGTGCCCAGGGCGTCCCGGAGCCGGCCGGCGTCCTCGATCACCGCCCAGTGCTCCCGGCCGCCGACGCGCACCCGGATCGCGCGGCGGGCGGCCCCGAGCTCGGACGCCCACACCGCCTCGGCACCGCGCTCCGCCAGCTCGGCGTCGGTGAGCGGGCCCAGGACCCGCAGCAGGTCGGCGACGCCTTCCATGTCCTTGATCCGTCGGTCGTCCGTCAGCCACTGGAGCTCCCGCTCCAGCTCCGTCAGGACGTCCGCGTCGAGCAGCTCGCGCAGCTCCGCCTGGCCCAGCAGCTCGGCGAGCAGCCGGGAGTCCAGGGAGAGCGCGGCCGCCCGCCGCTCGGCGAGCGGGGAGTCGCCCTCGTACAGGAACTGCGCCACGTAGCCGAAGAGCAGGGAGCGGGCGAACGGGGAGGGCTCGGCGGTGGTGACCTCGACCAGGCGGACCCGGCGGGCCTCGATGTCCCCCATCAGCTCGGTCAGACCGGGGAGGTCGAAGACGTCCTGGAGGCATTCGCGGACGGCTTCCAGGACGATCGGGAACGAGCCGAACTCGCTCGCCACCTGGAGGAGCTGGGCCGCCCGCTGCCGCTGCTGCCAGAGCGGGGTGCGCTTGCCGGGGTTGCGCTTGGGCAGCAGCAGGGCGCGCGCGGCGCACTCGCGGAAGCGGGACGCGAACAGCGCGGAGCCGCCCACCTGGTCGGTGACGATCTGCCCGATCTCACCCTTGTCGAAGAGGGCGTCGGCCGCGCCGACGGGCGCCTTGTCGGCGTCGAACGTCGTGTCGAGGTGCCGGCCGGGGTCGACCGGTTCGTGGTCGAGGAGGTCCAGGCCCATGTCCAGGCCCATCAGGTCGGCGTCCGGCAGCCGCAGCACGATGCCGTCGTCCGCGTGCATCACCTGCGCGTCCATGCCGTACCGCTCGGCGAGCCGCGCACCGAGCGCGAGCGCCCACGGGGCGTGCACCTGCGCCCCGAACGGGGAGTGGATGACGACCCGCCAGTCCCCGAGCTCGTCCCGGAAACGCTCGACCAGGATCGTCCGGTCGTCCGGCACGTGGCCGCAGGCCTCGCGCTGCTCCTTGAGGTACGCCAGGACGTTCTCGGCGGCCCAGGCGTCCAGGCCCGCGGCGAGCAGCCGCAGCCGGGCGTCCTCGTCGGAGAGGGCGCCGATTTCACGGAGGAAGGCGCCGACCGCCCGGCCCAGTTCGAGCGGGCGGCCCAGCTGGTCGCCCTTCCAGAACGGCAGCCTGCCCGGCACGCCGGGCGCGGGGGTGACGAGGACCCGGTCCCGGGTGATGTCCTGGATCCGCCAGGAGGTGGTGCCGAGGGTGAACACGTCGCCGACCCGCGACTCGTACACCATCTCCTCGTCGAGCTCTCCGACCCTGCCCCCGCCCTTCTTGGGGTCCGAGCCCGCGAGGAACACCCCGAACAGGCCCCGGTCGGGGATCGTGCCGCCCGAGGTGACCGCGAGCCGCTGGGCACCCGGCCGCCCCGTGACCGTCCCGGCGACCCGGTCCCAGACCACGCGGGGGCGCAGCTCGGCGAAGGCGTCCGACGGGTAGCGGCCGGCGAGCATGTCGAGCACGCCCGTGAACGCCGACTCGGGCAGCGAGGCGAAGGGCGCCGCCCGGCGCACCAGGGCGAGGAGGTCGTCCACCTGCCAGGTGTCGAGCGCGACCACGGCGACCAGCTGCTGGGCCAGCACGTCCAGCGGGTTCGAGGGGATCCGCATCGACTCGATCGCACCCGAACGCATCCGCTCGGTGACCACGGCGGCCTGCACCAGGTCGCCCCGGTACTTGGGGAAGACCACGCCCGTCGAGACCGCGCCGACCTGGTGTCCGGCGCGGCCCACGCGCTGCAGCCCGGAGGCCACCGAGGGGGGTGACTCGACCTGCACGACCAGGTCGACCGCGCCCATGTCGATGCCCAGCTCCAGGCTGGAGGTGGCCACCACGGCGGGCAGCCGGCCCGCCTTCAGGTCCTCCTCCACCTGGGCGCGCTGCTCCTTCGACACCGAGCCGTGGTGGGCGCGGGCGAGCAGCGCCGGGACGCCCTGCGCCGCCCCCGACTGGGCCATGATCTCGGCCGGGGGAGCCCCCTCGGGGAGGGGTTCGCCGGTCGCCCGCTCGTACGCGATCTCGTTGAGCCGGTTGCAGAGGCGCTCGGCGAGACGGCGGGAGTTGGCGAAGACGATCGTGGAGCGGTGGGACTGGACGAGGTCGGCGATCCGCTCCTCGACGTGCGGCCAGATCGACGGCTTGTCGCCGCCGTCCTTGCCCTCGGAGGCGGGGGAGCCGCCCAGCTCGCCCATGTCCTCGACGGGGACGACGACGGAGAGGTCGAACTCCTTCCCCGAGGGCGGCTGGACGATCTCCACGGCACGCCCCGGCGACAGGTAGCGGGCCACCTCGTCCACCGGGCGGACCGTGGCCGACAGGCCGATCCGGCGCGCGGGGCGGGGCAGCAGCTCGTCGAGCCGCTCCAGGGAGAGGGCCAGGTGCGCGCCCCGCTTGGTGCCCGCGACCGCGTGCACCTCGTCCAGGATGACCGTCTCCACGCCCGCGAGGGCCTCGCGGGCGGCGGAGGTCAGCATCAGGAACAGCGACTCGGGGGTGGTGATCAGGATGTCCGGCGGTCTGGTCGCCAGCGAGCGGCGCTCGGCCGGCGGGGTGTCGCCGGACCGGATGCCGACCCGGATGTCGGGCTCGGGCAGGCCGAGCCGCACCGACTCCTGCCGGATGCCGGTCAGCGGCGAGCGCAGGTTCCGCTCGACGTCCACGGCGAGGGCCTTCAGCGGGGACACGTACAGCACCCGGCAGCGCTTCTTCGGCTCGGCCGGCGGGGGCGAGGAGGCCAGCCGGTCCAGGGAGGCGAGGAAGGCGGCCAGCGTCTTGCCCGAGCCCGTCGGAGCGACGACGAGGACGTCGGAGCCCGCGCCGATGGCCTTCCAGGCGCCTTCCTGCGCCGCCGTGGGCGCGGTGAAGGCACCCGTGAACCAGCCGCGGGTGGCGGGGGAGAACGAGTCGAGCGCGGACCTGACCATGCCCCCCATCGTGCACCCGGCCACTGACAACCGCCCGGACCTGTGGAAAACCACTCGGGGCGGGGCGGGGGGCGCGGAACCGTGGGGCCGGGGTCTGAGCGGTTCTCGCTGGTCCGGGGCCTGTCGCAGAATGGAGGGATGACGGACGGAGGCGCGGCGAGCGGGGAGCGGGCACGGTACTGGCAGTACGCCGAGCTGCCCGGGGTCGATCTGCTGCACGCCCACTACATCCGCAAGGCCTTCGCCCGGCACACCCACGAGACCTTCGTCTTCGCCGCGATCACCGAGGGCGTCGAGGCCTTCCACTACCGCGACGACCTCGTCCACGCGGGCCCCGGCCAGATCGCCCTGGTGAACCCCGACACCCCGCACACGGGACACGCGGGCGTGCCCGAGGGGTGGACGTACCGCACGATCTACCCCGACGCGGAGATCGTCCACGCCATCGCCGCCGACACCCTCGCCCTGCGCGGCTCCGTCGGCTTCACCTCACCCGTGGTCGACGACCCGTACGCGGCCCGGCTGATCGTCGGTGTCCACCGGGCCGCCGAGGAGGGCGACGCGCTCGCGGCGGACAGCCTGCTCCGGCTGGTCACCGCCCGGATGCTGCGCAGTCACGGCGGCCTGGTCACCCCCCTCCCGCCGCGCTCGGCGGGCGCCCGGAACGCGGCACGCGCGCGTGCCGTCCTGGAGGACCGCATGGTCGAACCGCCGACCCTGGAGCGGCTCGCGGCCGACCTCGGTACCAGTCCCTTCGCGCTCCTGCGGGCCTTCAGGGACGCGTACGGGATGCCTCCGCACACCTGGCTGACCGACGCGCGCGTGCGGCGGGCCAGGCAGCTGCTCGACGTGGGGACGCCGCCCGCGGGGGCGGCCGCCGCCGTCGGCTTCACCGACCAGTCGCACCTGAACCGGCACTTCACCCGCAGTGTGGGGGTGCCGCCGGGGGCGTACCAGCGCGCGCGTGGCGGTCGCCCGGGCTCCCCCGGATCCGCCGCAAGAACGTACAAGACCGGGCTGCCGGAGCTGCCGTAACGTCCCTGACGTGGCAGAACAGACAGCACCCCCCGTCATACGCGACGACACACCGGCCAAACCCGACGCGGCCGTCGTCCGCGACGCCCTCGGCGTCGGCGTCGCCGTCGGGCTCTCCGGCTTCGCCTTCGGCGTGACCTCGGCCGGAGCCGGCCTGACCCTCCTCCAGACCTGCGTCCTCAGCCTGTTCGTCTTCACGGGCGCCTCGCAGTTCGCCCTCGTCGGAGCGCTCGCCGCGGGCGGCAACCCCTTCACGGCCGCCGCCGGCGCCTTCTTCCTGGGCACCCGCAACGCCTTCTACGGGCTGCGGCTCTCCCAGCTCCTCGCCGTACCGAAGGCCGTCCGGCCGTTCGCCGCCCACTGGGTGATCGACGAGACCACCGCCGTCGCGCTCGCCCAGCCCTCCCGCCGGGCCGCCCGCATCGGCTTCACCGTCACCGGACTCACGCTGTACGTCCTGTGGAACGCGACCACGCTCCTCGGGGCGCTCGGCGCCGAGGCGATCGGCGACACCGCGGCCTGGGGGCTCGACGCGGCCGGCCCCGCCGTCTTCCTCGCCCTGCTCGCCCCCATGCTGAAGTCCGCGACCGAGCGGGCCACCGCGGGCATCGCCGTCCTGCTCGGCCTGGGGCTGCTGCCCGTCCTGCCCGCCGGGGTACCGGTCCTCGCGGCAGCCCTGGCCGCGCCCCTGGTGCTCTGGTTCCAGGGCCGCCGCGCGGCCATCGGCGGAGGAGAGAAGCACGCCGGAGCAGAGCGGGACTCCCGGCGCGAGAAGAACTCCCGAGGAGAGCGAGAGAAGGGCTCCCGATGAACGTCTGGATCGCCATCGGCCTGACCGCCGCCGGGTGCTACCTGGTCAAACTGGTCGGCCTGCTCGTCCCCGCCGGAGCGCTGGAGCGACCGCTCGTCCAGCGGCTCGCCGCCCTGCTCCCCGTCGCGCTGCTCGCCGCGCTCACCGCGCAGCAGACCTTCAGCGCGGGCGGCGCCGTCGTCGTGGACGCCCGCGCCGCCGGGCTCGCCGCGGCGGCCGTCGCGCTCGTCCTGCGGGCACCGTTCCTGGTCGTCGTGGGTGCGGCCGTCGCCGTCACGGCGGGGGTACGGGCCCTGGGCTGGTGACCGCCGTCCCCGGGCCCGGCGGCGGCCGGGACCCGGGGTCAGTCGACGGAACGGCCGTGGGCGCGCAGCGTGCGCAGGGCCTCGACCGTGACGATGGGCCGCCACTCCAGGGCCGAGCCGGGGGCCCAGGCGCGCCAGCGGATCGGCCAGCCGCCGTCCTCCGCCTGGTCGGCCGCGAGCCGGTCGAGCGAACGGTTCATCTCCTCGTCCGTGAACCAGCGCGCGGCCAGCGAGTCCGGCACGCGCGCGTAGTCGTGCGGGAAGTGGAGCTCCCCGGGCGCGTACCCGTCCGCCACGGCGTACTCCTCCTCCCGGTCCGGGTCCAGGACGGCGAGCCGCTGCTCGCGGACCAGCCGCCCGAGCCGGTCGGCGGCCACCTCCGCGCGCGGGCGGTCCGGGACCCCGTTCAGGAAGGCGATCGCGGCCTGGACCTCGTACGGATGGGACTTCTCCAGGGACTCCACGGCCGACCAGCAGAACTCGGTGGCCCGGAACAGCCACGCGTGCCACACCTGGTTGCGGTGCAGCAGTCCGACCACCGGGCCGGTCGTGAGCAAGGCGCTCGGCGGGGAGTCGACGACCGGGACGAACGGCGCGACGGGGAAGCCGCGCTGGGACGGGTGGATCGCCGGGAGGGCGCCGTCGTGGGTGGAGACGTCCGTGAGGTAGCGGCAGATCCGCTCCACGCGCAGCCCGCCGCAGCGCCCGATGGAGTTCAGGACCCGCAGCGCGTGCGCGGTGTGCAGGGGCTGGCTGACCGGCCCGCGGAGATCGGGTTCGAGCGCGTGCCCGTAGCCGCCGTCCTCGTTGAGGTACGCGGCGAGGGCCGTCTCCACCTGATCCGCGCCGCCGCGCAGGAAGTGGTAGGCGAACCGGCGCTGTTCGAGGACACGGGCCGTCAGCCAGACGAATCGCTCGGCGCGGGCCAGGGGGGTCTCGGGCGGGGAGGAGAGTGGTTTTTCGGCCATGCTCCGACCGTAGGGCGGAAAGTCGCGGTGACAAGGGCTTCGGAGCGGGCTGCACTCTTGGGAGCGGGATACTGGGGTCATGCGGTTGACGATTTTCTGGGAGCGGATGGCGGACCACTTCGGTGCCTCCTACGCCGAATCCTTCGCTCGTGACCATGTGATGGCCGAACTCGGAGGGCGGACGGTGCGCGAGGCGCTGGACGCCGGCTGGGAGGCGAAGGACGTGTGGCGGGCCGTCTGCGCGGCCGTCGACGTACCGGCCGACAAGCGGTGACCGGTCCGCGACGGAGCTGACGAGCCCCCTGCCGCCCCGGAGCCGGCGGTCGCGGGCCGCGAGGTCCGGGGCGGGTTCCCGAAGGGGAAGCGAGGGGTCCGGACGGGAATGTCCGTACGGTGCGCGAGACTGGCGGGGTGGCCCCGACTGACGACACCGGCAAGACCGACGACACCAGCAAGCCCGACGAGATCGACGAGATCGACGAGATCGACGAGATCGACGAGATCGACGAGATCGAGAGTGACAGGACCGGCCTGACCGCGTCGCCCGCCGTCGACACGGCGGCGGACCCCGGCAGGTCGACCGGGTCGGCGGTGCCGACCGCGCCGGGCGCGCCCACCGCTCCGGCCGCTGCCGTCCCGTCGGCCGGCAGAGGCGGCGGCGGCCCGGTGCCGGGGACCCCCGGCGCCGGGCCCGCCGGTGCCCCGGCCGCCCGGATGCCACGCTGGCTGCCCCGCGCGTTCGTCCTGGCCCTCGCGCTCTACTCCTGCTTCCTGCTGGGCAACTGGGCGTTCCACCAGCTCATCGGCCTCCTCGTCAACATCCTCCTCGCGTTCTTCCTCGCCCTCGCCATCGAACCGGCGGTCGGGCGCATGGCGGCGCGCGGGATGCGGCGCGGTCTCGCCACCTTCCTCGTCTTCTTCGCCGTCCTGATCTTCAGCGTCGGCTTCGTCGTGCTCCTGGGCTCGATGCTCGCCGGGCAGATCGTGGACATGGTCGAGAACTTCCCCCAGTACCTCGACTCGGTGATCAACTGGATCAACCAGACCTTCCACACGGAATTGTCCCGGGTCGAGGTCCAGGACAGCGTCCTCAGTTCCGACTGGCTGCAGAAGTACGTGCAGAACAGCGCGTCCGGTGTCCTCGACGTCTCCGCCACCGTCCTCGGCGGCCTGTTCCGGCTCCTGACGATCTTCCTCTTCTCGTTCTACTTCGCGGCCGACGGCCCCCGGCTCCGGCGCGCGCTCTGCTCCGTCCTGCCGCCCGCCCGGCAGACCGAGGTGCTGCGGGCCTGGGAGATCGCGGTCGACAAGACCGGCGGCTACCTCTACTCGCGCGGCCTCATGGCCCTCATCTCGGGCGTCGCGCACTTCGTGCTCTTCGAGATCCTGGACGTGCCGTACGCTCCCGCGCTCGCGGTGTGGGTCGGCCTGGTCTCGCAGTTCATCCCCACCATCGGCACCTATCTGGCCGGCGCGCTGCCGATGCTGATCGCCTTCACCGTGAACCCCTGGTACGCGCTGTGGGTGCTCTGCTTCGTCGTGGTCTACCAGCAGTTCGAGAACTACGTGCTCCAGCCGAAGCTCACCTCGAAGACGGTGGACATCCACCCGGCGGTCGCCTTCGGCTCGGTCATCGCGGGAACGGCGCTGCTCGGTGCCGTCGGCGCGCTGATCGCCATCCCCGCCATCGCGACCCTCCAGGCCTTCCTCGGCGCCTATGTGAAGCGGTACGACGTGACGGACGACCCGCGCGTCCATGGCCACCGGCGGTACGGCGAGGCGGTGGTGGCGCGGTTGCAGAAGGCCCTGCACCACAAGAAGGACACCGCTGTGGAGGAGTCGCGGCGCGGCGAGTCGTGAAACCGGCCCGGGGGAGGCCGGCTCCGGGGCGTCCGGGACGGGGGCTCGGGGCCTCCAACCCGGGGTTCACAGGTACGAGGGCCTGGTGACCCGGTGCCGGAAGGTGTGCCAGATCCACGCCTGCACGGCGACCAGCAGCGGGGTCACGAACAGCAGGGCGGGCACGAGCAGACCGAGCGTCGTGGGAGCGGCCGCCCGTTCGGCCAGCGGGAGCGAGCTTCCCGCCCAGAGCGGCAGCCCGGCCATCAGGGCCCCGGTCAGCGCGAAGGACTGCCACGGGCGCCCGGCGCGGCCGACGAGCCGGCGGGCCCGCTCGTACGGCGGTCCGGTGAGCCGGAGCGTGGCGAAACCGAGCCCGTGCGCGGCGAACAGCGCGGCCACGGCCGCCGCGGTGAGGACGGCCGTGGGGCCGGTCGCCGGCGCGTACGGGCGCCCGGTGAGGAGGGCCGTGAGCAGCCACCCCCAGGAGAGCGCGAGGGCCCAGCTGCCGCACGTCACGGCAGCGTCGCAGCCCGCGCGCCAGCGCGGACCCGGGCCCCGGCCGCGCGACCAGAGTCCCGCGTCACGGACGATCCAGCCCACCAGCAGGGCCACGAGGACCGGGAACTGGCCGCTCAGGAGCTCCCCTTCGAGGGCGGGGAAGCAGCCGACGAGGACGCCGACGGTCGCCACCAGCCAGACCTCGTTGCCCAGGAAGAAGGGGGCGAAGGAGGTGAGGACGAGCCGTCGCTCGCGGTCGTCCCGGCCGAGCCAGGGGGTGAGCATGCCGGTGCCGACGTCCGCCCCGGCGAGCACGAACCAGCCCGCGGCGAAGAAGGCGAGCAGGGCGATGGCCAGGGTCTCCACGAGGGCTCCTCGGACGGTTCTGGGGTCTCGGGCGTTTCTGGGGCGGTTCTCGGGTGGTTCGTGGTTCGCGGTTCGTGGTTCTTTAGTGGTTCGCGGTTCGTGGTTCTCGGGCGGTTCTCGGCAGGCTCAGTAGCGGGGGGCCGGGAGGGCGTCGGCGGGGTCGGGGGATCCGTCCTGCCCTTCTTCCTCCTGCGAGGGGCGTTCGTCGTGGCCGAGGCCCGCCTCCGCCGGGCCCCGGCGGGCGTGCCGGGTCAGGAGCCAGGCGTTGAGGACCGCGAGCAGGACGAAGACCGTGGTGAAGACGGTGAGGGAGAGGCGCATGGTGCCCGGGGAGAGGTTCGAGACCGCGTCCTCGGTCTTCAGCAGCCCGTGGACCACCCAGGGCTGCCGCCCGGACTCCCGGAAGACCCAGCCGCTGATCATCGCGATGTACGGCAGTGGCACCGCCGCCATCAGGACCAGGTGCCAGAGGCGGAACCGGAAGACGACCTTCTTGAAGGCGGCCAGGATCACCCCGGCGAAACACAGGTACATCATCAGGGCGAAGCTGATGAGCATCAGCAGCGCGCCGCCCCGGGTCCAGGCCTCCGAGGGCACGTAGTCGCCGGGCCCGAACCGTTCCGTCATCTCCGCCTGGAGGCGCGCGATCTCGGCGGTCTTCGCGCCGAAGACGGCCGACTTCATCGGCTGGAACGTGGCGAGGACGGCGAACTGGAGCCCGCCGAACACCGCCGCCGCCATCAGCGCGGGCGCCGACAGGAACACCCCGATCCGCAGGCTCCGGCCGAAGAACTCCCACTCGGGGGTGCGCCGGAAGAGGTGGTACGCGCTCACCCCGGCCATGAAGAAGCCGGCCGTGAGCAGCGCCCCCGCCAGGACGTGTCCGAAGGCGAGCAGCGCGGAGGGGTTGGTGAGGACCGCGACCGGGTCGTCGAGGACGAGCTCGCCGTTCTCGGAGCCGTACCCCACGGGGTGGTTGAGGAAGCCGTTCGAGACGAGGATCCAGTACGCCGACAGATAGGCGGTCAGGACGACGATCCAGATCGCGGCCAGGTGGGCCCAGCGGTTGAGCCGGTTCCAGCCGAAGATCCACAGGCCGAGGAAGGTCGACTCGACGAAGAAGGCCACGATCGTCTCGACGGCGAGCGAGGCGCCCAGGATGTTGCCCGCCTCGTGGGTCAGACCGCTCCAGGCCATGCCGAACTGGAACTCCATCACCAGACCGGTGACGATTCCGACCGCGTAGTTGATCACGTACAGCTGGCCCCAGAACCGGACCATGCGCGCGTCCAGCGGCTTCCGGCCGAGCGTGGCCTTCGTCTGGAGCACGGCCACGACGGTCGCGAGCCCCAGGGTGAGGGCGACGAAGAGGAAGTGGCCGCCGGCGGTGAGGGCGAACTGCAGCCGCGCGAGATCGAGTACGTCCTGATTCACTCGTTCAGCGTCGGCGTACGGTCAGGGGGCCGGCGTCACCCCGTGGTGGACACCCGCCGTACCCCAGCGGTTGTGCCGTGGCACGCGCGCGTACCCCCTGGGTTGCGCCCCCGCGCGCGCCACCCTTAGGGGCCCGGGGAGGCAGCCCGGCCCGGGCCCTGGGTCCAGACCGACCTGCGGCCCCGGGTCAGGCCAGCCAGCCCGGGGTGATCATTCCGGACTCGTACGCCAGGATCACCAACTGCGCCCGGTCCCGGACGGCCAGCTTGGTCATGATCCGGCTGACATGGGTCTTCGCGGTCGCGGGGGAGAGGACGAGGCGGCCGGCGATCTCGTCGTTGGAGAGACCGGCGCCCACCAGGCCGAGGACCTCGCGCTCCCGCTCGGTGAGAGCGTTGAGCCGGGGACTCGGATCGGGCTGCCGATCGGCCCGGCCCGCGAACTCGGCGATCAGACGGCGCGTCACGGCCGGTGCGATCAGGGCGTCACCGCGCGCCACGACCCGTACCGCGTGCAGCAGTTCCATCGGCTCGGTGTCCTTCACGAGGAAGCCCGACGCGCCCGCGCGCAGCGCCCCGTACACGTGGTCGTCCGCGTCGAAGGTGGTCAGGATGACCACCCGCACCCCTTCGAGACGCTCGTCCGCGGTGATCCGGCGGGTGGCTTCGAGCCCGTCGAGCACCGGCATGCGGATGTCCATCAGGACCACGTCCGGGCGCAGTTCACGCGCCAGCCCGATCGCCTGCTCGCCGTCCCCGGCCTCGCCGACGACCTCGATGTCCTCCTCGTCGGAGAGGATCGACCGGAACCCGGCCCTGACCAGGGTCTGGTCGTCGGCCAGCACGACACGGATCATCGGGGGTCCCCCTCGGACACGGTGGGTACGGAGAGCGGCAGCCGGGCGTCCACCAGGAAACCGCCGTCGGCCCCATTCTGGGCGGTCAGCTCGCCGCCGAACGCACGGGCCCGCTCGGCCATGCCCCGGATGCCGCTGCCCAGGGGCCGCCCCTCCGGCGCGCCCTCCCCGTCGTCCTCGATCCGCAGCCGCACCGCGTCCGCACCCCAGTCCAGGGAGATACGGACGCTCCTCGCGCCCGCGTGGCGGGTCACGTTCGTCAGCGACTCCTGCACGATCCGGTACGCGGCGAGGTCGACGGGCGGCGGAAGGGGCACCGGGGTACCCGTGACGTCCGTACGGACGTCGAGACCGGCGCTCCGGGCACGCCCGGCGAGGTCGCCGAGGAGCGCGAGACCGGAGGAGGACGGGGCGGTGGGAGTGGGCTCGTCGGCGCGGCGCAGCACCCCCAGGGTCGCGCGCAGCTCCCGCAGCGCGTCCTTGCTGGTCGCCTTCACCGCCCGGAGCGCCTCGGTCGCGGTGACGAGCCCGGCCTCCGGGGCGGGCCCCTTGCCGAGGCGGTGCAGCGCCGCGCCGGACTGGACGTTGATCAGCGAGATGCTGTGGCCGAGCACGTCGTGCACCTCGCGGGCGATCCGCAGCCGCTCCTCCGTGGCGCTCTGCCGGGCCCGTGCCTCCTGCTCCCGCTCGGCGGCGAGCGCCCGCTGCTCCACCTCGTGGAGGTAGGCGATCCGGGTGCGCTGGGCGCGGCCCACGGCGACGAGGCTGATCAGCCAGCCGGCCAGCATCGCCAGCGACGTGTCGTCGATCTGCCGGTGCCCCGGCTGCTGCCGGACCTCCCCGACCCCCACCGCGAGCAGGGTGACGGCGGCGAGCGCGACGGCGGCGGCGAACCGGCCCTCGGCGGCGGTCGTGTACAGCGCGAGGGCGAAAGCGATCATCAGCGGCCCGTCCTGCGCGGACAGCGGGTAGTAGACGACGCAGGCGAGCAGCGTGACGACGGCGACCGCGACCGGCTGTCGCCGGCGGAAGTACAGGGCCCCGCACCCGACCAGGATGAGCGCCCAGCCGAGCAGCGTACGGACGGCGGGCTCGCCCGCGTACCGCGCGGAGAGCAGCGTCCAGGCGGCGACAACGAGCAGGACGACGCCCGCCACGAGGGCGTCGGCCGTCCGCGACGACAGGGGTCCGCCGCCGGGGGAACGGAGGGGGAGGGGCATGCGTCGAAGAATAGGTGGCGGGTCGGCTCACGGCCGGTGCGCGGGGGAACGGACGGGGTCGGGGGGGCTTCGCATGATGTTCGGGTACGCGGACGAGTGGTGGGCGTTGCTGTTCGTGCCGGTGGTGCTGTGGGTGCCGTTCGGGCCCTTCGTCATGGGGGCCACGGGGGTGTGGTGCGCCCGGCGGCCCGGTCGGTGGTGGCCGCGGCTGTGGTCCGTGCTGCTGCCGCTGGTGCCGGTCGCGGTCTCGGCGACCGCCATGATCCTGCCCACGGACACCTGGGACGAGCCCGGCCGCGGCGAGGACCTCCTGGGCTACTTCCTCGTGTACGTCATGGGCATCACGGTGCTGCCCTGGCTGCTGGGGTACGGCATCACGCGGGCGGTACGGGCGGTGGGGGCGGTGCGCGCCGTACGCGCGGCTCGGGCGGCGGACGGCCAGAAGGAGCGGGAGCGGGGGCGGGGGCGGGAGCGGGGTCAGGGTCCGGACGAAGGCCCTGGCGAGAACTCGGACGGGGGCGCTGACGACGGTCCGGACGCAGGCGCTGCCGAGAGTCCGGACGAGGGCGCTGACGAAAGTGCGGACGAAAACCCGGACGAGGGCCGGGGCAGGGACCAGGGCAAGGGCCAAGGCAAGGGCTGACGCTGCGAAGGGCTGACGCTGCGTGTGCGGACGGGGACGCTGGGTCGCGTCCCGATCGGGGTCGCCCGTCCGTGTGGCACGCTTGACACTGAAATCGAACATCCATTCTCATGGAAGTCCGGCCCCTGGAATCGCGGGCTTGTCGGCGAGTTGTCCACAGGTCGGAGCGGACGTCGGGGCCCATTGTCAGTGGCAGGGGTTAGCGTCTTTCACATGAAGCGATCGACTCAAGCAAATCGGGTGGAACCCATGGCAGGAACCGACCGCGAGAAGGCGCTCGACGCCGCGCTCGCACAGATTGAACGCCAATTCGGCAAGGGCGCCGTGATGCGCATGGGTGACCGCGTCCAGGAGCCGATCGAGGTGATCTCCACCGGATCGACCGCGCTCGACATCGCGCTCGGTGTCGGCGGACTGCCGCGCGGCCGCGTCGTGGAGGTCTACGGTCCGGAGTCCTCCGGTAAGACGACCCTGACCCTGCACGCGGTGGCCAACGCGCAGAAGGCCGGCGGCCAGGTGGCGTTCGTGGACGCCGAGCACGCCCTCGACCCCGAGTACGCCAAGAAGCTCGGCGTCGACATCGACAACCTCATCCTGTCCCAGCCGGACAACGGTGAGCAGGCCCTCGAGATCGTCGACATGCTGGTCCGTTCCGGCGCGCTCGACCTGATCGTCATCGACTCCGTCGCCGCGCTCGTGCCGCGCGCGGAGATCGAGGGCGAGATGGGCGACTCGCACGTCGGTCTCCAGGCCCGACTGATGAGCCAGGCGCTCCGGAAGATCACCAGCGCGCTCAACCAGTCCAAGACCACCGCGATCTTCATCAACCAGCTCCGCGAGAAGATCGGCGTGATGTTCGGCTCGCCGGAGACCACGACCGGTGGCCGCGCCCTGAAGTTCTACGCCTCGGTGCGCCTCGACATCCGCCGTATCGAGACCCTCAAGGACGGCACGGACGCGGTCGGCAACCGCACCCGCGTCAAGGTCGTCAAGAACAAGGTCGCGCCGCCCTTCAAGCAGGCCGAGTTCGACATCCTCTACGGCCAGGGCATCAGCCGCGAGGGCGGCCTGATCGACATGGGCGTGGAGCACGGCTTCGTGCGCAAGGCCGGCGCCTGGTACACGTACGAGGGCGACCAGCTCGGCCAGGGCAAGGAGAACGCCCGCAACTTCCTGAAGGACAACCCCGACCTCGCCGACGAGATCGAGAAGAAGATCAAGGAGAAGCTGGGCGTCGGCGTCCGGCCCGAGGCCGCGAAGCCCGAGGCGGCGACGGACGTGGCGGCGGGCGCCGCGGACACGGCCGCGACGGACGACGCCGCCAAGAGCGTCCCGGCACCCGCGAGCAAGACCGCGAAGGCGACCAAGGCCACCGCGGTCAAGAGCTGAACCGGTGACCGGTCGCACCGAATGGCCGGGTGACAGCCCCGACTCGTCGAGGGCCGAGAAGGAGCTGTCACCCCAGGATCCGGCTGAGCGGGCGCGGGCGATCTGCCTGCGCCTGCTCACCGGGACCCCCCGCACGCGCAAGCAGCTCGCCGACGCGCTGCGCAAGCGGGAGATCCCCGACGAGGTGGCGGAAGAGGTCCTCTCCCGCTTCGAGGACGTCGGACTGATCGACGACGCCGCCTTCGCGGGGGCGTGGGTGGAGTCCCGCCACCACGGCCGGGGCCTCGCCCGCCGCGCCCTCGCCCGCGAACTGCGGACCAAGGGCGTCGAGCCGACCCTCATCCAGGAGGCGGTGGAGCAGCTCGACTCCGACCAGGAGGAGGCCACGGCGCGCGAGCTCGTCGCCCGCAAGCTGCGCGCCACCCGCGGTCTGGAGCGCGACCGGCGGCTGCGCCGGCTCGCGGGGATGCTCGCCCGCAAGGGATACCCCGAGGGCATGGCCCTCCGCGTCGTCCGCCAGGCCCTGGAGGCCGAGGGCGAGGACACCGACGGGCTCGACGAGCCCTTCTGATCCCCGGGGGAGATCAGAAGGGTCCGTCGGTCCGGACGGCCGATCGCGTCTGTCGGTCGGGGCGGTCAGCCCTGCCCGTCGGTCCGGGCGGTCAGCCGTGTCCGTCGGTCCGGGCGGTCAGGCGTCCTTCGGTCCGGGCGGTCAGCCGCGCGTGGTCGCCGGGAGGAGGACCGGGAGGCCCGCCGCCTTCCAGGCCTGGAAGCCGCCGATCAGGTCGGTCGCCCGGTGCAGGCCCAGGCGGCGCAGGGACTCGGCCGCGAGGGAGGAGGCGTAGCCCTCGTTGCAGAGGACCACCACCAGCAGGTCGTGGCTGTCCGCCTCCGGCGCGCGGTGGCTGCCCAGCGGGTCGAGCCGCCACTCCAGTTCGTTGCGCTCCACCACCAGCGCGCCCGGGATCAGCCCGTCCCGTTCGCGCAGGGCCGCGTAGCGCGTGTCCACCAGGAGCGCGTCACCCGCCTCGTACGCCTCGTAGGCGGCACGGGGTTCGAACCGGTCGAGGCCGGCCCTGACCCGCTCCAGGAGCTCGTCGATCCCGACCCGCTCGCCGCCCACCTGGGCCTCGCTCACGCCGCCCACCTGGGCCTCGCTCACGCCGCTCACCTCCGTCTCGTGCACCGTGTCCGCCCCGGCCCGGTTCACCGCGCCCGTCCGTGTGTCGCTCACTGCCAGTCCTCCGGGCGCTCGACCTGCTCCAGACGGAGTACCGCGCCCGTCCGGCTGAACCGCCGGATCAGGGGGAGCGGCGGGTAGTAGGCGTGCACCGACACCGCGTGGGTGTCCGGGGACTCGTTGAGCACCTCGTGCACGTGATGGCGGCCGAAGGCGCGGCCCCCGCCCTCCGAGAGGCGACGGGAGCGGTCGAGGCCGTCGGCCAGCTCCAGGGTCTTCCAGCCGCTCGCGGGCAGCCGGACCGCCAGCGCGTTCTCGGTCAGCGTGCCGCGCGCGGTGGCGAAGGCGCCCAGCGACTCGGCGTGGTCGTGCCAGCCCGTGCCCGTGCCGGGCGGCCAGCCGATGAGCCAGGCCTCGCTGCCGCCGGGGCCTTCGAGGCGTACCCAGGTGCGGCCCTCGGGGTCGAGCGGCAGGGAGTCGACCAGTTCACGGTCGCCCGCCGTGCGCCGGACGAAGTCGAGCAGGTCCGCCGCCGTCGGGGCGCCGGCGGGGGCGGTGGGGGAGCCGGTGGCGGTGTTCACGGTGGGTGCGGGGGTGCGTGGAGACACGGGTGACCGTCCTGGGTTCGCTGAGAGCGCGCGGCGGCAGCACGGCACACGGACGTACGTCGGTGGCGGGGCGCGCGCGGGGAAGGGGCGAGATCAGCAGGACGGGCGACACACGCAGCCCGCGTAGCGGACGAGGTCCATATGGACCCTCCGCCACAGGCGCACATCGGTGTCGGTCACGCTCCGGAGTACACCATGTGCGCCTGTGGGAATCAATGCATGTCCGCTGTGCGGTCACTCCCCGCGGACACTCCGGCGCCCGCCCTGGCGGTCCCGGCGGACTCGTGGGCCTCGTCCGTCCCGGTGGTCGCGGAGCCGCCCCGGGCCGCGTCCGCCGCCGCGTACAGCTCCTCGGGGCGGACGCCGGAGAAGGCGGCGACGAGGTGCCCGTCGGGCCGGACGAGCAGGACGGCGTGGGCCGGGGCGCCCGGGTAGGCCTCGGTCACCAGGATCTCGGCCCTCGCCGGGAGGGCGTCGACCGCCTCTTCGAGCCGGGGCATCACGCCCGCGCCGCGCCAGTGACGCGGGTCCCACACCCCGGTGCCGGGCGCGACCAGGAGGACCAGGAGGCGGCCCTGACCGAGCCGGTCCCTGAGCCGTACGGTCGTGCCGTCGGGGGCCGTCACGCGGACGTCCTCGACGGGGGCGCCCACCGGGGTGCCCACGGGGATCCGGCCCTCGGTGTACGGGGCCGCGAGGGGGGAGTGCGGGTACGCGGGGGGCGCGCCGAGCGGGCCGCGCCCCACGTGGCCGTCGGTGAGCAGGGCGTCGTGGCCGCGCGTGGCGCCGGGGAGGTACGTCCGCAGGCCACCGCCGCCGCGCAGGACCGGCAGCGACTGGTCCGCCGCGCGCAGCCGGGAGGCGACGGCCGCCCGCCGCTCGCTCTGGTAGCTGTCGAGCAGGCGCTCGGGGGCGTTGTGGTGCCAGGTGTGGGCGAGTTTCCAGGCGAGGTTGTCGATGTCCCTGAGCCCCTCGTCGAGGCCCTGGGTGCCGACCGCGCCGAGCAGGTGGGCGGCGTCCCCGGCGAGGAGGACCCGGTCGACCCGCCAGCGGCGCGCGAGCCGGTGGTGCAGGGTGTGGACGCCGGTGTCGATGAGTTCGTACGGGGGTGTCACGCCGTCGCACCAGCCGGCGAGGGTCTCGCGGATCCGGGCGATCAGCGCGTCCGGGGTGACGAGGTCGCCCCGGGGCGGCAGCAGCCAGTCGATCCGCCACACCCCGTCGGGCAGGGGGCGGGCGGTGATCTCGTCGGCGGCCCCGCGCCAGGGCGGCTGACGGTGCAACAGGGACTCGCCGGGCCAGGGCAGTTCGGTGCGCAGCGCGGCGACCGCGTGCCGTTCCACCGCCGTCCGGCCGGGGAAGCGGATGCCGAGCAGCTTGCGGACGGTCGAACGGGCGCCGTCGCAGCCGACGAGGTGGCTGCCGCGCCACCAGGTGCCCTCCGGGCCCCGGGTGTGGGCGACGACCCCGTCGCGGTCCTGCTCGATGGTGTCGAGCCGCGCCTCGGTGACGAGCCGGACGAGCTTCTGGTGGGCGATGGCGTCGCGCAGTCCGCGGGCGAGGTGGTGCTGGGGGATGTGGAGCGGCGCGGCGGGGGCGGAGGGCGCGTCGGGGTCCTCGGACCACTCCTCCGTACCGCCGAGTCCCAGGTCGAGGGCGAGGTGGCGGACCGTCTGGCGGCGGCGCATGCCGCGCCAGCCGACCCAGCGGACGCCCTCGTCACGGAGGGTGGTGCAGCCGAGGCGCTCGACCATCGCGGCCATGTCGGCGCGCAGGACGACGCTCCGGGCGGGCCGGGTCTCCTCCTTGCCGTCGCCCTCGTCGAGGACGACGCTGGGCACGCCCTGCGCGGCGAGCGCGAGGGAGAGCGCGAGGCCGACCGGCCCCGCGCCCACGATGATCACCGGGTCCACGGCGCGGCTCCTGAAGGCCGGACGGTCATGAGGGCAGCACAGCTGAGTGTGGCACGAGCCCGGTGGTTGATCACAGACCGTATGCAACCCACTGAAGATGGCCGCGTCAAGCGACAGGGTGGGCGCGGTGCGGCCGACCTCAAGTCGGTGCCGCTCCGGCCCACCCCTGTTGTCCCGCGGACCCCGTGGGGGTCAGGCGTCGCTGACGGCCTTCGTCTTCGGATCGGTGGCTCCGGCCTGGGCCGGGAGGGTCACCGTGACGGCCTTCTTGCCCTGGCGCAGGCGCCGCTCCAGGCGTCCGGCGAAGTGGGTGAGGATCGCGTTGATGACGATGTAGATCAGCGCGATGACCGTGAAGGCGGCGATCGTGTTGGCGCCGTAGTTGGCCGTGATCTGCCGGTTCTGGCTGAGCAGTTCCGCGAAGCCGAGCATGGCGCCGCCCAGCGCCGTGTCCTTGACGATCACGACGAGCTGGCTGACCAGGGCCGGGAGCATGACGGTCACGGCCTGCGGCAGCAGGACGTACATCATCGTCTGGCCCTTGCGCATGCCGAGCGCCTCGGCGGCGTCGCTCTGGCCCCGGGGCAGCGAGAGGACGCCGGCGCGGACGACCTCGGCGATGACCGAGGCGTTGTAGAGCACCAGGCCGGTGACGACCGCGTACAGCGGGCGGAAGTCGGAGCTGACGGTCGTGAACTGCCGGTAGGCCTCGTTCGCGAACATCATCAGGAGCAGCACCGGGATGGCGCGGAAGAACTCCACGACGGTGCCGGCGGGCACCCGTACCCAGCGGTGGTCGGAGAGGCGGCCGATGCCGAGGAGGGCACCGAGCGGCAGCGCGATCAGGATGGAGAGCGCGGCGGCCTTGAGGGTCTCCATGAGACCGGGCAGCAGGTACGTCGTCCAGATCCGGGAGTCGGTGACGAACGGCGTCCACTTGTCGGCCGCCAGCTGGTTCTTCTCGGCCATCACGGCCAGGATCCACCAGGCCAGCAGGCCGAGGACGGCCAGGAAGACGACCGTGTAGAGCACGTTCCGCCGCTTGGCGCGGGGGCCGGGAGTGTCGTACAGGACGGAACTCATCGCTTCACCGCCAGACGCTTGGCCGCCCAGCCCAGGAACAGGCCGGTGGGGAGGGTGAGGAGGATGAAGCCGAAGGCGAAGACGGCGAAGACGGCGAAGAGCGCGTCGGCCTCGTTCTCGATCATCTCCTTCATCAGGAGAGCCGCCTCGGCGGCGCTGATGGCCGAGGCCACCGTGGTGTTCTTGGTGAGGGCGATCAGGACGTTGGCGAGCGGCGTCACGACCGCGCGGAAGGCCTGCGGGAACACCACGAGCGTGAGGACCTGGGTGAAGCTCAGGCCCAGGGCGCGCGCGGCCTCCGCCTGGCCCGGCGGGACGGTGTTGATGCCCGAGCGCAGCGCCTCGCAGACGAACGTGCCGGTGTACGCGACGAGTCCGAGCACCGCGAGCCGGAAGCCGATGTCGTCGGAGCGGTCGCCGCCGAGGGCGAAGCCGAGGGTCTGGTTCAGGCCGAACGAGCACGCCACGAGGACCACGGTCAGCGGGGTGTTGCGGACGAGGTTGACGTAGGTGGTGCCGAAGGCGCGCATCACCGGGACCGGGCTGACCCGCATGCCGACCAGGGCGGTGCCCCAGATCAGCGAGCCGATCGCCGAGTAGAGGGCGAGTTTCGCCGTCACCCAGAAGGCGCCGAGCAGGTCGTACTGCCCGGAATCAAGAAAGTCGAACACGATGCCCCGCGCTCTCCCCTGGTGGTCGGTCGGTGTGGAGGCCGCCGGGTGGGCGGCGGCCGGTGCGACGGCCGCACCCTCGCGGGGCGGCCGTCACAGCAGAGGCGGGGTGGGTCAGTTCTCGACCTTCGGCGCGGGCTCGTACTTGTAGCCGGAGGGGCCGAAGTGCTCCTTGACGAGCTTCTCCCAGGTGCCGTCGGAGACCATCTTCTCCAGCGCCTTGTTGATCTTGCCGCGCAGCTCGTCGTCGCCCTTCTTGACGCCGATGCCGTACTTCTCGTCGCTCATCCGGAGGCCGGCGAGCTTGAACTTGCCCTGGTGCTCCTTCCGCGAGGCGTAGCCCGCGAGGATGGAGTCGTCCGTGGTCAGGGCGTCGACGGCCTTGTTCTCCAGGCCGGTCAGGCACTCGGAGTAGCCACCGAGCTGCTGGAGGTCGGCCTTGGGGGCCAGCTTCTCCTTGACGTTCTGCGCGGAGGTCGAGCCGGTGACCGAGCAGAGCTTCTTGGAGTTGAGGTCCTCGACCTTGGTGATCGAGCTGTCGTCGGCGCGCACGAGCAGGTCCTGGTGGGCCAGGAAGTACGGACCGGCGAAGTCGACCTCCTTCTTGCGCTTGTCGTTGATCGAGTAGCTGGCGACGACGAACTTCACGTCACCGCCCTTGATCAGGTTCTCGCGCTCGGCGCTCGGCGCCTGCTTGAAGTTGATCTTGTCCTCGGCGTAGCCGAGCTCCTTGGCGACGTAGCGGGCCACGTCCACGTCGAAGCCGGCGTACGTGCCGTCCGGGGTCTTCAGGCCGAGACCGGGCTGGTCGAACTTGATGCCGATGGTGATCTTGTCACCGTTGCTGCCCGAGTCGGAGCCGCCGCCACAGGCGGTGGCGGTCAGCGCGAGGACGACGGCGGCCGCCGCGGCGGCGGGGGTGCGACGAAGCTTCATCGAGGAATGTCCCTTGGATAGAAGTGAGTTGGGAAGGATAGGCCCGAACTCGCTCAGTGGTGAAGGATCTTGGAAAGGAAGTCCTTGGCCCGGTCGCTCCGCGGGTTGCTGAAGAACTCCTCGGGCGTCGCCTGCTCGACGATCTTCCCGTCGGCCATGAAGACGACCCGGTTGGCGGCGGAGCGGGCGAAGCCCATCTCGTGGGTCACGACCACCATCGTCATGCCGTCCCGGGCCAGCTGCTGCATGACCTCCAGGACCTCGTTGATCATCTCGGGGTCGAGCGCGGAGGTCGGCTCGTCGAAGAGCATGACCTTCGGGCCCATCGCCAGCGCGCGGGCGATCGCCACACGCTGCTGCTGGCCACCGGAGAGCTGCGCCGGGTACTTGTCCGCCTGCGTGCCGACGCCCACCCGGTCGAGCAGGGCGCGGGCCTTCGTCTCGGCGGCCTTCTTCTCCGTCCTGCGGACCTTGATCTGGCCCAGCATCACGTTCTCCAGCACCGTCTTGTGTGCGAAGAGGTTGAACGACTGGAAGACCATGCCCACGTCGGAACGCAGTCGGGCGAGCTCCCTGCCCTCCGCCGGCAGCGGCTTGCCGTCGATGGTGATGGTGCCGGAGTCGACGCTCTCCAGCCGGTTGATCGTGCGGCACAGCGTCGACTTGCCGGACCCGGAGGGTCCGATGACGACCACGACCTCGCCGCGGGTGATCGTCAGATCGATGTCCTGGAGGACATGCAGTGCGCCGAAGTGCTTGTTCACGCCGGACAGTACGACCAGGTCGTCCGTGGGGCGCGGGGTGTCCTCGGGCCCCCTGGGCACGGACTTGGACACTGACTCTCCGCTCATCGGCCTCTTGCTCCGTCCTCCTCGGTTGGGGAGGACACTAGAGACCCGATGTGATGACCGTCATCACATCTGAGCGGAAATTGAGGATAACGATCCGGCCGCAACCGGACACAGTGGGTGAAGGGGGCGCCCCGGGCCGTACCGGGTGCATAACAGAAACGCCGCTGTCACAGGGGGACACTTGACTGTGGCACCGATGTTCGGTGTTCATGCCCTGGTACCACCTGGTACACAGAGAGCCGCCCATCAGCACATCACCACGGAGGAGGTACGTATGCGACTGCTGCTCGTCGAGGACGACGATCATGTCGCCGCCGCCCTCTCCGCGATCCTCGCCAAGCACGGCTTCACGGTCACCCACGCCCGCAACGGCGAGGAGGCGCTGCAGGCCGTCCTGCCCACCGCGCAGGGCGAGCGCCCCTCCTTCGGGGTGATCCTGCTCGACCTCGGCCTCCCCGACCAGGACGGCTACCAGGTCTGCGGCCGCATCCGGAAGCTCACCGCCACCCCGGTGATCATGGTCACCGCGCGCGGCGACGTACGCTCCCGCATCCACGGGCTCAACCTCGGCGCCGACGACTACGTCGTCAAGCCCTACGACCCCGGCGAGCTCCTCGCCCGGATCCACGCCGTCAGCCGCCGCAACGCCGGCACCGAGGAGACGGCCGGAACGGGCGGCCCCGCCGACGGCACCCAGCTGCGGCTCGGCTCCGTCACCATCGAGCTGCCCACCCGGCGCGTCAGCGTCGACGGCGAGAGCGTCCCCCTCACCCGCAAGGAGTTCGACCTCCTCGCCCTCCTCGCCCAGCGCCCCGGAGTCGTCTTCCGGCGCGAACAGATCATCAGCGAGGTCTGGCGCACCAGTTGGGAGGGGACCGGCCGCACCCTGGAGGTGCACGTCGCCTCCCTGCGCTCCAAGCTGCGGATGCCCGCCCTGATCGAGACCGTGCGGGGCGTCGGCTACCGCCTGGTCGCCCCCGCCGCCTGACCGCCGGACGGCCCTTCCGTGCGCACTCGCCTCCTTCCGCTGCTCATCGTCCTGATGGCCGGCGTCCTGCTCGCCCTCGGCTTCCCGCTCGCCGCCAGCCTCGCCGCCTCCGAACAGCAGCGGGTCGTCGTCGACCGGCTCGACGACTCCGCGCGCTTCGCCGCCCTCGCCCAGTTCGTCAACGAGAGCAGCCCGGGCACGGACGAGCGGCAGGCCACCCTCGGCGGCGAACTCGCCAGCTACCACGACGTGTACGGCATCCGCGCCGGGATCTTCTACCGCGACGACCGCGCCATGGCCGCCGCACCCGAGGACTGGACCGTCCCGTACGAGGGAGAGGGCCGCCGCGCCTTCCGCGAGGCGCTCCTCGGCCGCCGCAGCCACGACCCGCCCCAGGTCTGGCCCTGGCAGCCGCACGCGCGGCTCACCATCGCCTCCCCGGTCGTCCGCGACGGGGACGTCGTCGCCGTCGTCGTCACCGACTCGCCCACCGGGCAGCTCCGCTCCCGCATCCTGCGGGGCTGGCTGCTGATCTTCGCCGGCGAGTCCGCCGCCATGCTGGTCGCCGTGGGCGCCGCCTTCCGGCTCACCGGCTGGGTCCTGCGCCCCGTCCGCGTCCTCGACTCCGTCACCCACGACATCGCCACCGGGCGGATGAACTCCCGCGTCGCCGCGACCGGCGGTCCGCCCGAACTGCGCCGCCTCGCGCTCTCGTTCAACGAGATGGCCGACAACGTCGAGGAGGCGCTCGAACAGCAGCGGGCGTTCGTCGCCGACGCCTCCCACCAGCTGCGCAACCCGCTGGCCGCGCTGCTCCTGCGGATCGAGCTCCTCGCCCTAGAGCTGCCCGAGGGCAACGAGGAGATCGCGTCCGTACGGACCGAGGGCAAGCGTCTCGCCCAGGTCCTCGACGACCTGCTCGACCTGGCCCTCGCCGAGCACGCGGCGGCCGAGCTGCGGCTCACCGACGTCGGCGCGCTCACCGCCGAGCGGGTCGCGTCCTGGCGGCCGGTCGCCGACGACAAGGGCGTCCTGCTCGACGGGGAGTGGGCCGCGGTCACGGCGTGGGCGGATCCGGTGGCCCTCTCCAGCGCGCTGGACGCGGTGATCGACAACGCGCTGAAGTTCACCCCGGCCGGGGAGGAGGTCACGGTCACGGTCGTCCCGGAGGGGGCGAACGTCTCCGTCGTCGTGGCCGACCACGGGCCCGGCCTCACGGAGGACGAGCTCAGCCGCGTCGGGGACCGCTTCTGGCGCGCGGGGCGGCACCAGAACGTCAAGGGTTCGGGCCTCGGCCTCTCCATCGCCCGCGTGCTGCTGACGGCGGGCGGCGGCGGCGTGGCCTTCGCGCCGAACGACCCGCACGGGCTGAAGGTGACGGTCACCGTCCCCCGGCACGCTCCGGTGGAGACGGTCTAGGGAAGGGACGGGCCGGGGGCGGCCTGGGGTGGTCTGGGGGACGGCCTTGGCACGGCCGGGGGCCCAGGAACCAGGACCAGGGGCTTCAGGGCCGGTCAGGCCCGGTCGGTCACGGTTTCACCGAGCGGTAGTAGCGGCGGGCGCCGTCGTGGAGGGTCAGGGGCTCCGTGTAGACGGCGGTCCGCAGGTCCACGAGCTGGGCCGGGTGGACCTGGCCGCCGATCCGGTCCCGGCTGCCGATCACCGTACGGGTGAAGCCCTCCACCAGGTCCGTGTCGGCCTCCACGGTGGTGACCAGCAGGTTCGCCACGGCGAGGGTCTCTATCGGCCGGCCGTCCTGCGCGCGGGCGTACGCGTCGGCGGGGATCACGGCCGACCGGTAGTGGCGGGTCGACTCGCCGACGTCGTGCAGCCGGTCGACCAGCTCCGCGTCCAGCGGGATCAACCGGATCTGGAACCGCTCGGACAGCGCCTGCACCGCCTGGGTGGGCAGTCCGCCCGACCAGAAGAAGGCGTCGAGCCGGCCTTCCTCCAGGAGCCCGGGCATGGTGTCGATGCCCGCCGAGACCGCCTTGACGTCCCGGGTGGGGGTGAGGCCCGCCGCCGCGAGGACCCGGTCGGCGATCAGGCGTACGCCGGAGCCGTTCTGGCCCACGCCGACCCGGAGGCCGCGCAGGTCCTGCACCGTCTGCAAGGAGGAACGCTTGCGGACCACCAGCTGCACGTAGTCGTCGTACAGCCGGGCGCAGCCGCGCAGCCGCTCGAAACCGGGCCTGCGCTCCCGCTGGTACTGGGCCACCGCGTCGGCCGTGGCGACGGTGAAGTCGGCCTCGCCGGAGGCCACCCGCGCCAGGTTCTGCTGCGAGCCCTCGCTGTCCTTGAGCGTTATCGAGACCTCGGGCAGGTCCCGGGCGAGGGCCTGCTTGAGCAGCTCTCCGTAGCGCTGGTAGACGCCGGTGGGGACACCCGTACTGAAGGTGACCGCACCGCTGGGGACGGTCGGGCCGAAGGGGGCGAGCCACCACACCAGCACCCCGCACACCGTGAGCAGCGCGGCCGCGGCCGTGAGGGCGCGGCGGCGGGCGGCACGGGAGAGCGAGGCGAACATGCACGCGATCCTGCCAGGTCGCCGGCGTGTCTGGCCAGGCTCGGTCGAGTGACGGGCCCGGGGCGGGTGGCTCGGCGCCGGGGGTGTCGTCCCGGCGGGCCGGTGCCGGGGCGGCGCCCCGCGCGGACCCGGCGAGAGGTCCGTGCGGGGCGGGGCCCGTGCTGGGCCCGTCCGTGCGGGGGCCGGTGCGGGGCCCCCGTGCCCGTGGGGTCGTACGGGGTCAGTAGGCGAAGCCGGACTTGCCCGTCTTCGTCGTCGTGACGTGGGTGACGGCGCTGCCCGGCGGGAGCGCCGCCGTGGTCTTCGCCGGCACGGTGGTGGAGCCGTCGCCGAGCTGGGCGCTCGCGTTGGCCCCCCAGCCGATCACCGAGCCGTCGTCGAGGGCGGCGAGGGTGAAGTCCGCGCCGCCCGCGATGTCCTGCACGCCCCGGATGTCGTCGAGCGGCACCGGGGTGGTCCGGTTCGCCGTGGTGCCGTCGCCCAGCTGTTTGGCGTCGTTCTTGCCCCAGCCGACCAGGCTGCCGTCGTCGAGGACGGCGAAGCTGGAGGTGGAGGTGGCGAAGACCTTCGCGACGGCGTCGAGGTGGGCGACGTCCACGGGCACGTTGCTGTCGGTGACGCCGTCGTTGCCGAGCTGGCCCTCGGTGTTCCTGCCCCAGGCCTTGACCGTCCCGTCGGCGGTGAGCGCGAGGACGTGGTCGCAGCCGACGGAGAGGGATTCGACGTCGACGAGGTCGGGCACCTTCTGCGGGGTGTCGCGGGTGGTGTTGTTGCCGGTGCCGAGCCGCCCGTTGACGCCGTTGCCCCAGGTCCAGACGGTGCCGTCCTGGCGCAGGGCGACGCTGAAGCCACAGCCCGCGCCGACGTCCCTGACCTTGTCGAGGCTCTGGACCGGGACGGGGGTCTTCTGGGGGTTGGTGGGGTCGGTGCCGGTGCCGAGCTGCTTGGTGGCGTTGCTGCCCCAGCTGAGGACCCGGCCGCCCTTGACGGCGAGGACGTGGTCGGCGCCGGCGGAGATCTCGGCGATGCCGGAGAGCCCGGCCACCGTGCCGGGGAAGGTCTGGCCGACGAGGGTGCCGTTGCCGAGCTGGCCGAGCGCGTTGGCGCCCCAGCTCTTGACGGTGCCGTCCTTGAGGAGGGCCACGGCGAAGGCGGTGGCCGCCGCCGCGGTGCCGTCGCCGCCCCCGCCGGACATCTCGCGGACGTCGTCGCGGGTGATGCCCTGGACGGCCGCGGGGGTCTGCTGGTTGACGGTGGAGCTGTTGCCGAGCTGGCCGAGGGTGTTGAGGCCCCAGCCGCGGACCCAGGGGTCGGTGCCGGCGGCGGCGGGGGTGGTGAGGGCCGCGAGGGACAGCGCGGCGAGGAGGGTGAGACGCAGGGGTGGGGTCATCTGCGTGCCTTTCGAATCGTGGGGGTCAGGAGGCGTGCCCGGAGTTGTTCGCGACCGGGGCGGCGGCGCGGCCGCCGCTCGCGCGGCGGGCCGTGACCGGGGTGGGGGACGGTCCGGCCTCAGTACGCGTACGTCGTGTTGCCGCCCAGGGAGGTGGCCACGTCCTTGATCGCCGAGCCCTCGCTGAGGATCCGCACGGACTCGTACCGCGAGACCGTGGTGCCGTTGCCGAGCTGGCCCTCGCCGTTGTGGCCCCAGGTGAAGACGTCGTCCGCGGTGACGGCGACCCCGTGCCGGGCCCCTGCCGCGAGGTGCTGGACGCCTTCGAGGCGCGGGATCTCGACGGGGGCGGTGCGGTTGGTGCGGGAGACGTTGGAGTCGAAGGCCTCGTCGGATTCCAGGAGCTGGCCGTACTGGTTGTTGCCCCAGCCCCAGACGTGGCTGTCGCTGGTCTTGACGTAGTTGTGGTGGGCACCCGCCTCGATGTCGGAGACGCCCTCCACCCAGTCGACGTCGACCGGCACGGTGGAGGACTTGGTGCTGGAGTTGCCGAGCTGCCCGTAGAGGTTGTAGCCCCAGGACCTGACGGTGTCGTCCGAGGTCAGGGCGAGGGCGTGGTGGCAGCCGGCGTCGATCTCGACGATGTTCTCCAGGCCGGTGACCTGCCGGGGGACGGAGCTGGTGGCCCGGCCGCCGTTGCCGAGCTGGCCGTGGATGCCGCGGCCCCAGGCGTACACCTTGCCGTTCTCCAGGAGCGCGAGGCTGAAGTCGCAGCCGGCCGAGATCTGCTTGACCTTGGGCATGCCCTGGACGCGGTCGGGGACGGTACGGCTGTCGCCGGTGCGGTTGTTGCCGAGCTGGCCGTAGGCGTTGTCGCCCCAGGAGTAGACCTGGCCGCCGGTGTCGAGGGCGAGTGCGTGCTGTCCGCCGGCCGCGATGTCCTTGATGTTGTTCAGGCGGGGGACGGTGGTGGGCACGGTCTGGTTGGTGTTGCCGCCGTTGCCGAGCTGTCCGGAGGCGTTGTGGCCCCAGGACTTGACCGTCCTGTCGGTACGGGCGAGGGCGAAGGAGTCGGCCGACGAGGTGCCGCCGGCCGACATCTGGTCGACGTCGCCGCGGAAGAGGCTGGTGACCGAGGAGGGGCTGAGGCTGTCGCCTAGGGTGCCGTTGCCGAGCTGGCCGGTGCGGCCCGCGCCCCAGCTGAGCACGGTCGGGTTGCCCTCGTTGGCCTGTGCGGCGGGGGCGAGGGCCGGCAGGGCGGTGAGCGCGGCTGCCGTGAGGACGGCGGCGGCGAACGGCCGGACGCGCGGTCTCGGGCGCGGGGGGACGGGTCGTGAACGGGACATGGCTCTGTTCTCCTTCGACGGGGGGACGACCTTCGACGGGGACATGGGGGAGCGCGGCGGCCGGCCGGTGCCGTCCGCGGGGGTGCGGAGGGGCGCTCGGGCCGGTCGCGGGTCATGCGAACACGGTGTGCCGGGCCCGTGGGCATGGGGCGTCCACGGCCGGGTGCGGCGGCCGGGACGGGCCGCCGGGCACACCAGCAGACTGTCCGAGAACGATCACCGGGGCGAGCCGGAATCGCTGAAACACCCGTTTGTCGGACGTCCGTTCGGGGTGGCGTTCCGGGGGCGCACTCACCTCCGCCGCGGACTCCCGGGGAGCCGGCGGGCGGCCCGCACCGAGGGCCGCCGAACGGCGGCGGCCGGGGGAGTGAGGGACCCCGCCCGGACCGGCCGCCCGCCCTCTCCCGCCCGGCCCGGATTCCATGCCCACGGGTGTACGGGAGGACCGTGCGGCCCGCCCCGGGCTGCCCCGGCCCCGGCCGGGACCGGGGGCGCCGAGTGCGCTCCGCCGAAGTGGTGAGCGGCCTCCGGGGTGGGCGCCGCACCGTGTGTCCTGCCGGGGCGCCGGGGCCCCGGCGGTTAGCGTCGGACCGCGCTCGGTGATCTTGAGGACAGTCCCCTGTCCGCCCCTGGCGTCCCCAGCCGAGCACGTCAACTCACCCCTGTCCCAAGGGAGTTCCCATGCCCATGCCCGTACTGAAGCTGTCCTCGCGGCGGATGCTGAGCGCCGCCGTCCTCGCCGCCCTCCTCGCCCTGCCCCTCGCTCCCGCCGCGTACGGCGCCGAGTGCCAGCCGGACGACCAGGCCTGTCAGGACAAGGAGGGCAACGCCGAGGCGGCCAAGAAGATCGAGGCGGACCAGAAGAAGACCCAGGAGGCGGCCGGCAAGGCCGGCAAGGACATCGAGGCGGCGGGCGAGAAGCTGGCGGAGTGCCCGCCCGGCTCCAGCTCCTGCATGGAGAAGCTGGCCGGCAAGGGAGGCCGTGAGGAGGGCGGCTTCAAGGAGATGGGCACCACCCTCTCCACGTACGCGCCGGAGCCCGCCGACAACGCCGCCCAGGCCGTCGAGTCCACCTGCACAGCCTTCCCCGCCTCCCTTCCGCAGGGGTCGACCGACCCGGGACAGTCCCCCTTCCCGGCCTCCCAGCTCTGCTCGCTGCTCGGCTCCTGACCCGGTCCTCCCCGCCCCCGGCCCCTCACCGGTCTTCGGCCGCCCCGGCCTGGCCTCGGGGTCTCCCGACCTGCCCCCGGTCCTCCTGAACCACCCCGTCCCCGCTTCTCCCTCCCGTCCCGAAGGGATCCCTCGTCATGCCTCCGCGCCGTCCCCGCGCCGTCCCGCCCCTGGCCCGCCCGCTCACCCTCACCCTCGCCCTCGGGCTCACCGCGCCCCTCGCGCTGCTCGCCCCGCCCGCCGTCGCCGTCGAGGAGGGTCCCGGCGAGGTCCCGGTCGCCCGTGCCGTCACCGCGGACGGCCGCGCCGCGAGGGTCGCGGACGTCCTGGAGTACTGCGGTACCAAGCGCACCGCCTGTTCGTTCACGATCGACCCCAGGAACGGCCGCGAGTACACCACCGCCGTCAAGTCCCTCGGCAACGCGGTCGTCAACTGCACCACCAGCGACATGGGAGTCGACCGGAGCGTCACCCTGAGGACCGGCAGCACCGACAACATCGGTGGCGAGATCTCCGGGAAGATCACCGCCGAGGGCACGGTCACCGCCTCCGGCGAGGTCACCACCAACCTCAGCAACGAGATCAACAGCAACCACAAGATGCCCAACCTGAAGGACGGGCCCACCTCCGAGATCGGCACCAAGACCAATGTCGCGGGCGGCGCGAAGGTGGCCGGTTCGCTGAGCGCCAAACTCGCCTTCGAGGCCGCCTTCAAGGCCACGTACTCCAAGTCCTGGACGATCGAGAACACCGAGGCGACCGTCTACAAGACCACCGTGAAGCCCTACGACATGCTCGTCTTCGGCGCGAGCGCCGCGATGCGGCGCGTGGTCGGCGACCTCGTCACGGACACCGGGCAGAAGATCCTCAACGTGAGCGTGGACAGCCCCTCCATGGTCAACACCAGCACCTTCGTCGCCCAGACGTACGCCGTCCCCGACCGGCTCTGCGGCCGTAAGCGCCCCGCCACCGACACCGCCCCCGACGCCGACAACAGTCCCCCCGGCGGCCTGCGGAGCGTCGCCGTGCGGGAGGTGCCGGCCGTGCGCGCGGTGCCGCCGGGCGCCGAACCCAAGCGCGAAGTCGTCCTGCCCGCCGACGGTTCCTGAACCCGGAGGAGACCCCGTCATGAACCGCTCCCTGGCCGCGCTCGCCGTCCTCGGCTCCGCCGGACTGCTGCTTTCCGTCCTCCCCGCCGCCGCCCCCGCCTCCGCCTCCGCGGCCGCGGTCGCCCAGCCCGTCCCCGTCCTCAACGGCGACTTCGCCGACCCCGTCATGCGGGGCGACGGCCCCACCACCGTCGGCATCGACTTCTGGACCGGCCTCAACCAGCGCTACTCGCCCACCGCTTCGGGCCGCTCCGACAGCTCCCACGGCGTCGCCCTCCAGAAGGACGGCAACACCCTCCAGCAGCGGCTGCGCGGGGTCCGGGCCGGAGCCAGGGTCACCGTGAGCTACGAGGACAGCCCCGCCGTCTCCAAGGAGTGCACCGGCGAACAGGTCGTCGACGGTCAGCCGTACACCGTCGCCGGCTCCGGCGGCGCCGTCCGCGAGGTCACCACCGCCGGGGACCCCGGCCGTACGAAGGGCACCCCCGGGCCCGGACGCTGGACCGCCCGCGGCTACGTCTTCACCGCCGGTGAGAACGAGCCGCTGCTCGTCTTCACCTCCCGGGTCACCGACTCCCGTACCCATGTGACGTGTTCGCCGATGATCGCCCGCGTCCGCGCGGTCGAGGTGCCGACCGAGGTCGACAAGACCGTGAACAAGACGGCGCTCGGCACCTCGGAGGCGTACAAGGGCAACGAACGCGAGAGCACCCTCCACAACGCGGCCGCCGCCTGCAACGGCGAGAACGCCTGTACCTTCCGGCCCGACACCCGCGCCTCCTTCCGCTACTACGACCGGGCGCGGGTCGTCGGCGAGGCCTTCGTCAACTGCACCCGCAACGCCCTGGAGCACTCCCGGCTGCTCTCGTACGCCGAGCGCGGGCACGACAGCGTCTCCCAGACCTACGCCGACGCGAACCTGCCGCTCAACGAGGTCGCCAGGCTGCCCACGTCCGGCGTACGCGAGGAGGACGAGAAGCGGGTCAAGGAGCGGCCCATGGCCACCCAGTTCGCCCTCGCCTACGAGAAGGGCTGGCAGCGGCCCTGGCAGTGGTTCAGCAGCGACCAGCGGACCGTCGTGGAGAGGATCCAGCCCGGCGAGGTGAGCTGGGTCGAGATGCAGCCGAGCCGCGAGCGGGTCGAGGGCTGGTTCGTCAGCAAGAAGGACGACTACCGGCTGCACGCCGTCGTCGACGGGCCCTCCCGGGCGGTGCCCGACCGGCTGCTCCAGCGGACCGGGCCCATGTCCGAGGCCGAGAAGCAGCGGTGCGCCGCCGCCCGGCCCATGACCACGACGCCCGTCGGCGCGGACGCGCCCGCGAGCTCCAGCGACAAGGGCCTGCTCAAGATCCCGGCGCCGACGGCCCCGGGCGTCCGGTCCGCGGACCGGAGCCTGCCGCTGGACTGACCCGGGCGCCCTCGCGGGTGCCGGGGGCGGGTACCGGGTGCCGGACGCCCCTCGCCCCTCCGGTGCCGCGCCGTCTCACCCCGCCACGGCGGTGAGGCGGCGCAGCACCTCGTCCGCGCCCAGGGCGCGCGCCACCGCGAACAGGTCGGGGCTGCGGGTGGCACCGGTGAGCGCCACCCGCACCACGTTCGCGACCCTGCTCGGCGGTCCCGCCCAGCCCTCCGGGTTCCGGCGCCAGGCGGCCGTGTCCGGGGCGTGGCCGTGCCGCTCGGCGAGGGCGCGGAGCGCCGCGTACCACTCCTCGGGCGTGGCGGCCCCGAGCGCCTCGCCCGCGAACCCGGCGGCGATCCGGCGGACGGACTCCGGGTCGAGACCGCCGTACCGGTCGTCGTCGGCGGCCGGCGACACGAAGAGCTCCGCGAAGAAGAAGCCGTAGCGGTCGCGGAAGCAGGACCAGCGGTCCAGGTCCTTCCGGGCGGGCGCGCCCTCCGGCCGGCCCGCGGCCACGGCGGCCAGGGCGAGGCCCCGGTGGCGGGCGAGGACGGAAGCGAGCTCCGGGTCGTGGTCCTCCGCCCAGGCGAGCAGCTGCCCGTACAGCTCGTCGGGCGTGAGCGAGGCGATGAACTCCCGGCTCAAGGAATGGAGTTTGGGCAGATCGAGCAGGGGCCCCGAGGGACGCATGCCGTCGAGCCGGACGGGGGCGGCGAGCGCCTCGGCGGTGGGGACGTCCATGAGCCGGATGTTGGCGAGACCGCGCAGATAGTGCTGGACGGCGGCCGGCGGATACCCGGCGGCCAGGTAGTAGTCCACCGACGCCTCGGGGTCCTTGCGCTTGCTGAGCTTGCGGCGCGAGGGCCCCTCGGCCTTCATCAGCGGCGCGAGGTGCGCGTACGACGGCGGCTCGAAGCCGAGCGCCGTGTGCAGCTGCAGGTGGACCGGGGTCGAGGAGAGCCACTCCTCGCCGCGCACCACGAGCGACACCCGCATCAGGTGGTCGTCCACGACATGCGCTAAGTGGTAGGTCGGCAGCGGGAGTTCCTCCTGCGAGGACTTGAGCAGCACGATGTCGTTGCCGTTGTCCTGCATGGTGACCGAGGCGCGGATCCGGTCCGTGAACCGGACCCGGCCGGGGAACTCGTACGGGCAGCGGAAGCGCACCACGTACGGCTCGCCCGCCGCGAGCCGCCGCGCCGCCTCCTCCGGGGCCAGCGTCCGGCAGGGCGCCCACCGGCCGTAGTAGCCGATCGGGGAGCGGCCCGCGCGCTGCTCCTCGGCGCTCCGGGCCAGCCGCTCCTTGCCACAGAAGCAGGGGTACGCCCGGTCCCGCCGCAGCAGCTCCCGGACATGGCTGAGATAGACGTCCCGGCGCTCCGACTGCAGGTATGGGCCCCAGTCGCCGTCCCCGGCGACCCCGCCCTCGTCGGGGGCGAGCCCGAAGGCGCCGAGCAGCCGGGAGAACTCCTCGGCCGCGCCCGCCACTTGGCGGGAGCGGTCGGTGTCCTCGACGCGCAGCACGTGCACGCCGCCCGACTGGTGGGCCAGGGCACGCGCCACGGCGGCCGTGTACAGGCCGCCGATGTGCAGATGTCCGGTGGGGCTCGGGGCGAAGCGCGTCACCTCGGCACCCTCCGGCAGGGCGCGCGGCCCGAACCGCCGCTCCCAGTCGGCCGGTTCCGGGAGATCTGGCGGGAACATCGCGTTGATGACGGACAGGTCGAGCACGGTGGACTCCCTCCTGGGGTTCCTCGATCGGTCCACCGTAGGCCCGTGACCGGCCGATTCCAGAGGAGCGGGGGCGCGAGGCTGCGGAACTCCGAACCCTCTTCGGCGTTGTGTGCTGCGAGCGCCACGCACGGTCAGTAGCGTCCGCAGGGCTGTTCGGCACGACGTACGCACACGAGAAACAAGGGGGTGTGATGGGCGGCACTCGCGCGGTGGCCCTGCTCGCACTCGGCTCCTTCGCCATCGGGACCGACGCCTACGCGATGGCGGGACTGCTCCCCGGCATCGGGGCCGACCTGGACGTCTCCGTCTCCCTCGCGGGCCAGTCCGTCACGGCCTTCACCCTCTGTTACGCCGTGGCCGCGCCGCTGTTCTCGGCCGTCCTGGCCCGCTGGGGCACCCGCACCGTCCTGGTGACCGCCCTCGTCGTCTTCGTCCTCGCCAACACCGGTACGGCACTGACCGGTTCGTACGCCGGGCTCCTCGGCACCCGGGCCCTCGCCGGCGCGGGAGCGGGGCTCTTCGTCCCGGCCGCGGCCACCGCCGCCGTCGCCCTCGTGCCACCCGAGCGGCGCGGACGCGCCCTCGGCCTGGTCCTCGGCGGAATGAGCGCGGGCACCGTCCTCGGCGTGCCGCTCGGGCTGCTCGTCGCCGCCCACTCCGGCTGGCGCACGGCCCTCTGGCTGATCACCGGACTCGGTGTGCTCGCCCTCGCCGGCGTCGCCACCGGGCTCCCCGACGTCCGAGGGGCCGCCGCGCCCTCCCTGCGCGCCCGGCTCGGCGCCCTCGCCAAGCCCAGGGTCGCCGTCGTCGTCACCGTCACCTTCACCCAGACCGTCGCCAGCCTCGGCCTCTACACCTACCTCGAACCGGTCCTCCACCGGGTCGCCGACGTCGGCAGCGCCGTGCCGTACCTCTGGGTCTGGGGCATCGGCGGCGTCTGCGGCAGCCTCCTCGCCGGCACCCTCGTCGACCGCACCGGAAGGCCCGCCCTCCTCGCCGTCGCCCTCCTCGGCACCCTCGGCGGCGCCCTGGCCCTGCTGCCCTGGACCGGCTCCGTGCCCGGCCTCGTCCTGCTGCCCCTCGTCGTCTGGGGCGCGGTCGGCTGGGCCTTCGTCGTCCCGCAGCAGCACCGGCTGCTCGCGCGGGGCGGCGAGGGGGGAGCGGCCGCCGTCGGGCTCAACAGCTCCGCCACCTACCTCGGCGGCGCCGTCGGCTCCGCGCTCGGCGGCCTCGCCCTCGCCCACGGGCTCGACGCCCGCTGGCTCCCGCTCCCCGCCGCAGGGGTCGCGCTCGCGGGAGTCCTCTTCCACCTCACCGCGGTGCGCGCGCTCGCCCGGAGCGACGCCCGGGCCGGCCGCGCCACCACGGACCACGCCCACGGGACCGGAGCCGCGGACGCGACCGCGGCCGAGGCCCTGGAAAGGAACGCCCCATGAAGTTCGGCGTCAATCTGCCCAACTACGGGCCCGAGGCCACCCCCGACGCCCTCGCCGACTGGGCGCTGCGGGTCGAGTCGATGGGCTACGACTACGCGATGGTCTCCGACCACGTGGCGCTCACCCCGGACGTGCAGCACCTCTTCCCCGCCCCGTTCTACGACCCCTTCGCGACCCTCGCCTGGCTCGCCGGCGTCACCAGGACCGTGGGGCTCGGCACGACGGTGACGATCCTCCCGTACCGGCATCCCGTGCACACCGCGCGCGTCGCCGCCAACATCGACCGGTTCAGCAACGGCCGGTTCGTCTTCGGCGCGGCCGCCGGCTGGGCCGCCCGGGAGTTCGCCGTCCTCGACGTGCCGTACCGCAAGCGCGGCGCCATCAGCGACGAGTACCTCGCCGCCATCAAGGCCTGCTGGGCGAACGAGGTCGCCTCCTTCGACGGCGCCCACGTCTCCTTCCGCGAGGTGCACACCGGGCCGCTCCCCGTGCAGCGGCCCGGACCGCCCGTGTGGGTCGGCGGACACAGCTACGGAGCGCTCCGCCGGGCCGTCCGCCTCGGCGACGCCTGGCACCCCACCTCCGTCTCCGGCGACTGGCTCCTCGGCGTCGGACTGCCCACGCTCCGCCAGGTCGCCGAGGAACACGAGCGGCCCGTGCCCGAGGTCTGCCCCCGGATCAAACTCCGCGTCACCCCCCGGCCGCTCGGTCCCGGCCGGCTCCTCGGCGAGGGCACGCAGGCCCAGATCGCCGACGACCTCGGACTCCTCCAGGACCTGGGCGCCCACGCCGTCGTCCTCGACCCCACCTACCCGGGCGACCGGCGCGAACCCGGCCGCACCGCGCGGGACCTCGACGTCCTGGAGACACTGGTCAAGGAGGTCATCGACGTGGACGCCGGCTGCGTACGATGACCGAGCGGCGGCAGCGGGAGGGGGTGCGGGACGTGTCCGATCTGGACCTGCGGAAACTGCGGGTGCTGAGGGAACTCAGCGAACGCGGCACCGTCAGCGCGGCCGCCCAGGCGCTCCACCTCACCCCGCAGGCCGTCTCGCAGCAGATCAGCGCCCTGGGGCGGGAGTTGGGCGTCCCGCTCACCGAACCCTCCGGGCGCCGGCTGCGGCTCACGGGGGCGGCGCGGATCGTGCTCCGGCACGCCGACGCCGTCTTCACCCAGGTCGAGCAGATGCGCGCGGAGCTCGCCGCCCACCAGAGCGGCGAGCGCGGCGAGGTGGCCGTCGCCGGCTTCTCCACGACCCTCTCCGCGCTGATCCTGCCCGCCGTGGCGCGGCTGCGGGAGACGCGGCCGCTGCTGCGGACCTCCCTCGCCGAGGTCGACCCGCCGGAGAGCTTCTCCCTGCTCCAGCGCGGCGAGACGGACGTCGTCATCTCCGCGGACACCACGCGCGCCCCGGGCACGGGGGGCGAGGACGGCCGCTCCGACGGCCGTTTCCACCGGGTCGTCCTCTGCGACGACCCCTTCGACATCGCCCTGCCGGCCGGGCACCGGCTCCTCGGCAGCGAGCGGCTGCTCCTCGGCGACCTCGCCGACGAGACCTGGATCTTCGCCACCACGGGCCTCTGTCATGACATCGGCGTCGCCGCGTGTACGGCGGCCGGTTTCACCCCGCAGGCCTCCCACGCCATCGGCGACTGGGACGCCACGCTCGCGGCGGTGCGGCTCGGCCTCGGGGTCGCGCTGGTGCCCCGACTGGCCAAGCCGGTCCCGCGGCCCGAGGTGACGATCCGCGCGTTCAGCGAGCGGGCTCCCTCGCGCACGGTCTTCGCGGCCGTACGCGAGGGCAGCCAGACCTCCCCGGAGATCGCCGCCGTGCTGGACGCGCTCCGCACGGCGGCCAGGGCGGCCGTCGCCCACTGACCGGCGGGGGACGGCTCGTCCCCGGTGCCATCGGCCCGCCGACCGGCGGAGGCGGCTCGTCCCCGGTCCCGTCGGGCCGCCGACCGGAAGAGGCGGCCTCGTCCGTGGTCCCGTCGGGCCGCCGACCGGCGGAGGCGGCCTCGGCCGTGGTCCCGTCGGGCCGCCGACCTCGGTCCCGGGGCGCCCCACCCGCTCGTACGCGATTCGCCACGGCTGGTGGACGGTACCGTCCACCAGCCGTTGCTGGACCGGCCCGGCCGCCGGTGCGAGGCTCGTTCCCGTACCGCGGAGAGCTCCGCGTCCCCTCACTCCTCCTCTTCCCCCACCTCCTTGCGGAGCCCTGTCTTCGGAGAGCGGTAAACACCCATGTCCAAAGCCACGTACACGCGGCTGGCCGCGCTGAGCCTCATCTGGGGCTCCGTCTTCCTCTGGATCAAGATCGCCGGGTACGGCTTCTCGCCCGTGCAGATGGTCCTGATCCGGCTGGCCCTCGGCGCCGTCGTCATTCTCGCCATCGGATACGCGAAGGGGCTCAGGCTGCCCAAGGAGGCCGCCACCTGGGGCCATCTGACCGTGGCCGCGCTGCTCGGCAACGCCGTCCCGTGGACCCTGTACGCCGAGGGCGAGATCGCCGGATCGAGCAGCGTCGCCGCCGTGGTCAACGGCAGCGCCCCGATCTGGACCCTCGCCGCGGCCCTGCTCCTCGGCCAGGAGAAGCGGGTCTCCGGCTTCAAGGCCGGCGGCGTCCTGCTCGGTCTCGGCGGCACCGCCCTCATCGCCTCGCCGTGGAACTCGGCCTCGGCCGGCACGGGGTGGAGCATCCTCTGCTTCGTCCTCGGCTCGATCAGCTTCGGCGCCAGCTTCGCCTACATGGGCAAGTTCCTCGTGGGCAGGGGCATTCCGCCCCTGATGCTCGCCGGCGGACAGCTCAGCGCGGCCACCGTGCTGCTCCTGGTCGCCTTCCCCTTCCTGGGGCTCCAGACCATCACCTGGCGCACCGACTCGGTGATCGCGGTCCTGGTCCTCGGCGTGGTCTGCACCGGCTTCGCCGCGCTGCTCAACTTCGAGCTGATCATCAAGGACGGGCCCACCGTGGCCTCCACCGTCACCTATCTGATGACCGCCGTGGCCGTCGTCCTCGGCGCCGTGGTGCTCGACGAGCCCCTCGGCTGGACCGTGTGGATCGGGGCGGCGGCCGTGCTCGCGGCCACGGGTCTGCTCCGGCGCAAGCCGCGCCCGGCTCCCGAGCCGAAGCCCGAGGCCGCCCCCGTACCGACCGGGGCAGCCGCCGATTAGCCGACCACCGTCGAGAATCGGCAGCACAAGGCGATACCCGGCCGTTTTCGGCGGCCGGGTGCGCGTCATTCCCTCAGGATGCCCAGGAAATGCCGGGCCGCCGCCCGCAACATTGTGTTCATTCATGGGGCGGGTGGTGGGTGGTAGCGTCACAAGTGGAAACATCCGGCCTTTCTGGGGGAGTCGTACGTGGCTTTTGTGGTCGAACTCGTTTTCCGTGGTAATGAGACGGACCGGTTGAGTTTCGGAGAGGCTCACCGGACCTACTGGAAAAGGATGACCGCCCGCGGCATCCTGCTCGGTGGCGGCCCATGGCGGGACGGCACCGGGGAACTCCTGGTCTGCGAGGCCCGTGACCGCCGCACGCTGTTACGGGTTCTCTACGCCGACCCGTACGCGCAGGCCCAGGTCATCTCCGAACTGCGCGTCCGCGAATGGAACGCGGTCATGGGGCACGTCGTGCTCGCCGGTCTCGAACGGTCCACCGGCGGTGCCGGGACCCACGAACGAATACGCGGGGGCGTCCTGACGCCCGTCCCGCCGGCCATCCGCCCGGTGGCCGCCCCGGTCGTCCCGCCCACCGTCCCGCCGGCCCTCCGCGAGGAGGCCGCCGTCCGTGAGGAACTGACCGCCCACGAGCGGCGCATCGCCACGATGATGCTCGACGGACTGACCAACAAGCAGATCGCCGAGTCCTTCACGGTGTCGACCCGGGCCGTGGAACTGCACATCACCCGGATCTACCGCAAGCTCGACATCCGCCGGCGCGCCCAACTGGCCGCTGCCATCGACCGGTTCGAAGCCGCGCTGGCCTGCTGATCCTTCCGCGCGCCCGTAGTCGTCACCACACCCGCACCCATATCCGTACACACACATGCTGGGGAGTCGCCATGCCGCTGGTCGAGATAACCGTTCCCGAGGGCGCCCTGTCCGGGGCCGCCGCGGAGGTCCTGCAGCAGCAGGTCGCCGACGCCGTGCTGACCGCCATGGGGCTGCCCCGTACCGACTTCTTTGCCTCCGCCACCTGGGTGTACGTCCGCGAGGCCGCCAAGGGGCTCGCGACCACCGGGGCCGGCACGCCGCCGGGCGTCCTGGTCGTGGTCACGCCGCTGAAGGGCTTCCTCACGCCCGAGCGCAACGAGGCGCTCTCCGTCGAGCTGACCCGGTACGTCCAGGAGGCGACCGGGCCCGACACCGTCGTCTGGCTCGTCGTGAACGAGATCCCGGAGGGCAACTGGGCCGTGAACGGCGGGCTGACCCGCCGGGCGAAGATCGACGAATTCGTCGCCGAGGCGGCACGGGCCGGCCGGGCCGACTGAATTCCGTTCCCGTATTCCGGGCGTTCGATATTCCAGGAACTTTGCATTCCGGTCGTTCCACATTCCGGTCGTCCTGTTTTCACGTTCCTCGTTCCCGTTCCTCGGACACGACGGCGGCCCCCCCGGTTGAAGGGGGGGGCCCCGGCCGATGTGGGGGTACGGGCCCCGGCGGTACGCACAGCCCAACGCGTAAAAACACACAACCACGAAGAAAATAAGGATGTGGGGATGGGGGTGGAG
>NZ_JBEOXR010000055.1:0-30480 GCF_040296665.1 Streptomyces sp. NPDC002057
CCGCCCGCGGCGACCTCACTTTTTTATTGATTGGTCGACAAGAGATATATACACGCTGGATTAAACACTCTTTCCCTCCCCGACGCTCTTCCGATCTGCGCGGTCTGCTCCGCAGACGCGACGCGACGCCCCTACGGGGCGTCAACTCTCGCGCTCCGCGCGAGAGTTGGGGAATCGCTCCGCGATTCCTGGGGAGAATCGCTCCGCGATTTCCCCTCCGGGTATTCGCTCCGCGAATACCCGGAAAAGCGGCTGGCTGGGGGTGGGGGCGCCTTGATTTTCAGTGCGGCTTGTTTTTGGTTTCTGCTTAAAATTCCGGTCCGGGTTCCAGCTGATGCGCTTCTAATTCTGACCTGAATTCAGGATGCGCGGCCCTGCGGCCGGTTGGGGCGAGGGCGAGGAGCTCGGCCTGGCCGTGGATGCCACGTGGGGCCTGCGGGCCGGTCCCACGTGGTGAGTACCGCTCACTCGCAGTCTGGCAGAACAGGTTCACCTGGGAAAAGAGGCTGTGAGGCTCACAGGTCGAGCTTTACCGCGGTCTGCCCTGTCGTCCCGGTCAGCTCGCTCACCATGCCGTCCTGGGCAGATCTGCCGTGCCTGGATCAGGTGGTCGGGGACAGCTTGCTTTTGCGCGCATATTTCTCTCTCCCGACGCAAGCTGAGAGAACAACTTTCATCACGTATCCGCGTCCTGGTGGAATTGTTACCCCTTCTTCTCGGATGGTTCCTTTGGGGATGGTGGACGTGAACTCGACCGCTTCCAGGTGGAGTACCGAGGCGTATTCGCCGTCGCGGATGTCGGCGTGGATTTCGATGGGGAGGTCGTCGGCTGCGTCGTGGAGGTCCAGGACGTCGCGGAGGTGGCCGACGGTCATCACGAGGGGCTTCATCCGGTCTCAACCGTCCGGGCGATGCCGAGGTTGCGTCCAACGCCGTTGGCCGTCCCCTGAGCTGATCAGGGGACGGCCAACGGGGTGGGCGGTGGTGTCAGGCCGCTGTGGGGAGGTGGCCGTCGGCGACGGCACCGAGCAGTTGGGGCTTCTCGATGCGGTAGGTGCGGTGGGCCCTGCCTCCGCCGGCGGAGGCGAGGATCTCGTGCTTGCGGAGGAGGTTCATGCTCTTCTCGACCGAGGCGAGGCTGAGGCCGAGGGTGTCGGCCAGGTGCTTCTGGGTCGGTCCGTGGATGACGGCCCCTCCGCGGGGGAGGAGGCCGACCTCGTCGAGGAGGTGCGGGGTGTGGCCGAGGTAGTCGAGGAGCTGCGCGACGCGGGCGAGGGTAGAGCGCTGGTCGAGCCCGTAGACGATGTTCATGACGTCCTGACGGCCTGTCTGGACGTGGTAGAGCATGCGCTGGACCGTGAGGTCGCGGACGGCCCAGCTGCGGAGGACCTCGCGGGAGATGCGGATGACCCAGGCCGAGGAGAGGAAGTCGACCACGGTCCGCTGGTAGCCCTGGGTGGGCTCCCGGAAGATGTCGAGGTCGCCGACCCAGTACTCGCCGGCCCACAGCCGCTGCTCCTCAAGGACGACGCCGCTCATGATGATGTCGACGTAGGAGTGGCGGCCGCTGTAGCGGACGCGGCCGACGGGGGTGCGGTGGAGGTAGCTGCCGGCGGCGAGTGCCGCGGCGGCTTCGGCGCCGACTCCGAGGAGTCCGAAGTAGCGGCCGAGGCGGACCTCGACGTTGCTGCGGCGGGGACGGGACTCGTCGCTGGGCGTCGCCATGTCAGTTCCCCTTCCGGACACGGCCGTCGAGGACGGGCCCGGGGGTGGGGGTGGCGGGCGCGTGGGCGGCGATGGGTGCCGGGGCGGGCTGGGGCGCGGGCTCGGCAAGGATCCGGATGATGGGGACCATCGCGGCGATCAGCGTGCCCATGGCGAGCAGGACGGCGGCGATGCGGACGGGGGTGGACTTGAGGTGGAAGATCGCGTAGCAGGTGGTCCCGAAAACGATCAGGAAGAGCACCGCCGCCGTGATCAGCGCAGGCGTGGACAGAGCGAACCCCTATGGGTGAGGGGCGGTCGGCTGCTCGACTGTCGGTCCCTGGCGAGGGGAGACAGTCGAGCCCGGCATGGAGCCGGAGACCGCCATCTGAACTCTTCGGACTTCTGGCAGCACCAGCCGAAGATTTGCCCCCGGGGGGCGGTCTCCTGCGACCGGTAACCCAGAACTGTACCGACACGTGTGACAGTCGCCCAACAACCCTTATCCGTGGGGAAATCGATCAGGGCTAGCGCAGGTGAGCGAGTTGATCACCCGGGCGGGCACGGAGTGTGACGGATCCCTCACGGAATCACGTTTTACGCGGCCAAGAACCCGTAAATTCAGGGTTCCGGCCTTCCACTGACGGAAGAACCCGTAAATCTGCGGCATAACTCGGCAGTAGGACCGGTTACATACTTCGTGCTGGACGTGGGCCTTGAACTCGCCCGGACTTCAGCATCATCGGGCGTTCCGGGGGGTGGCCCCCTCCGGAAGCCCGGTGGCAAGTGCCGTTGAGAGCCCGCCGGAAACGGCGGGCTCTCCGCGTTTCTACCACCTCGGCCCCCGGAACTCGACAAGGAGAAGGGCGGGCAGGGCATGCCGCCGGGCAGAAGGTCCACTCCTCGCAGCCGGCCGACCTCGTTGCGGGGACGGCGCAGGCCGAGGACTTCGCCGAGCTCATGGGCTGTGTCTCATCGCCGCTTGGCCGGGCCGTAGGCGAACGTCCGGTGCAGATCGGGTTCGAGGCGGGCGTGCGGGAGCTCGTAGCAGCGCCGGGCGGTCCGGGGGGCTCGCTTGATGTAGCCGGTGATGACGAGGAAGTCATCGGTGATGACGAAGAAGTCCCCGGGGAAGACCTTCGTGACGGCGTCGTCCGTCTCGTAGTCGACGTGCTTCATACGGTCGCCGGGGATGCCCCGAGGGAAGCGGCGGGCCATGCCGTGCGTGGTCCTCTCGGAACCAGGTGACCTCGGTGAGCTCCTGCGGGATGTCGGACTACGGCATGAAGTTCTTCTCGACAGAGAATCTGCTGCCTGTGCGCGCCCGGCCGGCTGGCGTGGTCGGGGCGTCCTTGCGGACCGCATCGGGCGCGCCGGGGCGGCCGCTCCCCCGAGGGCTGTGGGCAGCCGCGGCTTCAGCGGCTGGGCCCAGGTGGGGTGAGGGGCACGACCTGTGCGCGAGGCGCCTTGATCACCGTGCGGGTGGCGTTGATCTCGCCTGGCGGGCGAGAGTCGCTGTGTGGCGATCTGAGGGGCGATTGGTCGTCACCCTTATGGCGGAGTCGACTTGAAGGTGAAAGGTCGTCAGGGCGGCGTGTGGGCGGGTTCCTGGGGTACTTCGCCAGCGTTGGCTCGGTCAGGCTCCATAGAGGCCACAGGATCGGAGGGGCGCAGCGTCGGCGGTGCTGATGACGTGAAGTGCGTTGGTGAGCGGACTCGTGGCTGGGGCGTGGTCTGTGTATGGAGCGCGTTGTGCAGCGGTGGTGGTCGTTGCCGGCTCTGGCGTCCGGCCGGCAGCTTCGTCGTACGGCTTCCGCGTACAAAGAGGTGTCGTGGCTTGCGCAGGGCACTGCGGAAGGGCTTGCCCGCGTGCTGCGGCCGGCCCCGCGCGCTGCGGCGCGGGGCCGGGTTCGGGGTCACCGGCGGCGGGCCGATCGGAGCGTGAGGAACATGACGACGATTCCTCCGAGGCCTCCGGCGAGGGAGCCGAGCGCGTCGACGACCGGGACCATCCCGGGGGCCTGACGGAGGATCAGGCCGCCGACGGCCAGGAGCTGGAGGGCGGTCAGGCCGCTGTGGACGATCTGGCCTGTGGTCCAGGGCTTGGGGTCCGGGCCGGCGCCGGTGGGCTGCTGCGGCGGGACGGCCGGGGCGGTCGGCTGCTGCGCGGGGTCGGGCATGGAGGCGGGGTTGTGCTGGTGGGTGCTCATGGCTGGGTGGATCCCTTCGGGTGTCTGGGGCGCCGGAGTTCGGCGTGGGCGGTAGGTGAGCGGTCCGGGGGTGCTTGCGTCGCGTGCTGGTCCCATGGGCTGTCGAGCCGACCGTGCTGGGGCGGCTGGGAGGCACAGTGACGGCCGCAGGACCAAGCTGCGCAAGCTCTGGTCACGATGGGCATGGCGAAGGCCGCATTCAATATCTGACCTGGGGAAACACCCGGGGTGGAGGTATTGAGTGCGGCCTGAGGCGCTGCTACGGGACGAGACCGGCGTGGGTCCTACGCCTTAGTTATGGGGCGGTCGCCACCAACGTGTGACGCGGGGTGATGCACGTCGCATGCCGTGCGTCGGCTTCTACGGTGAGCACGTGACGACGTCCTTTGAGTTCGAGCCGGTGCTGATCCGGGTGCTGTGGCCCGGCGGCGAGCAGGCAGGTGTCAAGCGTCTGGAGCTGCGGGCGCGGGGCTGGTGGCCTCGCCGGATGCCGCTGAGCGTGCCGTTTCTTGACGGCGACACTGGCCCGCGAGTCGCTGTCTTCCGGGCGGCTCTCACCTGGCGAATCGAGCAGTCGTGACCTCACTGGTAGTTCTCACCTTGGCGGGGGCGGCCGTGTGCGCTGTCGGAACCGTGCTCACTGTCGTGATGGCGCGGTTCGCGGGTCAGGCGGTGGACACGTCGGTCACGGCCTCGCTCCTCATGGGTGCCGTGCTGCTGGGCGGCGTTGGCGCGGCTGTGCTCTGGGCGCAGTGACCTGATGCTGTTTCATGGCGTGGCGCCACTCCCCCAATGCCGGTGAGGGCGTTCGGGCGCTTCGGTGCCCGGCGTCGCCCGTACGCGCCCTACGTGCCTCCTTGGATGCCCGGGCACCGCGTCTCGGCCTGTCGGGTGGGAGTTGGCTGCCGTCAGCGTGTGCGCGCCGTGGTCTTGGCCGGTGTGGTCTGTTGCCGGTGGGCGGGGAGGGCGGTCTGTGTCGGGGCCGGCTGTCCCGGGGTGGTGGTGGGTGTGGTGGTGGAGCGGGAGCGGGCGGTGGTCGGGGAGACACGGCTCCGGGAGGCGGGCGTGGCCGGTGTGGAGGGTGGTGTTGTCAGGGAGTTGAGGGTGGCGTCGATGAGGCGTCCGGTGGTGGTGGAGGGTGGGCCGTCCTGCCAGGTGGTGTCGGTGGTGAGGCGGGTCAGGTGTGCGGTGAGGAGGGTGGTGCCGCCCTGGTCGTGGATGTGGTTCATGCGGTGGGCGAGCAGGGGCCATGGGCGGGAGCTGATGAGGAGGCCGGCTTGTGTCTCGGGAAGGGCGTCCTTGACGGCGCCGACGATCGCGGCGTGCGCCCTTGGCCTGACGCCGAGCTGTTCCAGGGCCTTGGCCCGGTTACCGAGATCAAGGTCCCGGGGGATGTTCAGGCCCTCAGTCAGGGGACCCCAGGAGCGCTTCGCGTCCGTACTCGCGGGAGGCGCCCACGGGTCGGCGGGCTCCCCCGTCGGCGGTGCCGGGGCGGGAGTGGGTGTGGCGGGCGCGGGTGTGGTGGTCGGCGCGGTCCCTGGTGCGGTGGCGGGTGCGAGGACACGGGGGTCGGTCGGCGTGGGGGTGGGGGTCGCCGCCGGGACGGCCGGCGCCGGGGTGGCCGGGGCAGGGGTGGGGGTCGCCGCGGGGGTGGGGGTGGGTGCTTGGGCGGCTGCGGTGGTGACGGCGGCGATGGCCTGGTCGACGCCTGTGCCGGCTGCGTGGGCGTCCACGAGGATGCGGGTGACGTCGATGCCCTTGGTGTCGAGGTGGGCCATCGCGGCCGCGATGTCGGGCCAGGCCGGGGAGGCGAGGATCGCGTCGCGTACCAGGCCCTGGGGCATCGTGGATGTCAGTAGGTCGGCCCAGCGGTCGGTGCCCTCCGCCTTCGTCCGGGCCGCGTTCGTGGCGACGGCTTGGTGGACGCCTGCGGTCATGCGGCCCATCTGCGGCAGGAAGGTGTCCAGGTCGACTCCTGCCTGGTGGAGGGCGACGAGCTGGCGGGCCATCACCGGCCAGTCCGCCCCGTTCATGAGCTCGGCCAGGACGTCATTCTGGAGGGCGCCGCGCAGCTGGTCGGCCGCCCAGCTGGGAGCCATCTGCTGCGCGTCCTGGCTGAGTTCCTCCTCCTTGCCGGTGAGGCGTTTTTGGGTGGCGCGGCGGACCGCGTCGGTGATGGTCATCATCAGCCGGTAGGCCATGGCCGCGGTCTGCGCGGCTTCCGCGAGGGCTTCGGCGAACGGTTCGGGCTGGGGCGGGTAGGTCATCGGCGGGGAGCTCCCTCGGGCGGGGGTCAGCGCGGGCGGGTCAGCGCGGGTGGGTCAGCGCGGGTGGGTCAGCGCGGGTGGGGGTCAGCGTGTGCGGGACGGGCCCGGGGCGCCGGGGTCCGGGGAGGGACGCCCGGGGTCCGGGCGTGGGCGGGCTGGTACTGCGGTAACGGATGGGGTGGTGGGCAGGCCACGCCCGGATGTCCGCGCGGTCCGTACGGGGTGCACCGCTTGGCCGGTGCGTGGCTTCGTTGTCGAGGGCGGGGGGCCGGTCGGGCCGGCTGCTTCCCGTAGCAGGACGGCGGCCTGGGAGGCGGCTTTCGCCTGTGCGCGGAAGGCCTGTGCGCGGTGCCAGTCGGCTGCGGCTTCCACTGCCTCGACGAGGGCGGTCAGCAGGGTGAGGACGAGCGCGGTCCCGCCGCCGCGGGCGGCGCGTGGGGCTTGTTCCAGGGCCCTGGCCGAGGCGCGCCAGCCGGCGCGGGCGCGGCCTTCGAGGGAGCGGGTGGTGGGGGCGCGGGCGGCTTGTTCGAAGGCGTCGGCGGCTGCCTGGATCCGGTCGCGGACCAGAGCGGGGGCGTGGGCGGCGGCGGCTGTCAGGAGGTCGCCGAGCGCGGCGACGTCGCCCGCTCCTTCGTCTTGTCCGGCGCGGGCCAGGAGTGCGGACGCTTCGCGGATGCGGTGCTCGGCGCGTGTCCAGTGGGCTGGGGTGAGGAGGGGGGTGAAGCGTTCGCGGACGCGGGGCAGGGACAGGTCGTAGGCGAGGGTCTTGCCGGCGAACCAGACCGGGCGGGTTCCGCTGTCGGCGCGGTCGCCGGGCAGCGCGACCGCGTAGCCGAGGAGGGTTCCGTCGTCGTGGTGGCGTGTCCGTACGCGCAGGCCGGCGTCGCGGAGGCGGTCGAGGAAGTCCGTGTCGCCGTGGGCGAGTGCGGCGGCCTGGCGGACCGTGCGCTGCAAGGAGTCGCGGGCGGTTTCGGTCAGGCCGCGGCGGGCGGCTTTCTCGGCCTCGCCCGTGACGGGCCGGCGGCGCGCGGTGCGGTCCAGCGGTGACATCGGGGTCAGACCCCAGGCGGTCTCGAAGGCGCGGGCGGCGGCGTGCAGAGCGGGGATGTCGCCGCGGAGGCGGGGGTGGCGTCCGTCCTGGCGGGCGAGGGTGGCCACGATGTGGATGTGGTCGTCCGCGTGCCGTACGGCGATCCAGCGGCAGGCGTGTTCGTCGCCGTGTTCCGCGATGCGGGCGGCGTGGACCATGGCGGTGGCGACCTCGCTCCACTCGGCGTCGGACAGGGTGCGGTCGTCGGGGTGGTTACGGACCGCGACGTGCCAGATGTGTTCCGCCGGCTTCGGGCCGCGCAGCGCCTCCACGGGGGCGTCCAGAAGCCGTGCGAGGTCGGTGAGCGTCATGCGGTCGGGGTGGCGTGCGGGACAGGGCAGGTCCGGGTCCCAGCCGGTGATCAGGTGAGGGTCGGTGTGCTCGTCACGTTTACCGGGGCCGAAGAGGTAGTGCAGGAGATCGATCGTCGTGGTACCGCTGTTGGCTTTCTTCGGCATCATGAGCGGGAGCGTCGTTCCCGTATGACCGCGGCCGTCGCTGTGTCCACACGGGCGATCGCCGCCAGGGCTGCTTCGATCGCGGTACCAGCCGACTCCAGGACATCGGTACCGGACGTACCGGCAGGGGTCAGCGAGCGCAGCGCGGGGACGTCGGTACCGGACGTCCCGGGGGTCAGCGAGCGGGGTGCGGCGGGGTCAGTGCCGGGCGTACCGGCAGGGGTCAGCGAGCGCAGCACAGCGTTGGTGCCGGGCGTCCCGGCAGGGGTGAGCGAGCGCAGCGCGGCGTCGGTACCGGACATGCCGGGGGTGAGTGAGCAGGGCGCGGGGGCCTCGGTGCCGGACGTACCGGCAGGGGTCAGCGAGCGGGGCGCGGGGGCGTCGGTACCGGGCGTGCCGGGGGTGAGCGAACGGGGCGCGGCGGGGTCGGTACCGGACGTACCGGGGGTGAGCGAGCGGGGTGCGGCGGGGTCGGTACCGGGCGTCCCGGCAGGGGTGAGCGAGCGCAGCGCGGGGTCGGTGCCGGGCGTACCGGCAGGGGTCAGCGAGCGCAGCACAGCGTTGGTGCCGGGCGTCCCGGCAGGGGTGAGCGAGCGCAGCGCGGCGTCGGTACCGGGCGTCCCGGCAGGGGTGAGCGAGCGCAGCGCGGGGTCGATGCCGGGCGTCCCGGCAGGGGTCGGCGAGCGCAGCGCGGCGACGTCGGTGCCAGACGTCCCGGGGGTGAATGAGCAGGGCGCGGGGACGTCGGCGCCGGGCGTCCCGGCAGGGGTCGGCGAGCGCAACGCGGCGGGGTCGGTGCCGGGCGTCCCGGCAGGGGTGAGCGAGCGGGGCGCGGGGGCGTCGGTGCCGGGTGTGCTGGGGGTGAGTGAGCGGAGTGTGGTGACGGTCTCGCGGAGGTGCACGCGGGCCTGGATGAGCTCTCGGAGGACGTCGGCGGCGTCGCGGGAGACGGGTAGGAGTATGTGTTGCGCGACGGCCATCACCTGTCGTCCGGCCCATGACGCGGGTGACATTCCCTCTCGTGCCGCTGCCAGTTGGACGGTCTTGAGTTCCGCGTCGTTGAACGTCAGGTTCATTCGTCGTGTGCGTGGTGCGGAGGTGAGGCGTTCACGTCGGCGGGTGCCGCTGGAAGGGTCCTCGATTCCCATGGGTGACTGCTCCTGGATAGCGTCCGAAGGGCCCGTCACGTTGGTGGGGTCCTGCGGTTCAGTCAGCCCGTACTGTTCCAGTACGTACTAACTGGCTGCCAATTTCTATTGCGTGAAACGGTGCGCTTGTGGGGTCGGGGAAACAGTCGCGGTGACACCGGACAGGGGCCCACGGCAGACAGGTCCACGGGCACGGCCCGGAAACACGGACCGGGTGCGGAACACGGTCCCGTTACTGTCACCCCCGCACCACACACCCGCAGGCATCCCACCCCCCGGGAACCGACACCACCACACCCCCACCCTGCCCCTCCCCCACACCCCACATTCCCTACACCCACCCCACAAAGGCGACTCCACCTTCGTGGCCATGCGCGCCGCCGTTGACATTTTCGTCCAAGCCTCCGCGTTCGACAATTTTCCACCTATTAGAGGTAGGTCGCGCCATAGACGTTCCCTAAAATCCACTATGCATCCCTGGCGTCAACGAATCAGGACGAAACATGCTTCCCGTCGCAACATTGACGGCCGATCAGGGCTAACTGCTTTACGAAACGTAATCTGACTGTTCTCATATTAGTTCTTGCTTTCCTTTCCGACGTATCTCTGCTGCTACTGCGCCAACAGCAGCCAGGATGATGACTGTGAGCGTCCCGGCCTGACCTCCAACTGACAGTCGTCTCCGGAATCCGCCCGGAGCCTCCGACTTATCTACGCATGGCTCCAGGCGCTGGGCACGAGGCTCGGCTGACGGTGTCCAACTTGGTGTTCGCCCTTGGTGCAGCCGGCGAAGGGGCCGCCGGGTTGGCGCAGCTCTCGCATGCAGGGGTCATAGTGGTCTCGGTGCCACGTACTGGGCCCGCTGTATCCGCAGGTGGCGGGGTCGGTCAGTTCCTGCCAGGCCAACCAGAGGGCGTGGAGTCGGGCGATGGCGACCGAGTGCTCGGTCCACAGGTGGCACCAGCGGGTGTCGGCTGATGGTTCGGCGAGGTAGCCGGGGACGAGCACGCCTTCGACCCACTCGGCCAGAGCACGGAGTTCTTCGTCGTAGGCCGGCTGTTCGAGGAGGAGGATAAAGGGCGGGAACTGCCAGCTCTCTTCCTCGGTCTCGGCCGCGCCCTCTTCCACCGCTTCGGGGGCTGCCTCGGCCGCTTCGGCGGGAGGTGAGAGGAGCCCTTTCAGCTGCGCCGCGAGTGACCTGACCTGGGCCTTCAGGTCTTCGATGTCCTCGGTCACTGTGCCCGGGAGGGTCTCTGGGGCGTCAGGCAAGGCGGTCGGCCTTCTGCTCTTCGTATGCGGCGACGGCCCTCTTGGTAATGAGGGCTTCCTCTGCGTCCTTCTGCGGGCCGATGTGCTTCATCGATTCCTCTTGGTACCAAGGGCGGAGCTGGATCTGCGCGATCGGCATACCCGTGGCCAGGAGGAGGGCGCTGCCCTTGGGCATGGCGCGGATCTCGGCGGGTTCGAGGATCTGCTCTCGCTGCTCGCCGACTGACGTGGAGCCGCCGTCTCGGCTCTTGGAGTAGGAGCCGCGGTGGACGGTGTGCTGGCCAACGAGGGTGGCGATGTCGGCGACGAATTTCGGATCGTCGACTCCCGCGCCGATAACCTTCTTGGTGGCGGCTGACCACATCGCGTCCATGCCGACCTCGCCCCAGGCTTTCACGCCCTGGCGGTAGGACTGGAGGATGACGTACGGGTTGATGCCCCGGGAGCCGAGGTGGCTGAACAGGTCGGGGAGGTCGGCGATTTTGCAGATGTTCGCCGCTTCGTCGAGGACTGCGCGCATCGGCTCCGGGAGTCGGCCGCCGTGGCGCTCTCCTGCTTCGGCGGCTGCGGTGAACACCGCGTCGGCGAGGGCCGCGACGACTGAGGAGGCAGGGCCGCCCTTCTTGGACAGCAGGTAGAGGGTGTCCTTAGAGAGCGCGAACTCCTCGGGGTCGAATCGAGAGCGCGTCTTGTCGGGGGTTACCCATGCGAGGACCCTCTCGTCGCGCAGGCCCGACAGCGCGGTGCGGGCGTTCTGGAAGATGCCCGATTGCGTCTCCTCGGCGATGTTGATGCTGGCGTCGACCTGTTCGGCGAGCACGGGTTCGTGTCGGTAGAGGATCCGCAGGGGTGCTTTCTCGGCCGGGTTGGCGACCCAGGACAGGACGTCCTTGATGCTGGCGCCGTCGTGGTAGGCGGCCCGGAAGAGTCCGACCAGGAGGTCGTTGGCGGACTGGGACCAGAAGGGGTCGGCGCCTTCGCTGCTGACTTGGGCAATGAAGTGGCTGGCGAGTCGTTCGGCACGCTCGGGCGTCTGGGCTTCGGCGAGCATGTCCCACCACATGGCTCGCTCGATGCGGGCGACGCCTTGGGTGTCCAGGGCCCAGATGTCGCCCACGCTGCCCCGTGAGGTGAGGGTGGCGGCGTAGACGTCTGCCTTGTTGGAGGTCATGAGCAGGGCGGCAGGCGCCTCTTCGGCCACGGGGATGGCCAGTGAGGTGGACTTGCCCGCGCGCGGGGCCATGATCGCGACGAACGTGTCCTCGTCGGAGCCGCGGAGTTCGACGCCGCTGGGCATGTGATCGCCGAGCAGGACGCCCCGGTCCGCCGGAGCGATCTTCTTCGGCGGAACGCCCTTGAGCGAGGCCCGCAGCCGGGTGGCGGTATGGGCGGCCTGGGTGGGGGCAAGGTCGCGGACCTGGTGGAGGGTGGCCATGTCGCGCGGGTGGTAGTACCAGCGCAGCCCGAGTTTGACCCCCCACACCAGTGCGGCAACGACGACCAGGTCGAAGAGGAACGCGCCGGTGCCGGCCGCGATGGGCGAGGTTGCCCAGACGGACGACCAGTCACGCGCCATGCGCATCACGGTGTAGGGGGTGAGGTCGGGGGTGACGGGCTCGATCGTGGCGAGCGTGCCGAGAGCGGCGCCGGTCCAGGTCGCGATGGAGAGAACGACTACGCCTCCCACCAGGCCTGCTCCGGCGACCCAGTTGCGGTCGGAGTCCGTCATCATCAGCGCTCGGGCCTCTTCTTGTAGTCGGTGTGGTAGAGCCGGGATTCGGTGGCGGTCAGCTCCATGGCGACCGCGATGCCGGGGCGACTGCCGATCTTTAGGAGGTACTTGCCGCGGCCGGGGTGCACCGTGTCTCCGGCGTCGAGGCCGGTGCTGGTGGCAGAGGACCAGGAGTTGATGACAGCCCGCTCCTGTTCGGTCAGCTGTCGCTTGCCGGTGACGCGCTGGAGTTCCTGGTCGGTCGAGGCGCCGAGGACCCAGACGTCGCACCGGTCCATCAGCCCTCGGGCTTTGGCCCGGTCCTCCTCGGTGGGCAGGGATTCGAGGTCTTGGGTGGAGTGGGTGACGTAGATGGTGACGTCGCCGTCACCGCGGGAGAGGCGGCCGATGGAGTCCATGGCATCGACTAGGCCGGGGCCGGCTCGCAGTGCTCTCCACATTTCGTCCATGTCGAGGACGAGGCGGCGCTGCATGAGGCCGGTGGAGCGGGCGGAGTCGATGCTGGAGTAGGTGTAGGCCCAGGTGGCGATCATGCCTGCGGAGAGAATGTCGGCGCCGCGTGCGCGGAGGGCTGAGATGTCGACCGATACGGCGGGGCTGTTGAGGTCGAGGGTGACGGTGGTCGGGCCGTCGAAGAGTCCCTTGAGGGGGCCGCCGCAGAGGTTGTCCAGGCCAGCGATGACCGATCGGGTGAGGTCCTGGTAGGTGGAGTCGTGCGCGGCGAGCCTGTTCCGCAGCGGTTCGGGTGCCTGCCGCAGGACGGTGATGACGTCGGGGACGATCGGGTCCTCGCCAGGACAGGCGTCGGCGGCGAGCTGGACGGCGCAGGTCAGGGCGGAGCGCTGGATCTCGTCGGCGGCCCGCCCGAGGCCATGCTTGGTGGCGAGCAGGGCGCCGAGCGTTTCGAGGCGGCGGGCGTTGAGGACGTCGAGCAGGATGTTGCGCCGCTCCGTGGGCAGGGAACGGACGGTGTTCTTCAGGGGGCCGGAGTCGAGGGGGTTGAGCCTGCCGGAGCCGTCGCCGATGCGTACGACGCTGCCGCCGAGCTGCTGGACGAGTTGGGTGTACTCGTTCTTGACGTCGCCGGGGATGACCGGCATGAAGCCGAGGGCCGAGTAGACCATGAGCATGCGTTTGACCAGGGCGGACTTGCCCGCTCCGGGTTGTGACATGACCCAGACGTTGGGGTTGGTGGTGAGTTTGCCGACCCAGTCGGCGGGGTCGATGCACACCAGTTCTCCGGTGAGCATGTCCCGTCCGAGCGGGACCCCGCGGGCGGGGAGTCCGGCGCCGAGGAGGAATGGGTAGAGGCCGGCTGCCTGTGTGCTCGGGCCGGTGTAGACGGTGCCGGTGTCCTCTGCCGGCGCGCGGCCTGCGAACCGGCCGCCCCAGCCGAGCCTTGGAGCGTGCAGACGTCGTTGGCGTTGCTGTTCGGCGGCCTCGGCGCGGCGTTGAGCGGGGTTTGTGGGCGGCTCAGTTACCTGACGGGTAGTCGGGATCTTGGTGGACTTGGCCATGATCGCCTCACTTGACCAGGGGGCTGTATCCGATGGGCAGGCCGGCCGCGAAGATCGAGCCCTGGGCGCCGTAGGCGGTGCGCATCCGCAGGGCCCGGGTGGCTTTCACAGCCCGGTCGAGTTCCTGCCGTGCGGCGGGAAGGTCGGCGGCGGTGCGGGCGGTGACAGTGGCCATCAGCGTCCAGTCGACGACCTGGGCGCCCGAGGCGGCCTGGGCCGCGGCCTTCTCCGCCTTGGCGTAGTCGGCCTTCTGCGACCAGCGGGCGCGGCCTTTGACCTGGGCGGTGGTTTCGGCGGCCTGGGCAGCGTTGCTGATCTCCCGCTCCAGGACGGCTTCGCCCTCGTGGGGGTCCAGGACGCGGTAGGCGAGTGTGATGCGGCGCTGGAACTTCCCCGGGGAGAGCAGAGGGAGGAGGGTGCTGTAGGAGATGGGGCGCTTGGGCATTTCCCGCAAGACCCAGGAGACGGACACGGCGCCGTCGTGGGCGTACTCCTCGAATCCTTCGTCGGCGGCCATGGGTCCGCATTCGCCCCAGGAGAGGTCGGCGAAGTCCTGGTCGCGGGCGAAGAAGGAGGAGGGGTCGAAGGCGGAGCGGACCAGACGGCGCAGGTCGGTGGCTGTGGCTCTGCGGATGACGTCAGTGCCGGTGCCGGACAGATCCAGGGAGTCAACGACCCGCAGGGTTTCGGCGACCTGCTCGGCGAGGTCGGCCGGTGGGGTCGCGGTGGCGTTGGGGTCGACGATGACGCTCATCCATGGAGCGACGGACGCCGTGGCTCGTGGTGCGGTTTTCACCAGTTCGTCGATGAGGGCTTGGGCGACGACGGGGGCATTCGGGTCGCGGCGTGCTGCGATGTCGTCGCCGAGGGCCTCGCCTGCGCCGGGAGTGATCTGGATGGTGATCGAGGCGCCCTTGATCTGGTCGTCGGTGCTCATCGAGTCCAGAACGGAGCCCCAGTTCCGCAGGTTCGAGCGCACGGAGGCGGTCTGGGCCATGAGGCTGCCGCCCGGGGCGAGAAGGGTGGAGATCGTCATGTAGCCGCTGCGGCGGTTGTGGACGACGCCGACTTCACGGCCGGTGGTGGGGTCGTGGGCCTGGATCAGGGTGGTGGAGGCGGCCATCCCGGGCAGGTCCAGCGAGTAGGGGAGTTCGAGCAGCACCTTGCGATAGTTCGTAGCCTCCGCGCGTGCGGCGAGCTTCCATGCCACCTTGGCCCGGTAGTAGGCGAGCGCGGACATCCCGTGCCTGCGTGCCACGGTGAGCCCGAGCCCGAAGAAGGTGACGGGCAGGGTCACCCACAGGCTGGCCGGTGCGCTGGTGGCGATCACTCCGTCGAAGGCGAGAATCGCCGCGCCGATCATCGTGGCGTTCTTCGACAGGTTCCCCGCGCCGTGGGACTGGCGTGTGCGAAATCCTTCGACTCTCAGCCCGTTCGGTGTCTCGGTGGTGGTCACGTTTTGCTGCCCCCGTCTCCCATGGTCGATGCGGCGTCGTGGACGGCGTCGTTGACTCCGTCGAGGACCTGGAGTGCCAGAGTCGCTCCGCCGGTGGCAGCGGCTGTCGTGGTGGTAGCGGCCACGCCGGTGGCGGCCTCAGTCCCGCCCACGCCGCCGACTGCTCCCTCAGGCCCGCCCTGCGCGGGCACCTGTGCGTTGCGTGAGGACTGGGCAACGGCGTCATCACCCGCCTCTGCGGGGTCGCCTTGCGTCTGGGGACCCATCGACTTCTCCACGTACTGGGCGTGCGAGACGGCATCCGTCCCGCCGGCGTCTCCTCCACCGCCTCCGCTGGGGTCGGGGTCCGGGTCGGGGTCGGGTCCTCCGCCGCCGCCCTTGCCGAGGTAGGAGCCGGCCATGTTGGCAGCGGCTCCGAGAGCGCCACCACCGTTGAGGCCCGCGCCGATCTCGGCCCCGAGCGGTGCGAACAGCTTGGTGAGCGGGCCAGGTGCGATCACTGCCAGGCACAGGGTGGCCACGCCTCTGAGCCACTCGATCAAGGAGTGGGAGCGGCCGACCTCGGCGAAGCCGGTGCAGATGATCGCGGCGACGATGGGCTTGTAGGCGATGACGGTGCAGATGGAGGTCACGAGCTTCGGTGTCCAGCCGCGCATCGACTCCCCGCCCATCAGCCCTGCTCCGGCGATCGGCAGGAGCAGACACTGGATCGGGATCGCGGACTCTCGCAGGAAGATCAGGACCAGCTGCACGATGCCTACGAGCAGGAGGACCTGGACGATGCCGAGCACCAGAACCGGGTTGAGGACGGCTGCCGGCATCAGCACCGTGATGAGCCGTTCGAAGCTCTTGTCCTCGAAGGTCGTGTTCACCAAACCGGTGGTCAGCGCATCGCTGAGCTTCAGCAGCAGCACTACGACGGTCAGTCCGACCCCGCTCAGCAGGGCGTTCTGGGCGTAGCCGATGAGGACCCGGCCCCAGTCCTGAGGCTTGCCCGTCAACGCCGCCTTGCCGATGTTCCACATGGTGCCGAAGGCGGCGATCACCCAGCCGAGCCAGACCAGCATTCCGCTGAACTTGGCGTCCTCTTCGAAGAGGCCGGTGTCCTCCAGCTTGAGGCTGGGACCGAGGAGGGCCACGGTGAACACGGTGCGCAGCAGCCACTTCACTACGTCTACGGCGGAGCGGATGATGTCACCGATGACGGAGTTCCAGACGCTCTGCCAGTACTCCTCCACCGTCTCCTCGACCTTGTCGCCGACGGCGTCGCAGGCGTCGCGGCCTGCGATGGCAGTGCCGAGGAGGCGAACTGCGGTGCCGAGGCTGCTGGATCCGGTCACCACCCGGCAGCTAGCGTCCACGCTTTGGCTGACCGCGCTTTCCTTCTTCGGCTTCGGGTCGTCGGCTGCGGCCTGTGGCACCAGGGCCAGAGCCAGGATCGTGATGGCAGTCAGCAGGATCGCTGCGAGCCGTTTCACGAGGCCTCCCGGATCGCGGTCCATCCCGCAGGGCTGAACGCCGGGTCGCCCGGGGCTACGATCGCTGGCTCGTCCTGGCCCTGGATGGCCCGGCTTGCTTGCTCAAAGGCGGCGACGGAAAGCTTCCAGTCGGTTTGTTCCCAGCGCACGGCGGCGATGCTGCGGGTGTACGAGCCGCGTTCGGTCTTGATCTCGCCCGCTTTCGTCGTCACGCGGGAGAGCAGCCAGACGCTGACCTCCGTGGACGAGTGCGCGATGATCTTGTAGCCGATGACGTGCGCGCGGACGTACGAGCCCGGCGGCAGTTCGCCGCCGGCGGGCAGCCCCCAATCCGTGCGGAGCCGGGCGTCGCTCTCGCCGCCGGCCAGCTCCAGCCCCTCCCGAAGACGGGGGCTATGGTCGGCCGCGCTGAAGTAGCTCTCGTACAGGGCAAGCTGCTCGGCCTTGTTGCTGTTGTCGGGAGTGACAAGCGTGCTGTTCGAGGCGACGAGCATGCCCAGGGCGCCGTCGAGGGTCTGCGGGAACCCGACATCCTTGCCACGGCCGTCGGAGCGGGCGCCCCGGGGAAGAGTGGCCCAGCGCTCGGGGTCGGTCCAGTCCCGCGGCGGTTCGTACGTTGGCAGGGGCGAGGACGGTGCGGCAGCCGTGGCACCGGGCTTCCCTGAGTCCAGTTCGGGGTTGCCCCCGGACAGCATCGCGTAGCCCGTCAGGCCCACCACCATGAGGAGGAGAACTAACGCGGTCGGCATCATGAGGCGGTTGAGGCGGCCGTCGCGTGCCATCTCAGGCCGCGATCCCATTGAGGATGCTGATCAACACACTGGCGAGCAGGATCGAGAGGACACCACCGCCCATCCATTTGAAGGGCTCGGAGGCTCCTCCACCACTACGGGACTTGTCGGCCGTCGCCAACTTGAGGACTCCGTAGCCGACCGCACAGCAACCCGCGAGCACCAGTACGTAGAGGCCGTAGCCGAACAGCTCGCTCACGATGGGCGCCATGCCGGGGATCGGGGTGGGCTTGGCACCCGGCAGGACCGGGACGGGCCCGGCGAGGAGGGTGGACTTGGGCATCGGTCAGTTCCCTTCGAGGTGGCGGCGCAGGCGTGCGGCGGCGGCCTGCACGGGCTTGTGCTCCAGTGCCTCGGCGGGGTCATCGATAGTCCGCAGCACGGGCAGGTAGGGGAGGGTCACGGTCCCGGCGAGCCGGGCGCCGAGGGCGCGGATCCGGAAGCGGGCAGCGGGTGGTGAGGGGATCGGCGCCTCGGCAGTCAGGACCAGCCAGGGCCGGGGCACCACTTCGGGCCAGGCGTTGATCATTCGCTCGACGCAGACGGCGGCGTACACGGTGGTGTCAGCGACAACCACCGGCCGCACTCCCATGCCCAGTGGCTCGCCCGTGGCGGGGTAGTGGGCGATGTCCGGCCGCCCGTCTGCGAGCAGGTACGGCACGACGGCCATCGCTACAGAGCAGCCGTGCGCGCCGAAAAGGGCATAGCGCGGCCCGTGTTCCCGGGGCCGCTTCGTATCCGGAGTCACAAGATCGGTCGCCACACGCAACCTCCCCCCTTCGTCACCCGTTGCAAGGTTCGCAATGCGCATTCAATAGGCTACGGAGAGTAGCTATGGATCAGCAGAGCTGACAGGAGGTCAACGGACAGTCCGCTGATCAGGCACTTCGCAATGTTGTGCGAAGTGGCCCGCCGGTGACCGGGTCAGCCGAAAGGGGGACTCGATGAAGGTCGTATCCGGTGCCGTTATGGTGGTTCTGATACTCCCCGTAATCGTCTTGGTCCTCATCGCCGGACTGATCGCCGGTGTGGGTGCCGACACGACGGCCACCGCGAGCACCCTGCGAGGCGTACCACCGGAGTTCGCGCCGTGGATCCTCAAGGCCGTCGCCGAGTGCAAGGACCACCCCGAGCTGACCCCGGCTCTGATGGCCGCTCAGCTCCAGCAGGAGTCGAAGTTCAGCACCTCGCGCGACACGGTTTCGAGCGCCGACGCGAAGGGCCCGGCGCAGTTCGTCGACGGGACATGGGCGACGTACCGCAACGACGCCGACGGCAACGGGCGCGCCGACCCGTTCGACGTCGGCGACGCCGTCATCGCCCAGGGCCGCTTCATGTGCTCCCTGCTCGGCGACGCCAAGGCCTCCGGCATCAAAGGCGACGTTCGCCGCCTGGCACTCGCCGGCTACAACGCCGGCTGGGCGGCCGTCCTGTTCTACCGCGGCGTCCCGCCCAAGTCCTTCGCCGAAGGCCAGACCCACAACTACGTCATCGCCATCATGGCGATGATCAAGGACTACCAGGGCGCTCCCCTGCTGGATGTGGGCGGCAGCGGGGCCGGCTCACAGGCGTTGCGCCGGGCCGCCGCTCGGATCGGCACCCCGTACGCCTACGGCGGCGGCACCCCGGCGGGCCCGGGCAGGGGCTTCTGCGACAGCGGCAACGGGTACCTGCGCGGGCGCTGCGCAGCCTCCTCCACCATCGGCTTCGACTGCAGCAGCCTGGTCCAGTACGCCTACTGGCCGCACACCCAGCTCCCTCGAACCGCGGCCGCCCAGTACGGGGCCACAGCCCACCAGCCCGTCTCCCGTGGCGAACTGCGCCCGGGCGACCTGCTCTTCTGGGCTCGCCGGGACGGCTTCATCTACCACGTCGGCCTGTACGCGGGCGACGGGCGGGTCCTTCACGCCCCCCGCACCGGGCGCCAGGTCGAGGTCGTCGGACTCGACTCCGCCATGCCGGCCAGCGACTACCGCGGGGCCACCCGCGTGTGAGTCCTCCGCCGAGCGTTCTACGGAGGCAGCCGGCCAGGACAACTGGGGTCGGAGTCGGCGAACGCTGGTGACACGATCAGCAGGACCGGACGCAGGCACCGGTGCACCGCCCAGAGGGCATGATGCCGGGCATGGATGCACACGAGATCCTCAAAAGAGCCCAAGACCTCCAAGCCGCGAAGCTTGCTGCGAAGCAGGCCGCCGTGGCCCCGCTCGCGGAACTCCTGGCCACCCGGATCCGCTTGCAGCGTGAGTTCGCCGACACCGAAGCCCCTTACGAGGAGGCCTACGCCGAGGCGGCGGCAGCCGGCTGGTCCCCTGCCGAGCTGACCGAAATCGGTGCCACCGAGCCGACACCGCGACCCCGCGCCCGGCGGTCCAAGGCCAGAGGAAAGGCCGCCACTGCCGCTGCGAGCAATTCGAGCACGGACATTCCCACGCAGGCCGCCGTCAACGCCTGACACTGCCGGCTCACCCGGGCGAGTACTGCTCGCCGAACGCGATTCCTCGCGATCTCCGGCTCAAAGGCGGCGAATTCCACCACGCCATGCTCGGCGCCACCCACCTGCACAACCTCACCTTGGCCGGATAGCGGCGAGTACACGCAAGCGACTTCCCCTGCCCATTGCGACTCGAAGATCGATTAGCGAACCGAAGGGCGACGTCCTAGGCGCTGTAGAGCGGGATGGTTGCCACGCCGCCCTGCGCGCGTGGGGCACCTCCGTCCTCCGACGCCCGATGGTGCCCGAACTGGGGACCATCCCTGCGCGCGTGGGGCGCCTAGGACACCCGGGACGGGCTCTTCTACTGGCTGGGGACCCTCCCTGCGCACGTGGGGCGCCTACTGGCTGACCTCGGGTTCTTTGGTTGGCGACCAGCCGATGACACCAGCGGATTCCGACAAAAGTGAGGCTTCTGCGCGTTTCACCTGCGTGTTGGGATGGGCGACTCGGTTACCCGGCCGCTCTGGGCGGCCGGTCGCCCGGCCGCGAGCTGTCTCCAGCCCTGTCCTTCCCGCTTCCATTCCTTCGCTGCTCAAGACAGCAAAGGAGGCTTCCTGCCCTTGCCTTGCGGCTGGTGCAGTCCACGGGCGCGCTACTCCCCAGTCCAGGGGCCGAGTCCCTCTCCCGCAAGAGAGGAGCAAGCAGGACTGTAGGAGCACAATCCGCAGCACGACGCCCCTGACACCCCTATTAACCCATTTGGGAAGATTGTCAGTGCAGGGTGGAAGGCTGTGCGCATGGTCGAGAAGAGCACCACCATCGTGGTCAAGGAGACGCTGGCCCCTACTCCCGGACAGGTCGAAATCCTTCAGCGATACGCCGAAGCATCACGGTGCAGTTACAACTTTGCTCTCGGTCTCAAGCATGGCGCACAGCAGTTGTGGAGTCATGGGCGAGACCAGCTTGTCGCTCAGGGCCAGACGCCCGTGCAGGCTGCGAGGAACGCTCCGAAGATCGATATGCCCTCGCAGTTCACGATCCAGAAGATCTTTGTGGCCGAGCGCGATCAGGCTCTGCCGGGCCCTGTGCTGGCGGGCCAAGGGCCCCGGTACCGCTACCAGTGGTGGAAGGGGGTCAACGCGATCGTGTGTCATCAGGCATTCAGGGATGCCGACGCCGCCTTCGCCAACTGGAAGAAGGGAGCACGGCGCAAGGGGGCGCCGGTCCGGTATCCCCGGTTCAAGCGGCGCGGGCGGTGCCGGGAGTCGTTTCGGATGTTCAGTGTCCGGCTGGTCGAGCGGGATCTGCGGCATGTGCGGATCGGTGGTGAGCGCGGTGGGCAGCCTGCTTTCGACGTGCGGCTGCACCGTCCCGCGCGACGGCTGGCCCGGCTTCTGGCCCGGGGCGGGGAGACGAAATCCGTGACGGTGGCCCGTGAGGGCCATCGCTGGGTGGTGCTGTTCAACGTCCGGGTCCTGGCCGGTCCCGCGCCGCGGCCGAGCCGGCGGCAGCTCGCCGCTGGGGCGGTGGGCGTGGATTTGGGAGTGAAGGTGTTCGTCGCCACATCGGACCCGTTGATGGTCAACGACAGTAGGGTCCAGCTGTTCGAGAATCCGCGCCATCTGGAGAACACCCGTCGTCAGCTGCGTCGATGGCAGCGGCGCATGGCCCGGCGGCACCTGCGCGGGCGTCCGGCTCATGAGCAGTCCAAGGGCTGGATGGAAGCTCGGGACCAGGTGGCCAGGCTCCACGCGCTAGTGGCCTCGCGGCGGGCCTCTGCTCAGCACCTGGTGACCAAGCGGCTGGTGACCCAGTACGCCCATGTGGCTCTGGAGGACTTGCGGGTGAAGAACATGACCGCCTCCGCCCGCGGAACGATCGCCAGCCCCGGGCGCAACGTGAGGGCCAAGGCCGGGCTGAACCGGGCTGTTCTGGACGTCGGCTTCGGCGAGATCCGCCGACAGGTCGAGTACAAGGCCCTTCTGTACGGCGCAACAGTCAGTGTCGTCGACCCCGCCTACACCTCTCAGACCTGTCACCGCTGCGGCCACGTGGACGCGAAGAGCCGCCGCACCCGGGACCTGTTCGCCTGCACCCGCTGCGGCCACACCACACATGCCGACATCGGTGCCGCCATCAACATCAAGGCTCGCGCACGGTACTGACCTCGCTTGACCACGCGGCGCGCGGCCGTGGCGGGTCAGTCGGCCGTGACAGGCGCTTCGATCGATGCCCCCAGCGGCGCCCCTGCCTACCCGGGTCTGCACCTACCTGAATATCGAATCAGTGTTCCCTATGTGCTGGTTGGCGGGTTAGTGTCCCCTTCAAGCAAGATCCCGCCAGGGGGGGGTACACCATGCATGCTGCCAAAACCGCAGGCCGGCCCGGGCGGGCGCCTGGCATTACGGTCAACGCCGAGGGGCTGACATCCCGGCAGGTCGCGATCATCGAGTTCATCGAGCGTGAGGTCGACCGCCAGGGCTACCCCCCGTCGATGCGGGAGATCGGCGCCGCGGTCAAGCTCAGCAGCACCTCCTCCGTCGCGCACCAGCTGATGGCGCTGGAACGCAAGGAGGTGCTCTACCGGGACCCGCACCGGCCGCGCGCCTACCGCGTCCGCACCCGCTGGACCATGGACTACCCCCAGCCCCCGGCGGCCAGTCCTGGCGTGGCCGCTGTTCCCCTCGTCGGCCGGATCGCGGCCGGAGCCCCGATCCTCGCCGAGGAAGCGATCGAAGACGTTCTGACGCTGCCCCGGCAGCTGGTCGGCGAGGGACGGCTCTTCGCACTGAAGGTGGTTGGCGACAGCATGATCGACGCGGCGATCTGCGACGGAGACCTGGTCACCGTCCGCCAGTCCGACAGCGCGGACCACGGGGACATCGTCGCCGCCATGATCGACGGCGAGGCCACCGTGAAGCGTCTGCGCCGCGAGGACGGCCGCGTCTGGCTGATGCCGCACAATCCCGCCTACGAGCCGATCCCGGGAGACGACGCGGTCATCCTCGGCAAGGTCGTCGCGGTCCTGCGCACCCTGTAGGGCCGTGTAGCAGCCTCCCGCCGGTCAGCTCGCACGGCGGTAGGCGCCGGCCGGTCCGGCCAGGCGTCGTCCGTACTTGTTGTTGATGCGGTCCAGCACCGGCTCCAGTGAGAGCCGCTGTTCGCGGGCGAGGTCGAGGGAGATCTGTGTGCCGGGACCTTCGTCGGCGGGGCGGAGGTCTTCGGCGGTCAGGGTGATCCGGCGGATCCGCGCCCGCTGGAACGCGAGAGAGTCCAGGATCCGGAAGGTCGCGGTACGCAGGTCTTCGGTGTGGGCGGAGGGATGTGGGAGAGCGCGGGTCCGGTCCAGGGTGGTGCCGTCGGCGAACCGCACGGACAGGGTCACCTTGCGGATGACCTGCTCGCGTCGGCGGACCCGTTCGGCGAGGGTGACGGCCAGGTCCAGCAGTCCGGCCCGGAACAGGACGGGGTCGTAGACGTCGCGGTCGAAGGCATGAAACGTGGAGGTGGACTGGGGCATGCGGTGGGCGGTGACCGCCCGGGGGTCGATCCCGCGGGCGCGGTCGCGCAGTGTGCGGCCCGCCTTCCCGCCCAGGATCCGACAGACGACGCCCTCTTCCATCGCCGCGAGCGCGCCGGCCGTGTGCAGGCCGTACCGCTCCAGCGCGGCAGCCTGAGCGGGCCCGATGCCGTGCAGTGCCCGGACCGGGAGCGGACTCAGGAAAGCCTGGACCGCACGGTGGTCGGGCAGGTGCAGAACGCCGTTGGGGCCGGTGTGTGCGGAGGCCGTCGCGGCCGTCGCCCAGGTATCGGCCACACCCACATGTGTGTCGAGGCCGTATTTCGCCAGCGCCTGGATCCGGAACCGGACCGCCAGCCGCTCCGGGGCCGTACCGAACAGACGGCCCGCGCCCTTGAGCTGCGCAAGCGCTGCCAGCGGCGGGAGGGGCTGCACGGTGGGAGTGAAGTCGCCGAGGAGATCCAGGATCCGGCGGTGGCCGTCAGGGGCGGTGTCGGGTCGGCACCGGACGTGCCAGACGACACTGTCGTGCTCCACGCTCATGCCGCTCCCTCCTCGCGCGTGTGCCGTGCGGCGCGGGCCTGGAGCACGAGCTCCGGGCGCCCGGAAGCCGGGCGGGACTGGGCCCAGTAGGGGTGGTAGTACACCGCGGCGGAGAGCCGGATCAGGCGGCGCCGCAGAGCGGTGACGCCCGCGGTCCCCGGGGTGTGGGGGCGGGCGAGGTCCTCGTACGTCCGCGTCCACGCCGCCTGGGCGCGGACGAGGTCGTCAGGGAAGGGCAGGTGGCGCATACTTTCGATTAGAGCATGTGTTCGAATACCTGTGCCATGTGTGCCACGCGGGATCCGAGAGTCCGGGTTCTACCCTGACCCGGCCGCCCCGCCCGACCTGAGGATTCGCCATGACCACCCCCGCGCCGGTCAACCTCCCGCCGCAGCAGTGCCCGCCCCAGTTGCTGGGTAGATGCGCTCACTGCCAGGCTCCCTGCCACCGCTACGGATTCGGTGGGAACCCCTTGTGCCAGGCGCATAAGGCGGAGGCAGTCGCAGCCGCGCAGAAACCCCAGCGTCCGGTCGGCTGATGTCCGAGCTGCCGCCGGACCTGCCACGCCTGCGGACCCTGGAGACGTGGCTGACGGTCTCCCTCGACCGCGTCCGGGCCCGCATCGCCGAGGTCGAGACCCGTGAGGCCGCGCTCCGCCCTGTCCGGCAGCGGCGGGAGGAGCCCGGCTGGGTGCTGGCCTACCTCCGCGAGCAGGGCCGCCGCGTGCCGGACAGCGTCCACATCGACGACTGCCGCATGGCCGGGAAGAACATTGGCCCCCTCACCCGCGAAGAGGCCCGCCAGATCCTGCACGCCGGCCAGGTGCAGGCCTGCGCGATCTGCCGCCCGGACTCCGACCTCGGCCTCATCGACTGACGCACGCCCCCGGCCGACGAGAGGGCGACCGGGTTCCCCTTCGGCGTGCCTGGACTAAGACGTCGTTTCTTATGGCTGTCAGAGCGGCATGAGAGCCTCCTGGCATGAGCTACGACCTTGCTGTCTGGGAAGGCGAGAGGCCGGCGGATGACAAGACCGCCGGCCGGGTCTTCGACGACCTGTACGACCGCTACATCGACAGCGAGGTGGAAGAGCCTCCGTCCGAGCGCATCGAGGCCTACGTGGCCGCGTTGCTTGATCGGTGGTGCGACATCACCGAGGACGAGGAGGACACCTCCCCCTGGTCAACCGGGCCGCTGATCGGCGAGGCCACAGGGCCGCTGATCTACTTCCCCATGCGGTGGAGCATGGCCGAGGAGGCGTCGGCCTACGCGGCGGCCGTAGCGGAGTCCATGGGCCTGATCTGCTTCGACGTACAGCAGAACCGGCTCAGGCCGTGAGAAGGCTGGCCAAGCGGCGGTAGCCGATGAGGACTGCGGCTATGCCGACGAAGGCGAGGAAGTGCTCGGCCTTCCCTTCATAGCGCCGGTGGAGCCTTCGACAACCGGCCAGCCAGGACACGGTTCTCTCGACCACCCACCGATGCCGGCCCAGCCGCTGCGAGGACTCGACACCCTTGCGGGCAATGCGATGGCGGATACCGCGCTCGCGAAGCCATCGGCGCAGGTGGTCGTAGTCATAGCCCTTGTCCGCATGCAGCCTCGTCGGCCGCCGACGCCGGGGACCACGGATGGACCGGATCGGTGGGATACCGCGCACAAGCGGCTCCAGGCCCAGACTGTCGTGCATGTTCGCGCCGGAGATGCCCAGGGACAGCGGCAGCCGTTCCGGTCGGTGATCAGGTGGATCTTCGATCCCAACCTGCCGCGGTCGGTCGGATTCGGTCCCGTCAGCGGCCCCCTTTTGCAGCCCGCAGACTGACCGAGTCGATCGCGCACCGCGACCAGTCCAGCTCGCCCCGCGCTCCGAGCTCGTCAAGGATCACACGGTAGAGCCTTGCCCAGACCCGGTCCTGGCTCCACTGAGCGAACCGGCGGTAGACCGTTTGCCAGGCCGGGCCGAACACCGGCGGCAGTTGCCGCCAGGTGCAGCCCGACGTCGCCACGAAGATGATCGCCGCCAGGGCTTCACGGTCACCTGCCCGGCGTCGGCCACCGCCCTGCGGGCGTATCACCTCAGTCGGTGGCACCACCCGCCGGAACAGCACCCACAACTCGTCCGGAACCAATCGCTCCACGAAATCCGTCATGCACGGATCAACGAACGATCACGCCATAAGAAACGCCGTCTAAGGGTTGTCCCGTAAATGATCTTCGGATTCCCTCGGGCGGGGCTGGCCGCCGTACGGCCCGCTGCCCTATCCGGCGAGGCCAAGGTGTGTGCACCTTCTTCATGTCCCGAGCTGCCGCCATCGTCTCTGCACGCCGGTAGAACTACCGCCCGACCCTGGCGATATCGCGAAGGATCGTCTCAAGGTCCGCTACGAAACTGGCCCACGCGTTGAACGCTTGGGCGTCTGCCAAGAGCTTTTGTCTTGCAGCCTGGTGGCGGCTGCTGGCACGGCTCCAGAGGGTGCGCGCGACCTGTTCCACCGCGTCGAAGTCGTGGAAGAGCGCCTTCGTGTCGATCGCAGCAAGGGCCTTGTGCTTGGCCCGAAGGTCACCGTAGCGGTTGAGGGGAAGCCAACTTAGCCCAGCGCCCTCAACCAAAGGGCGAATCTCGCCGTCGAACTGTTCCCAAACAAGGAGCATTGAGGTGATCCACTCCGCCTGCTCGGCGCCCCCGCCCGTGAACGTTCGTTGGAAGTCAGTCCTTCGCTTCTCCAGTAGCGCGCCAGCCTGAGGGTGCGGCGGGTGCTGGGTGAGGGCACTCACGAGCTCTCTACCTGTTGTGACCAGCTCTGCAGCGGCCAGCTCGTAGGTGGAATGCGCGTCAGAGCGGACATGCCGAAGGGCCAATTCCAGGTAGGCCGCCTTGGCTGCTTCGGCCCTGTTCCTGGCGATTCGACGCTCCATGGCTTGCGCCTGCTGACCGTTCAGATGCGAGAGAACGACGAGCGCGGTAGGCACACCGAACAGCAGGCTCGTGAAACTGGACACCAGGTTGGTCAGGAACCCTCGGTCGTCCCACCATCCGTGACCGTCGCCGTAGACACCTAGGACAGTTGCAGCGACCCCCAACGGCACCGATATGTAGGCCACCCAGCGGATCGCCTTCGGCGTCTCACGCCACCATTCTCGGACTACCCTGCGCATGAACTCCCCCTCGTAGCTCAGCACGGGACAGTAGCGCGTGCTTCCACCACAGTGCGGGCCATAGCTACGAACTCCACCACCAAAAAGCCCGCCGTGCCCGATGCCGCGGTCCAGTCCACCGACGCCGACATCGTCACCCAGCCCGCCCCGGCCGTCCGGCCGCCGGCCCTCGCCCGCCGCGTCGGCCCCACGCTCAACCCTGCCGTCGATCCGATCACGACCAGGCTGACGCACCACCACGAGATCGACGGCGTCACTTACGCGCCGGGCGACGAGCTCCTGGTCGATCCGGAGTACGGCGCGCGCCTGCAGGCGCAGGGCTACGCGCAGCTCTGATGAGCGAGCTGACCCTGGCTGACGCGGATCCGGTCTCCGCGATCCTCGCCTGGTTGCGGACACACCCGGAGGTCGCCGACGCGCTCGGCGGCCCCGGTCGTTGTGTCCGGAATCGAAGAGGGCCCCTGGCCGCACCTGCGGGTCGACCACGGGCCCGGCGGCGCCCTGCGGGACCTGCGCTGGGCCATCGCACCCGCGGTGACGCTCGAGGTTCTGGGCGACCCGGGCGGCTGGCCGAGCAAGGCCGAACTCCGCCGCATCCTTCTGCGCTGCGCCCAGGCGGCGCAGGAGCTGGTGGAGGCTCCCCACGTGCCGGGCCGGCCGGTCATCAGCGGCATCAGGCCATCCGGGCTGCTGATCTGGGCGCCGCTCGTCACCGGCCAACCCAGGTGGCTGCTCGTCTGGGACAACCTCAACGTCCACAAGGCCGCCGGTCTGCGGGAGTGGGCCGCGGCCCGGGACTGGCTGACCCTCCACTACCTGCCGCCCTACGCGCCCGACCTCAACCCCGTCGAGGGGATCTGGTCCCTACTACGACGCGGATGGCTTTCAAACGTCGCCTTCTCCACCACCGAACACCTCATCCAGCGCATCCGGCGCGGCTTGCGGCACATCCAGTACCGCAGCCACCTCATAGACGGATGCCTCGCCGAGACCGGCTGAGCATCGACACGATTTCAACCCACTAGCCCCGGAAGGCCGCGTATGCGACGGCTACTGTCCCGGCCGGTCGTCTAACCAACCCCTGACACGCGGGTCACCAACCGGGTGAGCGATGATCGTACGACGGATACGGGTATGTGGCCGGTGCTCCCGGACGCTGAAAGGGCGCAGTGGAACTACCTCCCCGGGCGGGCCCTGGGGCCACTGCGCATGGACATGCACCAGGAAGAGGTCATCGCAGCCCTGGCTGCGCACGGCTTCACCGCCCAGCCGGATGAATGTAGCTCAGAGTGGGTCCCCGTGCGCTTCGCCAAGGAAGACACCTCCATGAGCCGGGCAGCGGTGGAGTGCTACTTCTACTCGAACGGACAGTTGGCCTACGTTCACGTTGACGGACGTCTCGGCCCCCAGGTGACCTGCGAGGGAATTCGACTCATTGGCCGTGTCCCGTCGCAGCTCGCGCACGAGATGGAAACCTAAGCGACCAAGAACGACTTCGGCCTGCGGTTCGGCCCCACCGGCGACATCTTCTGCGACGGCTTCCAGCTCGAACTCGGTGCCCAGCGCGTCGGCGACCACGCCGTGTCCTGGGCCCTGTTCTTCGTCGCAGGAGACGACCACTCGGTAACGCGCGACAACGCCCCCGAAGCGGTCTGGCACCACTGGTAGACAGCACCACGCTCACCTCGAACTCGAACGCCCTCAAGTAGAAGGCGAAGAGAAGGGCATCGTGGAGCCGACGCTGGGGCCGGCAGCCCTTGCGACACCACGAGTTCATCCTCAGTAACAGCCTGGCCGGGGCGCTGCGGGCCCGGCTGGGCTACAGCAGCACCTCCCACGAGGATGTGGCCGCCGTCGTCGGCTGGAGCGTCGAGGACGTCGCCCGGCACCGCGAGGAAGACTGGCCCGTCCGGCGCCGGATAGAAACGTGCGGGGTGGTGGTCTCGGGCCTGACGGTCGAGACCACCACCCCAGCAGGCGGTGACGACCTACGCGTTCTCGATGGCGTCCTGGGCGGCGTGGATGAAGGCGTTCCGGGTGCTAAGCAGGTTGGCGAATGCCCCGCCGGGTAGCTCGTCAACCTCGCCAGCTTCCGGCTGAATACGGGTCCGCCAGACGGCGGCCATGTACCTCTCTGCTGCCCCCGCTACTTCCGGCGGCCCCTCCAACCTGAGCAAGGCGTGCGCCTGCTGCGTGGCCGTCGCGAGTTCGGGGTCGTGATTCTGGGGGCCTGTCTCCCACTCCGTTGCTGCGGCGAGCATCGCCGCATAGGTCTGGCGACGCTGCTCGGCTGCGCGAACCTTGCGCTGCTCGTCGAGCGTGGCCTGGACCGTCGAGATCAACGCGTTCGCTTGTGCCTGGCCGGCAGTCTCGGCTGCGGCGGCTTGTCGGTGGCCGGCCTTCCACGCGAAGAACCCCGTCACTGCACTGCCCAGGATGGCCGCTCCGGCGGCGATCAGGGCGATCCCCCACTCATTCATACGGCGGACCCTGCCCATGGGGCCACGTGGGAATGCGGCGTGGTGGTCTCGGGGCTGACGGTCACGACCACCAGAACGAGGCGGGCCGGGGACTCCAGGAGTTCGCGATGGCGTTCTGGGCGGCCTGGGTGAATGCGGCACGGGCGTCAGCGCGAGGCCAGGGTGGCGGTTGGGGCGCTCGGTCTGTTGAACTGCCCGCGCTGGGTGGTGAGGGGCTGTCAGGCTGGGCGGGGTGAAGGAGCATGGGCTGACCAGGGTTCGGCGGGCGCGGCGTGTTCGGCTCGTCCACGTCGGGCTGCTTGGCGGACCAGGGCCCGTACGCGGCGTACAACCCGTTCCGACCTGGGCCCACCTGACCCCTGTCCGTCACGGTCCGGCGACCGCCGGCACTGAGCCTCTCCTGCCTGGAGCCGTCCCGCCATGAGTACACCCCAGCCCCCGACGGCAGCGCCGCCCTGGCCGCACTGCGCTCACGGCGTTGACCCGGCCTCCGATCCCGTCGGCTGCCGCGGCGTCCATGTCCCCGGCCATACGGCCTGCCTCGCGCACTTGACCAACGGCGACCGCACCTCGTACCTGGCAGGCCTGACCCCGGGTGTCGACATCGACCACCGCGGCACGCCCTTCACCGAAGACCTCCTCACCCAGCTCCTGAGCGCCCTCACCGACCCCACCACCCACAACCCCCACCTCGGCACGGCCAGGTTCGACGGGGCACTGTTCACCGGCACCGCCGGGTTCGAGCAGGCGCGGTTCACCGGCACCGCCGGGTTCGACCGGGCCGAGTTCTCCGGCGGCGCTATGTTCCGCGGGGCGCAGTTCTCCGGCGATGCCCGCTTCGGCGGAGCACAGTTCTCCTACATCGCCTCGTTCACGAGGACGCAGTTCTCCGGCGGCGCCTGGTTCGGCAGGGCGCAGTTCTCCGGCCCCGCCGCGTTCGACGGGGTGCAGTTCACCAGCTCCGCTGTGTTCGGCGGAGCGCTGTTCACCAGCACCGCCGGGTTTTTCGGGGTGCATTTCACCGGTACCGCCGGGTTCGACGAGGCGCAGTTCTCCGACGAAGCCCTGTTCGGCAGGGCGCACTTCACCGGCGACGCGGGGTTTATCGGGGCGCAGTTCACGGGCACCGCCGCGTTCGACGAGACCCAGTTCACCGGCACCGCCTGGTTCAGCGGGGCGCAGTTCACGGGCACCGCCGCGTTCGGCAGGGCGCAGTTCACCGGTACCG
>NZ_JBEOXR010000055.1:30579-60117 GCF_040296665.1 Streptomyces sp. NPDC002057
GCCGGTTTCGTCGGGGCGCAGTTTTCCGGCGACGCCTGGTTCAGCGGGGCGCAGTTCACCGGTACCGCCGCGTTCGGCAGGGCGCAGTTCACCGGTACCGCCGGTTTCGTCGGGGCGCAGTTTTCCGGCGACGCCTGGTTCAGCGGGGCGCAGTTCACCGGTACCGCCGCGTTCGGCAGGGCGCAGTTCACCGGCGACGCCGTGTTCGGCGGGGCGCAGTTCTTGGAGGCTGCTTGGTGCGGGCCTTTTGTGTGTGGGGGGACGGTGGATCTGTCGGGTGTCGTGTTCGGGGCGCCGGTGACGCTGGAGATCGCGGCAAGCGCAGTGTCGTGTGTGCGGACGCGGTTCGAGTCGACGGCGACGGTAAGGGTGCGGCGGGCCGAGGTGGATCTCGGCTACGCGGTGCTGGCGGCCCCAGTCGCAGTCACCGACCACCCCGCCCCCTTCACCACCGCCACCACCACCGGCACCGTGGACGAGAGCCTGCTGACCGGTCCCGACCGGGTGCGGGTGACGTCGGTGCAGGGCGTGGACGCCGCGCACCTGGTGCTGACCGACACCGACCTGTCCGACTGTCTGTTCTCTGGCGCCTTCCACCTCGACCAGCTCCGCCTGGAAGGCCGCACCACCCTCGCCCCCACCCCCACCGGCTTCCACCGCCGCGGCATAGCCCCGATCCGCTGGACCCGCCGACGCACACTCGCGGAGGAACACCACTGGCGCGCGCAGAGCGCCGGACAGCCCTCCGCACCCGCGGGCGCCGTGCCCGAGCCCCGTCGGTGGCGTACGGGCCCGCACCACCCCGACCCTGCCCGCACCCCCGACCCTGACGACGTCGCCGCCCTCTACCGGCAGCTCCGCAAAGCGTTCGAGGACGGCAAGAACGAACCTGGCGCGGCGGACTTCTACTACGGCGAGTGCGAGATGCGCCGCCACGACCGCACCGGCACCCCCAAGACCGAACGCCGCCTGCTGTGGGCGTACTGGGCGCTCTCCGGCTACGGCCTGCGGGCCTCCCGCGCGCTGGGCTGGCTCGCCGCCGCCATGCTCACCACAATCCTGCTTCTGATGGCTTTCGGCCTGCCCGCCTCCTCCCTGAAACAGGAAGCCACCGGCACCGTCCCGACCAGCGGCGGGAAAGTCACCTTCACCATCGACAAGCAGGACCCGAAGAACCCCGTGAAGGACCGGTTCACCACCAAACGCTTCGACAAGGCCCTCAGCGTCACCCTGAACTCCGTCGTCTTCCGCTCCAGCGGCCAGGACCTCACCACCGCCGGCACCTACATCGAGATGACCTCCCGCATCCTCGAACCCGCCCTCCTCGCCCTCGCCGTCCTCGCCATCCGCGGACGCATCAAACGCTGACCTGGCCGACCAGGAGCGGGGTGACGGGCCGCTGCGCTAGCCTCGGTTCGTCACCTGACTGCCGGAGGACCCCCATGGCGCACCTGACATTCGACGACGCCGAGCAGCGCGAGCTCCGCGACGCCGCCCGCGCCGAGTTCCCCGGCAACCCGGCGCTCGCGTACGTCCTTGAGAACCTGGCGGCTGAGGGGATCGACCTCGACCGGTGCCGGGACTGGGACGACATCCGGGCGGAGAAGGGCCTGCCCGAGCGGGACGAGGCCAGCGACGTTGCCTAAGCACAACCGCGGACGCCGTCCCCGCATCGTCTTCATCGAGCCGGCCGAGACACAGGTCCGTCTGCTCTCCACCGCGCAGACCGCAGCCTTGGACGGCACCCTCAACGTCATCGCGGCGGACCCGGGAGCAGTGAAGCAGCACGCGACCGCGTCGGCACTGCGCGACTACCAGCACGAGGGCGTACGCGTGATCTTCTACGCCACCGCGCTCGGCAGCATCCTCATCGTCACCTACGTCGAGGCGGACTGACCGCAAGGCCGTCACCCACGCTGCCGCTCCGTCACTCGTCCGGCTGGCGGAACCGCCAGCGAGGGGCCGGCAGCCGGTGGCGCCCCGTCAGGCCGCCACGGTGAGCCGTAGGGAGGCTGGGCCGACTGGTCGTTGACCCACTTCCTGTGCGCCCCTGCACCCACTGATCCCGGGTGCGGGGGCGCAATGCGTTCCGGAGGTAGTTACGGGGTGGGGTGTAGTGGACGACGGTGCTCTTGCAGGCCTCGGCGTACACCGTCAGGGCGTCGGCCTCGCCCTGGTCGACGGTGAGGCCCCAGCGGAGCGTGGTGGCGACCCACTCGGAGATGTACCGGCAGTGCGCGTCGGGGAGGGGCGGCATCCAGTCTTGCGGGTCCCTGTTGCTCTTCGAACGGTTCGAACGGCCGGTCACGGCGACGAGACTCACGACCGCGCCCTGGTTCGCGTACGCCTCACGCCGGGCCGCGGTCCAGGCGCTGGCGCCAGCTGGCGGGGAGCGTAATTCGAAGTGTGCGGTATTCCGGGTGGTGCCCGCTTGCCGGGAGCCGGCCGACCCGACAGTCGAGCTGCATGCAGACCGAGGGCTGGAGATACCGCTCGGCGACCCATCCCGCAGTGCCGCCGGGGACGCCGGAGCGGGACCGCCCGCCGGTCGTCACCCGGTACCAGCCGCGCGTCTTCCTGTCGACGATGACCAAGTCCGCCCTGTGCAGATGCCCGAGGGAAGCGTGCTGGGCCCCAGGCCCCGACCGCAGGTTCACCAAGGTGCCCGCGACGTCGTACCCGCAGGAGTTGAGTTCGGTCACGGACCGGTCCGGGGAGCTGGTCGGAGCGGTCGCGAGCGCGGGAACAGAGCCAGCCATGAGTGCGGCAGCCACGGCCACGCCGGAGATCATCATTCGCATGCCCGGCCAACCCCACCCCCGGGGCAGTGTCACGGTCCAGCTGTCGCGATCACCCCGACGAGGGACACATCGCCCCGGCTCCCCGCAGCCGGCCGGCGCTGGCCTCGCGCCGCTGCCAGCGGCCCCCGCAGGCTACTCGCCGTGTCCTGTGCAGGTGATGCCTGCGACCCGATGAGCCGGTGGCCTGCGGCTCGCAGGAATCAGCTGGCGGCTCGGTGCGGACTCCGTGCAGATTGACCTTGCGAATTCGACGGGAGGGCGGGGAGCAGATGGAGCCAGGCGGGCTGCGGGCAGACGGCAAGGGTGGAGACGGCGACGATGCTCACGGGCGCTGGTCGCGGCTGCTCAACCGTTCCACCGGGGATCCCGGCTACCGGGATGAGTGGTTCGACGAGCAGTGCGGCGGATGCAAATTCTGGGTAGCGCTGAGCGGCGAGCTGGGCCTGGACTGGGGAGCGTGCGCCCGCGCCGGATCGCCGTTCGACGGACAGGTGCGTTTCGAGCACGACGGCTGCGAACGCTTCGTCGCCCGAGCTGACGGTACCTTCGGCTGAGGTCGCTCAGGATCAGACGTTTCGCAAGGTTCCGGCGGACTACGCAACGTCCCTCGCAGCCTTGACCCGGAACTCGCAGGGTCCACCTACACAGGACACGCCGGGTTTCACCGCCACGATCTCGATGTCACTGACACCGGTCTCGGCGGCGGTGCGCTTCTTGCGTTCCTTGAAGGTCTCGGCCGCGGCCGCGCTGTAGCTGACGGCGGAGACCTGCCGCTCCTCGCGTCCAGCCTGCGTCCACGTCAGCCGGTAGCTCTCCACGGTGTCCTCCGTAGCGTTGGGGTGAGTGCCTGGCGGCGGCATCGGCTTCAAGGATCGGCGCCGCCAGGCTCTGCCACCCTGCCACGAGGGGCTGACATCGCCCGTGGGAGTGGCGACTCCTGACGGCTCCAGGGTCGTTGACCGGTCATGACTCTTCACTACCTGCCGTCCGCTGCCGAACAGGGGCCCGAGCCCGACCCGGTAGAGACGCCGTTCTTCGTCCGAGCCGAACCCGCGGGTGACGAGCCGGAGGAACGTGAGCACTGGCGAGGAGAGACCGAGGCGCTCGCCGAAGCAGCGGCCGTCGGCCGGCGGGCCGCGGAATGGATCCGGGCCCTTCCCCTTCCGGCCGAGGCCTGGATCTGCGCCCCGCTGGCCGACGCGGTCGAGGAAGCGATGACCAGCTTGAACCCCGCCGACTGCGACGACATCGACCGGCGCGGGCACGGGGGCGTCTCGGAGTCGGCGCGCACCCGGCTCGACGGACTCATCTACGGCATCGCCGAGATGGAGCCCCTCTCCGCTGAACAGCGAATCGCTCTGTTCGCCGTGGTCCACTGCGTCCAGGGCATCCCGAAGAGCCTCGCGAACGACCCGGGCACGGTGATCGAGGGCGGGGACCTCACGGCCGTCTGCGCGATCATCGACAGCGCCATCGGCGTCGCCCGGCCACGGACGGAGTGACGGTTCGGCCGCGTGGCTCAGCCACCGCGCCGCCCCGGCCGGGCCTGCCTGATCCTGGCCGCGTGGAGCCGCCCGTACCCCTCGCACTCGCAGAGGCCGTGCCCCGCCTGCCCCAGGGCAGGCAGGGGACGTGGTGGTACGAGCCCAAGTTCGACGGTCACCGGATGCTCATGGTCCGCACGGCCGACAGCGTCCGGCTGTTCGCCCGGTCCGGGCGGATGGTCACCACCCCCTGGATGGACCTCGCTCTCGCCGGCAGGGCGCTGCCGCCCGGGACCATGCTCGACGGCGAGGCCGTCATCTGGCAAGACGGCCGAATCGACTTCGGCGCCGTCCAGGCCCGCGCCGCGAGCAGCGTCGACAGGTCCCGCGTGCTGGCCGCCCGCCTCCCCGCGTCCTACGCCGTGTGGGACGTCCTCACCCACCCCGACCACGGCGACGTACGCGCCCGCCGGTACACCGAGCGCCGCAGGCTGCTCCTGGACCTCCTCTCTGAAATCGGCCCGCCGATCCAGGCCGTGCCCGCTACCGACGACTACGAGACCGCACTCGTCTGGTACGAGGCCCTGCGCGCGCAGGGGATCGAGGGAATCGTCTGCAAACGGGCCGCGAGCACCTACAGAGCGGGCCGGATCTGGCAAAAAGTGAGACACGCGGATACATCCGAGGCCGACGTCGTCGGCTACACCGGCGCGTCCGCGCAGCCGCGTACGCTCGCCGTCCGGCTCGCCGACGGCCGCACCGTCCTCACCCAGCGGCTGCCTGCCGCACTCGCCCAGGACGCGGCCGCGTACCTGACGGCCGTCGCCCCCGGTCCGCCGGCCACGACAACCGCAGGAGACACGTACACCACGACCACCGCCGAGCTCGTCGTGGAAGTCCTTGAGGGGACCACCCGGCACCAGGTCGTCACAGCCACCCGCGTCCGTTGACCATGGAGTCCCGCCGCGCCGTATGCCGCCGCGATCAGGTTCGTCCCCCCTTCACCGGTCACACCAGTGGCCCCGCCCGGAGGCGTGACTCCATCGAGCGACGTGACCGGCCGCACCCGCACCCGTTGATCCGATCATGAACAAGATCGTCTCTGTGCTCGCCGCCACGCTCCTCGCCGCCGCTCTCGCGCCCACCGCGACCGCCGCCGCCCCCACCGCCGAGACCACCCGCCTCCAGCTCACCGCCGAGCGGATCGAGGACGGCGTCGACACCATCGGCTTCGTCTGGCTCGACTGCCCCGCCACCGACCGGCCCGCCCACCCCCACCGGGCGGAGGCCTGCGCCGCACTCGACGCCGCCGACGGCGACTTCGACCGCCTGCCCGGCCAGCCCGGCGCCCGCTGCACCGCCGAGCACTCCCCCGTCACCCTGTCCGCGCGCGGCACCTACCAGGGCCGGTCCGTCGACTGGACCCGCACCTACGGCAACCCCTGCCAGGCCAACGCCCAGACCGGCGCAGTCTTCGCGTTCTGACGGGCGATTCCACCCCCAAACTGGCATAGCACCCGTACCCTGAACTGCGAGGCTGGCCCGAGCCGACTGGTCAATTCGCGCTCCCCGCGCCCGCCTCGCACCGTGCCCCCGAACATCCCCCCCTGTTTCGGGGGCACGGCCATGTCCACCACCAGGCACCCGGTCACTCGTCACGGTGGACCCGTGCCGCGCCGCCCACGGGGACCAGACCCAGTCCGGCAGCGTGGCCACCATGCACCCCCGCCACACGACGACCCTCCTCCTGGCCGCACTCCTCACCAGCGGCTGCATGGCCGTCCCCCACGACCCGGCCCCCGCCTCGTCTGGACGGCCCGCCGGACTCGCACCCGCCGCCGACCGCCCGCCGGCCCCGCTCCCGACATGGCCCGAGCCCACCCAGCCCGCACCCCGCGAGGAACTCACCGTCACCGGCCCCCGGCCAGGCGCCGTACCCGTGCAGAGGGGTGGCGTCACCCATGACGTCACCCCCGCGGAACGGCCGGGCCCAGGGAGGAACGCCAGGGGCGATGCGTCGGTGGACTTCCCCGAGCGCGGCACGCAGCCACGAAAGCGCCCGCCCACCACGACGGGGGCGGGGACGAGGAAGAAGACCAAGCCGGTTAAGACGTCCACCAGGAGGACGGCCCCGAAGGCCCAGACTTCGAAGAAGCAGCAACGGCCCGCTGTTCGTCGGCAGCAGCCAGCCGCCGGGCAGCCCGACATGCGTCAGCTCTGCCGCGAAGCGGGCCGGATCAACGCACCGATGGGCGCGGCCGACCTCTGCCGCAGTACCTACGGCCGCTGACCGGCCAGAACGTGAGGCCCGGCCGCGCGGCCGGGCCTCATTCTCCTGCGTAGGCGACGGCCAGGACCGTCAGGGTGCTCGTGGCGGCGCCGACCATGATCACAGCCGTGACGTGACCGCGCGCCACGGTACGGATGATGCCGTCATCCTCGCCATACGGCTCGGAGTGCCCGAGCGGATCCTCCTGCGCGTCGACGAGACAGACCGCGAGGTCCTGACGCGCCCGGTCGGGCAGTTGCTTGTAGACGTCGAAGACGTCGGCCGGGAAGCTGAGCCGGTAGGTCACGCGGCGCCCCGGCCCGGCGCACGGTCACCGCGGTGACCGGCGTCGCGCAGGACGTCCGCCGTGCGGTCGGCGGCCGAGTCCTCCGCGGGCGCGGACTGGGTGGCCCGGGCGGCTGCGATCCGTCCGGCAGCGGCCTGGAGCGTCTCGGCGGCCGCTGCCCACCGGTCGAGGACGGCGGGCAGCTCGTCGACAGGGGTCAGGTGGACATCTGCGAGGAGCTGCTGCCTCGACGCCGAGTGCGGCAAAGCGTGATGCAGCCGGTCCACCGTCCAAGACTCACGTGCCGTCACTGCAACCTCCCCGAGCGGCCGTTCCTGTCCCAGCCAGAGTACGCGGCCCCTCACTCGCGGGTCAGGGGTTGGCCCAGTCACGACCGCGCCCGCGAGGCATCGAGCGGCCTTACGAAACGGAACCGGGCAGGAAGGGTCGGGTCTCATCCCACGCCACGATGTCGTCCAGATACCGCGCGAGCGCCTTGGAGCCAGGCACGTAACGGTTCTGACGCTCGATGACGTGACGGGGGGCGCCGGAACGCTGGTCGGAGCGGACCTTGCCCCGCCGCATCGAGTGCCCCGAGTACCGGGGCCGCGACCGGCGCAGCGCACGCCGTGCGAGCCGGCGGCGCACCTTGAGTGCCTCCCGCCCCGCGTCGGTGAGGACCAGGGCGGCGAGATCCCCGCTCGGCTGCCGTCGACATGACCGCCCGTTCCGCGGCGTCGAGCGGCCGGGTGAGGTCGGCCGCTCGCGCGGCGCCCGCGATGATGTTGCAGATTGTCCGGTCGCCGATCCCGCCCGCCGGGGCGGGTCCTTCGGCGGACGGCCCGCCTGGTCAGCGCCCCGCTCTTGACCCGCCGCAGCAGCGGACCTGACGTCACCCCGGCCCTGGCGAGGACCGCCGCCCAAGCCCGGTAGGCGGCCACCGGACACGTGCCGTCGTCCTGCGCCGCGATCCGGACCGTGTCCACCGTCTTGCCGTACGCGTTGGTCTTGCTCAGCCGCAGGGTGATCACCAGCACGGCGAGTTCGACGAGCTCGCCCGTGCCCGAATCCTCCAGCCGGATCGATTCCTCTGTGACGTCTCGGAGGTTGAGGCTCGCCCGCTCCGAGGCCCGGCCCGCCATATACCAGTCCACGCAGAGCACGAAGGCGTCCCGGATGCCCTCCACCGTGCTGCGGTCGAGGGTGGCCAGCATCGCGGCCTGGTCCTCACGGGTGCACTCGGTGGCCTGGAACACGTCGCCCTGGCCGCCGTCGTCCCGTGCTTCTTCCTGCGCGCGCTGGGAGACGATCGTCCGGATCAGGGCCCGCTCGGATTCGGGCACCGTCGTGCCGACGGCGGCGAGCCGCTCGGCGATGGTCGAGGTGTAGACGGCGATGGTCTCCGCCGGGTGCAGCCGCACGGCGAGTGCGGCCGCGTAGTCGGCCAGCGTGCCCGGGCCTCCGGTCCGAGCACGGTGCCCAGGTCGATGGCGAGCACCGGGCCGCGATGGTGCGTCGGCCGCCCCCGCTGTGTGCGGACCCTGCTCGTGGTGCCGCCGGGGCCGGTCCGCACCTCCACCGCCGGCCGGACGGGGACCGAGCCGACGAGCGAGCCGGAGCCGGCCGGGAGGGTCGGGCGGTTCGCGCCCTCCTCGGCGACGGGACCGAGCCAGTCCCCCTCCTCCAGGTCCTCGTCTGGGACCAGCCCTCCGCCCAGGGCGGCCCCCACCGCCACCTCCTCCGCCGGCACCGACAGCCAGTGGCAGGCAACCGGCGACCTCATCGAGCAGATCGCCGCCGACATCCGGCACTTCGAGGCCGAGAAGAAGCGGCACCTGGCCGCCGCCGCCAGCGACCAGACCGCCATCAACAACGCCAAGGACCGGCTCGCCCGCGTCGTAACCAGCGCCGCTCGCATGCAGATGCCCCAGGTCGCCATCGCCCACCGCGCCGGCCGCAGCCGCGAATGAGTCCGCCAGACCGTCGGCTGACCATCGGAACACCAACACACGGGAAAGCGCCCGCCCTCGGCCACGAGGGACGGGCGCTTCCCGTACGCCGTCGAGCAATTCAAGTGACGCAGCTCACACAGGAATCTGCGGCGGCGTTGTCGGATCGGGCTCGCCTGGGCCCTTAAGGGGAGAAGACTTTTCCAGCGGCTCCAGGAGGTACCCCCTTGACCACCGATGACCAGACCCCCAGCTACTACATGGTCGAGGACGACGACTCCGTCGACATGCACCTGGCAGAGAGGGTCACCGAGTTCAACTGGGACTCGAACACGGTGGGGACGGTCATGGCCTTGTTCCCGGCCGAATGGAGCGGAGGCGAGCTGGTGACCCTTCACGGGGACGGAAGCGTGGCCCTCGATCTCGACGGCAGGTTCGATCTGCCCGAACCGTTCGACCGTGGCACCCCCAGGACGATGATCACCACCACCGATGGCATGGCGGTGCTCAGGCCCGACCACCCGGCGAACCAGACGATCGAGTCCGGCTTCCAGGCCGTAGGCATCCCGGTGCCCGACGTGGTCCGGGCGCTGAACGCCCGCGAAGCCGCCATCACCGGGGACAAGGCCGCGGTCCACGCCTACACCACCGACACGTTGAAGCGGTGGAGCGGGTGGAACGAGCCGATCTCCGACGCGCTACTCGGCAACTGGGCCGACCCGCTCTACGACGACGGCCGACTCACCCCCGACGCCCTGAAACTGTTCCTGGCCGAGGCCAAGGTCCTCAACAATCAGCACAAGCCGATCTGGGCCCACGAGACCAACAGGCAGAAGGTGCGACTGCTCGACACCCCGCTCGGCGAGGGGATGACGCTGTACGACGTACTGTCCGAGCAGCCGGCCGACGACCTCCCCTTCGAGGGCTTCGAGGACCAGCGTCTGATCTCCATCATGGAAGCCCTGACCACCGACGAGCGGGAAGTGTTCCTGTGCCGCAGCCTCCGCGGAGTCACGAACTGGCCCGAAGCCGCCATGGCCGCCGGACATCCAGAACCGGCCGTCATGGGTCAGCACGTCCGCCGGAAGGCAAAGCGGCTGGCCAAGCAGCCCTCCACTCCGAAGGCGGGCGCCCGATGAACCACGGCAACAACGGGCTGGACCTGCGCGTGGCCTTCGTGCTCCTCGCCGGAGGATTCGCCTCCTACACGGCGTTCCGGCACCCCACCGTCGGCGGCGCACTCCTCGTCGGGATCGCCGTGACGACCATTCTTCACGTCCTGCTCAGGCAGTGACGCAGCCCGGTCCTCCACGGTCGCCGAGATCCGATCACCGGGCGGCAAACGGAGGAATCGCAGCAGAACGCCGCACGACCCGGGCCGTCGACGACGCGCTCGAAGCCCGTTAGCGGGCTGGCAAGGATGCGGTGTGCTGCCGGGCTGGGACCGGCAGCACACCGCAGGTCACTCCGACTTGGACGCGCGCCGGCGCCACGCCCGCGAAAGGGCCCCAACCATCCCGATCACGGCAGCCGCGACAAGGTCCGCGGGAAGCTCGGCAACAAGCCCATGAGCTGCGACAAGCATCAGGTCATACACGGGATCAACCTCCTCCTCCGGCACCCGGCGGGTGCCCTGACAAGGACCCTCTACCTCGTCGTGGGCCCCCGAGCCGGTACTGGCTGGGCACCTCCAGCCCCCGGACACCGGTCTCGCAGGGTCGGCCGCCGGTCCGGCAGCCCTGTACAGTCCTGGACAGTTCTGGACATTGATTGGGGAGTGAAGTCATGGGGCGGCCGGGCATTCTGAAGAAGCCTCAGATCGACGTGGGGCCGCTAAGGAGTCTCATCTACGGCCTCCACGACCTGCACATGTCGGTGGGACGTCCCAGCCTTTCCAAGATCTCCATGACCTCAGGGACCCCGAAGGAGTCCGGCTATCTGAGCACGAGCACGATGAGCTACGTGCTCTCAGAGCCTCGGCTGCCGGACTCCGCGACGATGCAGCGGCTGATCGCCCTGCTCGTGGAGCTCGCACCCACCGGCCGCAAGATGGACTTGGACGAGACCACCAGACGCTTCCTCGACCTGTGGGAGAAGGCCGCGAGGGCGGAGGCCGATCCGCCACCTAGCCCGCGGGTCCAGGCGCTCAGGAAGGCGGGCAACGCCTACCTGCACCTCGCCGACGAGTACCAGAAGGCCGAACGCATGGAGAAGACCGTGTTCTCGAAGAACACCGTCGCCAACCAGTGGGACTACATCGCAAGGCTGGCCGGCGAGCTCCTCGGCGAAGGCCACCCCGACGTGGTCGAGGCCCGTGAGCGCGCCGAGGACCGGGAGTAGCAGCCCCGCCAAACCGGCGGCCAGCTCAGCGGCGGGCGTCGCCCGGCGCGAGCAGGGTGGTCACCTTGGTGATCGCCTCGGCGGACAGCTTGAAGTAGCGGCGGACGTTCTCGACCTTCTGTGCCGTTCTACGTTCGGGTGGAGCTGAGCGCCCGCCCTCAACCTGAGGGACGGGCGCTTCCTGCGAGGCGGCCCTATCAGATCGAGGGCTCGTCGAGGATGCCGCCCACGACGGCGTTGCCCGGAGTGGCACTCGTCTCGACCTGCTCGCCGAGTGACATGAGGGTGCGGGCGCCCGCGTCCAGAGTGGCGACGGCGGCACGGAGCGCGTTGAAACGCTTTGCGCGCTCTAGATCCCCGGCACCGACGATGTCGCCGAACGTGTCGTCGAGAAGCCGGTCGACGTCACGGAGCTGGAATCCAGTGGTGTTCATCTGTTCAGCGAAAAGGGTCTCAGCGATTGCCTGCCGGTACGTCATCAACAGAATCGTCGTCACCGTCCCGAGCTCGGCGGTGGAGTGGCCAAGCCCAGATTCGGTGAGGCGACCACGGATCCGGTCGAGAGCCATCTCGATGCTGCTGGTGGACACGGCCGGGACGACGTCAGTCATGGGCTTCCCCTGAGATGCGAGTGAACGGCCGTCAACGGTACCGGCGCGGACAGCCGTCAGGGGACACAACTCGCTCACGTGAAACGGAAAACCTCCCCCGCCCGGCCAGGGCGGCGCTTTACGCGCTTCCGCGCCGTGCGCCCGGATCAGCTGAACTGGAAGGCACAAGCGTCTGAGTCCTCGAAGAGCCTCACAACCTGCTCTCTGACGGCCATCAGGCCCTTAATCCGAGTGTTGAGGCAGTCGTTGATCCAAAGGGCCCAGTCCGAAAGCTCGTTCCCCAGCTCAAAGCCTGCCACGTACCGCGGAGTCCGGAGCTGCCCCTCAAGAACCCTGAGCACAGGCGTGAACTCGGCCCTGGCGGACTCCTTAGTGACCTCTCCGTCCGAGAGCAGCAGCAGGATTCGGTCGAGCTCGCTCCGTGCACCGGAAACGGCGGCTCGGACAGGCAGCGCATCCGTCTCCAACCCGCCCGTGGCAGACCGTACGACAAGCTGATGCTCGAATGCCCGCAGCTCGTTGTGCTCGTGCCGGACAGAGTCCAGGACGTTGTTCAAGGACGAACTCTCAGCGGCCGGCCCGGTGACGTGGTTGTCGGCAACCCAGACGGCACACCTTCCCTCTGCGATGTTCTGAGCGGCACGGAGGTCGACCACGTACTCGACGAGGGAGCCCTTGCGCTTGGCCGCCCTGCGCAGCCCGGCCGGCACGTCCAGAGCGGGTCCAACCGTCGCGCCGAAGCTGCTCTGATGCCGGGCCAGAAGCGCGTCGAGCGCCTCCTCGGCATCCGCGTCGAACTCCTCGTACAGGTCACTCACCCGACTCCGCCTCCCTCGCCAGCCCCAGAAGGGCGATCAGCCGCTTCCTGCCACGCACGTACGCCTGCCGCACCGCCACTGGGCTCTTCCCGAGCACCCGGGCCGTCTCCTCATGGGTGAAGCCGTCCAGCTTCCAGGCCATCGCCTCCCGCTCGGCCGGCGGCAGCTGCCTGAGAGCCCCAAGAACCCTCGACTGCTCCTCAGAGAGCAGCACCAGGTCCACCGGGCACGTACCACCGGGCCGGTCTGGTACGGCGTCCAGGGGATCGTTCCGCGCCCCGACCTGACGCAGATACTTCCGGTACGCAACCGTGCGGAGCCACGCCCGGGGGTGCTCCACCTTCCGCCACCTGTCCGGAAGCAACGTCAAGAACGCCTCATGCGCCGCATCAGCCGCCTCATAGGCGCTGGCCCCGAGGTTCATCAGGAAGTAGGTCACCGGGCGCATCTCGTTGATGTACAGAGCATCGAACGCATCCGGATCCTGAGAACGCTCGCGCTCCTCAGGACACCGATCCCCATGCACCACCTGGGTGCTGATCGGGGTAGGAGTCTCGGTCACGATCACCTCTCCCCGCTGTGGTCAGCGCCGCCGACCAGGATCTCGACGGCCTGCCCGGAAGACCGCTCCGAAAGCCGGCTGCCCGGCGGGAGCAGCCGCACCCGCTCTGAAAGGCCCTGCTGAGCGAGCTCCGCACGCCGCACCTCAGCCCGTTCCCGAACGGCCTTAAACGCCAGCCGCGTGCTGAGCCCCAGGAGTGAGAACACCCCCGTCACAATCACCGTCACCAACGTCGGATCCACGACCTACCCCTCGACCCTCGCGGAGCCGTCGCCCGCGTCTGGGTCTTAAAGCAACGAGCGGGCCCGAGTGTGACATCCCGGCGACAAGAACTTTCGGCGAACGGCACAGCAACGGCTATGTGCTGGCTGTCGCCCGCATCTCCGGCGACTAGATTTCAAGGGCCCAGACCCAGCGACCCGCCTCCGGCTGACGGAGCGCAAGGCGGCGCTGCTCGGCCACATCGCTATCGAGGGAGGCCACCCCTAAGCCGCGGCCCAGGCGGAGGAGGCCCCGGGCCCTCGCCGCCCAACTTCGCGCCGAGACCGAGGGCACCGTTTGCTGGCGATCAGCACTCTCACGTCTCTCCTCCGGCCCACGGGCAGTCCAACGACGCGCGGCGGCCCCGCCGGAGGTATCCGGGGGCCGCCGCGCGTTGAGGGGTGCTACTCGTCGCTGTCCGGGAAGACGTCGATGGTGATCTGGTCGATGCCGACAGGATCGGAGCCGGCCGGAGTTGGCCGTTCGGTCACGTGAACCTTGTAGGACCCCGTTCTCTTGGGGTCGACCAGCTGGTCGAGGACAGACTGGGGGATGGCCACCGTGAGGCTGGTGCCGGTGGCGCTGCGGAAGGTGCTTACCTGTATTTCCGACATGGCATCCATTTTCATCAAAACCCCGCCGTGAGGCCAGCGAATTTTCGGGAAGGGTGCGCCACACCGGGCGGCCGCCGTCAGCGCGGTCCGAGAACATTCGAGGATGGACTACGAGCAGCCAGCTGCGGTCTACCGGCTCTACGACGCCGGCGGGGCCCTGCTGGACATCGGCAGGCCTGTTTCCCTCGCGCTGAGACCAAAAGCGAGCGGTACACTGGGCTCAACTTGTTGTTCAGGCACAGAGGCCCCCCGCCGTGGCGGGGGGCCTCTGCCGTTCGTTCACGCGATGCGGAGCTCCGGGCGCCCTTCGACAGGGGGCACCGCTCGGTACTCAGGGAGGTTCAGCGTGGCAAGGCGACCCGCCCTCATGTCTTCCAAGGCCTGGGCGAAGGCGGCCGTCATCGAGTCGATGCTGTCGTACGTGGCGGCCAGCGGGTGCAGCTTGTAGCGGTTGCCGCCGCGGCCTTCCTCGGCCTTCGAGCGGAGCACGATGTTCAGCTCGAAGAGCGGTTCCAGGAGAGCGCTCACCGTCGAGGGGGCGACCCCGTACTCGGTTGCCATCGTTCGCTGGCTGGGAAGTGCCCCGCCGGGTTCACTCCGGAACACAAGGAACTGGAGGAACTTCACCGGGGCGCCGCCGATCGGCAGCGCCCAGATGCGCGTGGAGACGAGCGGTGACATCACGGGAAGGGACATCAGGGTTCTCCTCCGTATCGGGCCGTCATTCGGCTGTTCCTGTTGATCATCCTGTACGCCGCTTCCCTCGTGTCTCCATGGGCACCTCGCTGTCGTCGAGGCCGAGGTCGAGCTCTTCCTGGTGGACGAGGTCGGGGCCGATCTGGTTGGGGAAGAGTGTCAACGGGTCCGCTTCCTCAGGCTGGCTGGCCCTGATTTCTGCGAGGACGTCGTGCTGCGCCGCGCTCCCGCCTCGGAACCATAGGGTCACGTTCAGCCGGAGTCGCCCGTTGCCTGCCTGCTCAAGCCACCGGAGGTCGCAGAGGCGGCGTACGGCCCTGTTGACGGTGGGGCGGGTAATCCTCTTGGAGTCAGGGATCTTGGCCGCGAGTTCGTTCAGCCCGTCGGTGATCTCCTGTTGCGTGTACTCGGCGAGGCCTGTGCCCGGGGTCTGGCCGCCTGCCACGAACAGGAACACGCACACCTGACTCACCGTGACGCGTTTGGCGACGAGGAGCTGCGCCATGAGCTGCGTGAACCAGTTGCTCGCGAGGCTGTAGCCGGAGGGGCCAGCGAAGTCGTGTGCACTCCGGGCGTCTGTGCCGTACTCGACGGTGACGCTCTTGACCTTGCGGTGACCACTCTTCGGGTCAGCGGCCTGGGCCTGCTGTCCGAGTTGTTCGCCGAGGAGGCTCAGGAGGTCGTTGAATACGGCGCCCTGAGGTGCCGTCGGCGAGGGTAGGGCTCGTGGCCGGCGCGGCTGGCGCGACGGCGAGTCAGATGTCACTGGACCTCCTTGTTGTTCAGGCGGTCCGACACTATCCCGAAGTTCGGCTCAGCCGTACTTTTGACGATTCGCCACACCGAGGACCTGGATTCCGAGCACACGCCCCTTGAATGTTCGGCTCAGCCGAAGTCTTGTTGCCGAGATGCGTCAGTTGTTCGGCTAAGCCGAACTTCCAGTGTTGACATGGCGGCACATTCCGTGGAGGGAGCAGCTCCGGGTGGAGCCTGTGGACAACTTCCTGACCTGCAAGCGAGCGACGACACGAGCCTGAAGTCGCATGTTCGACTGAGCCGAACTTTTGCGGGCGAATGTGCTGGGGTCGTTAACATTTAAGGACTTGAAATGTGCCCCCCGGAGCATGATCATTTAGAGAAAGTGCAGGTCAGGGACTATGCAAAGGGTGCGCTCTTCTTTACAAGAGCCACCCACACGGTGGCAGCAGACGTCGAAGCCTCAGCCACCAATGAGCAGCACGCTTCACTGGGCTAACCCATCACGCCCACCCAGGAGTGCGGCGTCACCAAAAGCACGAGCCCTCACCCAGCGGATCCACCCGGATGGGTTACCTGACCACTCGATCTCTATCCCTGGGTCGTCAACGATGTGGCGAACGGAGCATCAAGGCTGGTCCCGTTCGAACCGCCACCACCGAAAGTGAGCCCCGACGCTCGGCTGGTTGAGGGGATACCCGCAGTGGCCACCTGCACCACCTCCGACCTCAGCCACGCATCTATCTCCCAGTCCACCTCTGGCCCGCAGCCGCCAGCGGTGGCCGGCCGCCCCGTCGGGGCACCGCAAGCCCCCTCGGGGCTGAGGAGCTACCGACCCAAGGCGTTTCCGTATCCGGGAACAAGCCCAACGGCCTCGACTCCGTGTAGAGGGGCCCGCATCAGCTGGCCTGCTGACGCGTCCCGCCCCTGTCGCAGAGTCGGCCGGGCTTGCAGGACAACAAGAGCCACCCCCGGTGTACACCGTTGGCCTCCTGACCGGGGTGAGCTTCTGCCGATGACCTGAGCGCGAACGCAGCAGTGCGGGCCCCCCTGCTCAGGGCGGCCCGCATGGTCTGATCCGCGTTGGCCTTAATGGGCGCGACGGTTGCGCTGGTTGGGAAGCGTCTTCGGGCTAATCGGCTGGGAGGCCTTGCGCTGACCGGGGACGATGGGGATCACACGGTCGTTATCGCGGTTGCTGTTGTTCTCGTCGCGGTCCATGACTGAGTCCTCCTAATTGGTTCGACTGACGGGTGCGGAGGACGGGTACCGACCGCCCTTCCGACAAGGAAAACATTACGGCAAAAAAGGACATCAAGGGTGGACTCCGGGCGGCGCGTCGCCATCGGACCCACAGATCCCTCAGCGCGGAGGACGGAACGGCAGGACGCATAGCCGTTGCCGCCCAAAGAGGTGCAGGCGGCAACGGCGGCTGAATCAGGTCGAGTCGGCCTCGTGTTCACGGGCGGCAGCGAGCAAGCGCTGCGCGGTGCGCTCTCCGATTCCGTACTGCTCAGCAACCTCGGCGGCCGTGGCCGGCCGGGCGTCTCCCCCGGCGGAGAGTCTGGAGGCGATCTCGGCGACACGGGGGTCCGGTCGGCGCCGGGGCGCCTTGTCCTTCGCACCCTGAGGACGGCCGGCCCCTGTGAGGTGAGGCTGATGGCGCTGATCGCCCGCGTCGATCCGGGCTTCGAGAGCGGCCCGGCGATACCAGGTGCGACCGTGCCTCTGGACGACGGCCAGATAGCCGCCCGTTCCGTAGTCCCGGACGGTGGAGGCCCGCGTCCCCAGCACGGCCGCGGCCTCCTGATCGGTGAGCAGATCGTCCGGGTGCTCCTCGCCCGGCGGAACCGCGGGGGGCCACATACCGTCGCTGGCGGTGGCGACAGCCGTCTCCGTTCCGCCGCGGCCGGATCCAGGGGGCCAGGGCGAGCCCGCGAGGAACGCGCGGACCTGCTCCTCGTCATAGAGGCGCAGGCGCCCACCTTCGTTGACCAGCGGTACTCGGTCGCGGAGGTCCACGCCCTCGTTGCGCTGCCACGTTTTGAGCGGCACCTTCCGCTCGGCAGCAATCTCGGCTTCGGTCAGGGCAGGTCGGCCGCGCGGGATCACTTTTTGCTCCTGGGGGTCTTGCGGGGCCGCGTGCGGCCCATGGGAATGGGTGCTGTGGATAGACTGCCGGACATGTCGCACTCCGTTTTGTGGAGATGCTGACGGGTGGGGGCCAGTGGGTACCGCCGTCGCCTTCGGGTGTCGGACCGCTGGCCCCCGACGCATTCCTCACAACGGCCGTTTCGGCCGTGGCCCAGACATAGGTGTGCCCCGAGCCAAAGCTCGGGGCACACCTATGTTTCCTCCGCCCATCAAGGGGCCTGTCCGGTCAGGCCCTCGCGCATGATGCGCAGGGAAGCGAGACGCTGTGCCTCGGTCTCCTGGCGGAAGCGGGTGAGCGACTGCTGTGCGACCAGACTGCCGGTGAGGCCGAACCGGGCGGCGGCGGAGTAGTAGGCGGCAACGGCTCCGGAGATGGTGTCCAGGGCGCGCGGGTCGGCGTCCTTGTCGTAGAAGTCGGGCAGGGTAAGGGCCATCTGCTGTTCCTGGATCAGGATGTGCAGGGCGCGGTCCAGGACGGTCTGCGCAGCGTGCCATCCGTCCGCGTGGTGCAGGAGGGCGGTGACGGCGTCGATCACGTCGAGTTCGTTGAGGATGGCGTCGCCGGTCGCGAGGGCGTCTCCGGGCTGGCTCCACTGGTCGTGCAGGTTCGTCCGGCAGTCGATGCAGTCGACGGCGGTTCCTTCGCTGGGCGGCTCGTCGCCGTCGGTGAGTTCCACCCGGTCGACGCCGTTGGGGCGGTTGAGGGTGACCGTGTGGCCGACGTGTTCGGCGAGTACGACAGAGGGCGTGCGTCCCTCGTGTACGGCGGTCAAGTAGGCCTGGAGGAGGTCGTATCCGCGCCCGGCGTCTTCGGCTCCGGGGTCGCGTCCGTCGATCACCGTATGCGCCTCGTAGGCCTGGTAGATCTCCGCTTCGGGAGTCTGGGAGCAGAGCGCGAGGCGCCACCAGCCGCCCGACTCCTTCGCCAGTGCGGCGCAGCCCTCGCGGTCCGCCATGAGTACCTCCAGTTCGACTCCGAGTTCGTCCCAGGGCAGGTGGTCGTCGAAGATCCAGGCGTCTTGGGCGACCTGCGAGGCGAAGCTCCTCTCCACGCGGACGTAGCCGCTTCCGACTCGGCGCACGGCGCGCAGCGCACACGCTTCGTTGTCGCGGTCCAGCTGGAAAAGCAGGTGGGTGGGCTCGGGGTGGCAGGACCAGATTTCGCTGACATGTGCGGCGATCCGCTTCAAGGTGCGGATCTCGATGTCCTCGGGCATGACGCTCTCTCCTTGAACTGACGGGTTGGCGACATCGGAAGGTGTGGGTACCGACCACTCCATCCCGACATGAAAAACATTACGGCAGGAGAGGGCGTCATGTCAAAGAGGCCACGAATCTTCACCCGGCCTAACACAGAGCAGGAGCGGTGGTCGGCAAGGGCCGTCCAGCGCGCTCGGCTTGGGCCCGCAGGATCGCGGCGATCCGGACAGCGTCGTTGGCCTGACGCTGCTGAGCGCAGATGTCTTCGAGCGACTGTGGCGCCGCGCCCTCTTGGTTCTGCTCGATGCCAGGGAAGACGATGGCTGTGAGATCCCGGCGAGCCTGCTCCTGCCGTAGGACAACAGCAGCGAGGGCCGGGTCCTCCTGGCGGGGCGCGGCGACCGCGCGGTGCGCTTCGGGGGCGCGGCGGTAGCCGACCGACGCGGTCTCCCTCGTCTTCACCGGCGCGGCCGGACGGGCCCGCCGCGCCGAATCGTCGCCGACCGCCAGACTCCCCGCCGCCGTCCTGGTGTGTCCGCTGGGCACCAGGACGTGCACACTACGGACGTCCGCGGCAGGCACCATGCGGCTGACGGCCTCGATGAGCTTCGGCGCGATCCAGCGGGTCTTCGTGGCGTACGCGGGAGCGTCGGAGACCACGTCCAAGCGGCCCAGATTCCTCATCGAATGCCACGGCCTTCACGTGCCCGGCGAGCTCGGGCGCGGCTGTGGTGATGATGGTCTCTCATTGGGCCAGGACGCTGCCGCCGGCAGCCGGGGCGACCAGGCCGCGTTCGGTCATCATCATGCCGATCGCACGGCTGATATCGAGCGGGGCGCCACCGTCACGGGCCACGGTGGTGGTCCGCCGTTTCGGCTTCTGCCGGTGGGTGCCCCGTTCTTTCGCGGCTTCGCGGGCGGCGAGGAGGGCTTGGCGGGCGAGGTCGACGCCGGAGGGCTGCGGGGTGCTGCTCATCAGGCCACCACCCCGGCGATCCCCTGGACCACGTGCCGTCGGCAGAACCGGCGCAAGGGCAGGGCCTCGCGCGTGCACGGCACGTCTGCCTCCAGGCCCTGGCAGGTCCCCGGGCCGGACTCCTCGACCGAATCGACCTGCGCGCGCGACCCGTTACGGGGCTGAGCGGGCGCCGCAAGGACCGCAACTGCCCGTGGCGCGGACGTGGTGTCCGGGTGGAGCTCCTCGCGGCAGGGCTTGCACAGACTGTCGGCCAGGGCGCGGCCGGTCATGAAGATCCGGCACCCGCACTCGCCACACGTGCCCCGCTCCGGACTCTCCGCAGACCGCTGGACCGGGATGGCGGTGGGCCGGGTGGCCGCGGTCTTGAGGTCGCAGTCGGCGCAACGGCCGGACGGATCCGGTCCGGTGCCGTGCTCCAGGCACAGTCCGGCGGCGGTACGGCGGGTACGTTCGCGGTCGGCGGCCTTGTCCTGGACGATCTCGGCGCACAGCTCGCAGGCCGTACCGGTACGCCAGATCGTGCCGGACTCGCAGTCGTCGTAGCCGCAGCCCCAGCGGGGCAGAGCCGCCCCGAGCAGCCACCGGCCCGGGTCACGGATTTCATCCGACATCGTCCCGGCCAGCCTGGTGGTCAGCCGGTGCTGGAGACGCTCGGCACAGGTACCGGTGGCGATCTGGCGGCCGACCTCGCGAGCGATCTTTCGGGCGACGAACGCGCTGGTCACCTGGGCCAGGAGGTGGTGCACCGGCTCCAGGACGGCGTAGACCTTTGCGCTCATGGCCAGCTGTGGACCGGTGTACGCCGACAAACCGCAGCCGGATCCCGGCCCGTTGCTGCGCTCTTGCACTACCGGGTTCGTCGACGAGAGCTTGCTCTTCGCACCCGCGCGAAGCGCGAGACCACCTTCTCCCCGACTAGCTCCAGCGTCCTCACCGGCCGGGTTTTCCACAGGCTCAGCACCCATACCTACCTGTACCTCGCCTACGGCGGATGAGAAGAGCGCTCGCCCGTCCTCAGGTGAGTCAGTCCTAGGTGATTCCTTATTCGTGAGGGATCCCTCACCATCCGGAGAACCCGATCCCTCACCAACCAGGGAACTGCCCGCCCGCTCAGAACCGTTTCCCACAGCCGCCTCAGGGGCCTCCGGACCAGCATGGCGAACGCGATCCGCAACCCCCGGCCGGGCCTCCGGAGGAAGGTCGTGTGCGATGTACAGGTTCCGGCCCTGCGCCCCCTCCCGGCGCCGCACCGTCATCCAGCGCGACGCCTCCACTTCGTCCACCACCGCCGACGCCGCTGTCACGGACACCGCCTGCCCAGCCTTGGCCCCCGAGTGGTGCAGAAGGTAGGAAGAGATCTCCGCTTCCGTCAGCGCGATCCCCCGCACCTGTGCGTACGCCACCAGCGCGAACACCCGCAGCTGCCGAGGCGTCAGGTCCTCCGCAGCCGCAACCGGCAGCCAGACGAACGACTCTGTCCGCGACATCGCCCGCACCGTTCGCACCGCAGACTGCCCCCGGCCACCCGGCAGCGTCCGACGCTGCGTGAACAGCTCCACCACACCGTCAGGCCCCGGACGGCGCAACTGCGACATCCCCCGCTCCACCGACGCCGCCGACAGCCCCAGGTACGAAGCGATCGTCGCCGTCCGCGCCTGACAGCCCTCCGGCCTCGCTCCCAACGCCTTCACCTTCACGTACGCCGACAGCGCCACGTCCTGATAGGACGCCGTCCACACCAACCGCATCGGCACACGCACCCGCTGACGCCGTACCAGAGCCTCGCGGTCTGGGACGGGCTGGTCGCTGACCGAGTCGTCGACGACGTCGTTGATGGACTCGACCACCGAACGGGCACAGCCCCTCGCCCCTACGGCAGTCACCAGGCGCTCTTGATGACCGGCAGGTACGGGGATCGCGGGTGGAGTGCTTCAGATGGCAATGCCCAGACCGGGCTAAAAAGGATCAGGCGGGCGTAGCTGGGCTGGAAAACGGCAAAGCAGTCCTGCACAATGGCTCCTGTCGTGGAGGCATCGCCAAAACGGCATAGCGAAGCCCCGGTAGGTGCTTCGTGGTTCTGGGAGAACCAGTACGAGTGTTCGGTCGGCTGCTAACCGGTCCGGACAACCCCTTCGACTAGGGCCGCTAACCCTGGTCGGTGACGAGGGGGCGCTCAGCGAAGCGCGCTAACGCTTCGGAGACTGAGCGTCCCGGCGGCCCTGGGCCCGGAGAGGGCGCCGCCGCGCATCACGTGACTACTACGATCTGGCCTCCCGGGCAGAGTGGTGCCCGCGACGCCTGCCAGCGCGGAAGTCGTCAGAACCGGCTTGGACGGCGTGACCGCGGAAGGTTCCGGTGGGGAGAAGGCCACGTACGCGGGAGAAATCCGCCGGAGCGATACGAGAGCATCGCTGCAACGGCGGGGTGGTGTGTGCTCGCGAGCGGGTACGGGTACCCTGCATCACGCGACCTCCTTCCTGGTAAAGGTGGTTCGCCGGACCGGTTCACTCCGGTCGAGAGCCCTCCGGACTTGCCTAAGGTCCTGAGGGCTTTTTTTGCTTTGTAGATCAGGTTCGGGGACACCCTACTCCCACGATCTGCCTCAGAGTGAAGGCAGGTGACAACGTGTCGAACACGGATCTGGGGCTCTGGCTGCGTAGGGCCAGAGGTGATCCCACGCTATCCAGATGGTGAGGGCCCGCTGGCTACTGTTCTGCTCCACCCACACCTGCCCTCCGCGTGAGGCGGAGTTCGGCAAGTATGGATTCCGGAAGGCCGGCGTAGAGGAGGTGAGGCTCGTTCTCGGTCGGCGGGAAGAAGCGCCCCGCATGACGAAGGAGATCCTGCTCGCTGAACTCGATGCTGTTCGCGTCCATCAGGGACTGTTCGTTGCGTCGTCGAATCCGGTCCCATCGCAGCTCGTGTGGTGCCGGTAGGTAGATCAAGACAGGCATGCCGCCAGCCTCTGCCACGAGTGCCCCCCACTGGGCCCGCTCCTCCGGAGTCCAGAGACCGTGGTCGAGCACCGTGTCCTCGCCTTTGGCTAGAAGATCCTGCAGTTCAAGAGCAGTGTCCGCGAGAACGGGAGCCTCTCTGACCTTGAATTCGCCGCGGGGGAAGTCTCTGCCGTAGTGGCCGTAGCGCCGGAACATCTCCTCGTCAGGGCAGAGCCGACGGAACCCGGTGCGCTCTAGAGTGCGGGCAAGTGTTGTCTTGCCTGAGCCCTGGAGACCAGCCATCAGGATCGCGCGAGGAGCGGTGTCGCGTGCGGTCATCAAAGCACCTCCGACACGGTCCGCCGGGTGCGGCCGGGTGCCCCCAGGTCCACGCCGTACTCCAGCAGTTCGCCGTCCGCGTCCAGGAAGCGGGCGGTCAGTACGAGGATCGCTGCAACGGTGCCAGGCTCCAGTTCCAGCAGCTCGAGGTCTTGGAGTGTGGCGATGCGGGCCGTCTCCTCATCCTCTCGTTTCACGACTCGGCGCCCAGTTGCTCTGGCGATCAGGTCTAGTGACACACCACCCTTGAGCCGGTCGCTCCGAGCTAGCTCGGGGACGATCCTGGCGAACTCCGCCGGGATCCACGACGTTGAGTGGGACACGATTCCGTGACCATCTCGGTAGACGCGGCAGCGACGAATAGCGTCAGCCCCAGGCGAGATGCCCAGCGCGTGGGCGACATCCTCAGGAGCTTCGACTATGCCGGCGACGTGGCCGGATGAGCTCTCGCCTACTCCCCATGACGACTGCGTTCTGCCGCTGCGGTCGTGGCGCTCTGCTCCGGAGGACAGTGAAATGCGGCGGGTCAGCACCTCAGTGCCGACGCCGGGGATGCCCTGCACCAACTTCTCTTCGCGCAGCAGCCTCATTGCCCGGTCTGCAGTTGCGGTGCTGACCCCCCACTCGGCGGCCAGCGACTTGATGCTGGGGAGAAGGTCCCCCGGCGAGAGTTCCCCGGAGCTGATCAGGTCGCGGTAGTGGCCCGCGATGCGTGCGTACGGCGGCCGATTGTCGGCTCGGGGTGTCTCGGGCATCTAGTTCGCCTCCTTCATTTCCATCTGGTTCCATCACTATACCGCTTGACACCTGAGGGTACCTGATGCAACCTGATGCATGTAAGACCTCGGTGACTGTTTCGGAACACCGAGTGAGTGCCACCGCAGTTGTCGTCCGCCCCTCGGGGCGGCCGGGGTAGTCCTCGGGGTCACCCAGGGCGCGAGAGCACCATCGAACTCCCCCGGAGCCTGACGGCACGACAACGGCGTCACGTCGCAGCGCTGTGCGCTGTCTGTCCTTACGGGACGCCGGCCTCGCGCTGTGCGGCCTGGAGGGCGGAGAGAGCATCGCGACGCGCCCCTTGCCACTCCGCCCATGAGGAGTCCAGATGTCTTCGACCCTTGAGCGCACCGCCCGTCCCCGTCTGAGCCGGACCCGGTCCCGCACCGTCAGCGCCCGCCCGGCACTTGCCCTCTCCGCCCTCAGGCCCCAGCAGTTCGACCTGCGCCCCGCCTGCGCGTCCCTGGTCTGCCCCGACTGTGAGACGTGGGTGCCGATCACCGGCCTCCTGACCAAGAAGCCCAAGTTGGTTCCGCACGACTCCGGCTGTGCGGGCAACGCCGCCGCCGTCCCCTGCCGCTTGGGCAGCAACCGCCTGGTCACGGTCGACGTCACGATCAGGCAGTGGCAGGAGCGCTTGGAGGACGGTCACGCGGAGACCGGTCACCGCCGCCGGACCACCGTACGGCGCAAGCCCAGGGCCTCGGTCGCTCCGGCCGTCAGCCAGATCGCCGCGCGGAAGCAGACGACCAAGGTCGCCCAGCCCGGCGACGGCCGGCCCGAGTGGCTCCTGCGCAAGCAGCAGTGGGCGTCGACCGAGTCCGCTGTCCGGGACACGGACAACCGCCGCGGCCAGATGCCCGCCGGTGGCGCCCCGCTGGGCGCCCCGCCGGTCCCGCTCAAGACGCTCCACCCTCAGCGCCCCGCGCGCTGAACCCACCGCACGAACCGCCACGGCCCCGGCCATCCCGATCGCAAGGGATGACCGGGGCCGCGGCTGCTCGTACGACGCGGACAGCCTGAACAGCACGACAGCCCCGGTGACTTGAGACCATCCGGGGCTGTCCAGGACCTGACTGGAGGACCTGATGCAGAACAGCATGACACGTACCGCACCGCGGACCGGGATCGTCGACGACATCGAGCGTGAGGACGACACCAAGGGCTACGAGCCCGAGGCCCGGTTCCACCAGCTCGTGAAGCACCTGGTGGCCGACGGTGACCACCGCGCCCGAAAGGCCGGTCACCCGGCCCGGCGCACCCTGGGCCAGATGCACCCGGGCCACCAGCGCCCCGAGTTCCTGACGATGACCGGCGCCGGATCGGTCCGGGGGGAGTGAGCACCGTGACCGACGCCGAGGCTGCGGAACTGTCCAGGAAGGTCGCCGAAGCGAACAAGCGGTCGGAGAACCACCAGAAGTGACCGCCCGCCATACGAATGACCTGTACCGCCGGTACATAGCCGCCGACACCGCCTACCGCCGGCACGCCGCCACCTGCACGGCCTGCACGATCACCGCCCCCGGCCCGGCCTGCCAGACCGGGGCGCGGCTGTACGAGTCGTTCTCGACTCTCCAGGCCGCGTACCTCAACCAGCTCAACCAGAACTGACCCGCCCGCCCCCGCCGTCCGGCGGGGGCGGCTTCGCTCCCACGGAGGGAACAGCATGACCATCAACACCATCACCGCCACCACCGTGTTCACCGACGAGGTCCTCGTCCGGGCCGCCGAGCTCGCCAAGGACGCCTACCGCCCGGTGTGGACCGGCGCCTCGGGTGAGGAGTCGACCGGTGAGTCGGTCGCCCGCCACCTGGAGGCGGCGACCGACCTGCTGGAGGGCGACGGCTGGGCGCGGACCTACACCTCCGCCTCGTCCGTGAGCACGGAACTGCCCGCGATCGAGGCGATGCGCATCGAGGACATGCTCCGCGAGGTGCTCCTCGCGGTCCGCGACGAGATCACCGCCACCGCCACCGCCCCGCGCACCCTGTCGGTGGCTCTGGAGCACGTGGCGCACGGCGAGGACGGCGACGGCGACACCCGCTACGTCGCCTTCGAGGTCCTGAACCTCCTGGTCCGTGCCCTCACCGGGCACGACCAGGCCCTCGCCACGTCGTGGGCGGAGCGTCTGCACCGCACCCAGCAGGACATCACGGACCTGCTTGCCGCCGCCGCCCGATTCGCCCGCACCTACGGGCCGCGGGACGCCGAGGCGACGCAGGCCGCCTGACCGGCGCCTCCCCCTCCGCACTCTCCCCGAGTTGCCCGTCGTCCCCCGCCCCCGCGGCGGGGGACGGCGGGGAGCCCCGGGAGCCCTCTGGCCCGCTCCACCGGCTCCCGTCCGCCGGGAGCGCGGTTCCTGTTCACCCGTCCGCACCTGCGCGAACCGGCGGCCCGCCTGACGGGCCGCCGGCCCTGCTGTACCGCCGCGCCCGGGCAGGAAACCCGGGTCGACCCCATGGAGGACCGCGATGACGCACACGATCCCGCTGCTGCACCCCCTCGACGACCATGGCCGCCTGCCGCGCCTGATCCTCGACGAGACCAGCCGGCTCCCGCAGGACGTCCGGGACGCCGCCGCTGCCCTGGCGGCTGCGGCGGCGAAGCCGCAGCTGTCCCCGGCCGCGGCTATCGCCCCCTACTGCCACCCCCACTTCGTGCGCGCCGAGCCCGCCGCGTTCGGCAGGGCCACCTTCTACTTCCGGGCTTTCACCGGCTACGAGAGCCGGCCGGAGATGCCGCGTGAGGCGTGGGACAACCCGGCGCTGACCTGGGAGCAGAAGCGCGAGCTGGACAGCCAGTACAGCGTGGCCGAGTCGCTGTGGTCGCAGGGGCGGCTGCGGATCCAGGCCGCGCCGGTGCTGCGCCGGGCCGTCCCGCTGTGGCAGGCGTGGCAGACCGCTCAGAACGCGTTGCGCGAGACGTTCGAGGCGTTCCGCCACACCCGTGACGGCATGTGGCGTGCGCAGCTGCTCCGGCTCACCGAGGCCGAGCGCTCCGCTCTTGCGGCGGCCACGGCGTGGGACGCGGTGGCCGAGGAGCTGTCCCTGCTCGCCGCCGAACAGCGCCGCTACGGCGGTGAGGAGCACGAGCTGGACCTGGCCACGGTCGCGAAGGAGCTCGGTCTGGATGCCTCGGGCTGGAGCATCCACTGGCCCGAGGACTACGCGCCCCGGGCTTCGTCCTGGCAGCACGAGACTCCGACGGTCCGCGCGCTCACCGCCGGGATCGAGCAGCAGCGCGAACGCCTGACCGAGGTCGCCCGCCTGGCCGGCGACTCCCAGACCATCTGACCCCGTTGAAAGAGGACCCCGTGCAGACCATGGACATCACCGAGCCCACCAAGAAGAAGGACGCCGCCCCGCCCACCCGGGAGCTGGGCGGCCTGCGCACCGGCATCCTGATCGCCGCCACCGTGCCGATGCTCGTCGTCGGCGGTGTGGGCGCTTGGGGCACGTTCACCAACATCCGAGCCGAGTTCCCCCGCAACGCCACCGCGCTGGGCGTCGTGGTGGCCGGCGAGGGCGGCACGCTCATCCTGGCCCTGGTCATGGTCCTGGTGACCCTGCTGGGGCAGTCCTCCCCCCGCATGGTCCGCCTGGGCTTGTGGCTGCTGCCCATGGTCGCCGCCGCGACCGGCGCGGTCGTCGCCGACACGGGCGAGGAGCGGATGGTCTACGCCGTCACGCCACTCGCAATGATCGCGGCCTCCGAGGGCCTGGGCCTGATCGCCCGCCGGGTCGTCATCTTCTGCACCGGCGTCGACGCCGAGGCCCGGCGCCGCAACGCGAGCACCATGCAGCGCCTGGCGGTGCGGCGGGCGCTGGCGAACGGTCACCCCTGGGGCTGGTACCGCACGATGTCGGAGCTCGCCTCGTGGCGGCTGGTGCGCAAGGTCGGCGTCGGCGACGCCGACCTGGGCGCCGGCCTGGTGAGCGTGCAGCGCGACCGGCTGGGCGAGGGAGCCGACACGGCCCTGGCCACGATGTTCGGCCTGCCCGTCACACCGGCCGCCCCGGAACTGACCGCGTCCGTCACGCCCGCGCTCGAACCGGGGGCGCACAGTGGCGAGTCCGTCGCACCGTTCGGGACGCCTTCCGTGACGGAACCGGCGCCCCGTCACGGCCCCGCCCCGGCCCCCGGGAGCGTTGTCACGCAGGTCAGCGCCCTGCCGCCTACCGGACCGTCGCACCCGGCCGAAACCGTCACGGGCACGGACGCCGCCGCCGTCACGCTGCCCGCGACGGATTCCGTCACGGGCGGCGAGACGAACCCGGCGCCCGGCACGGCGCCTGTGACGGAAACCGGCACGGACGGCGCCGCCACGGTGGGGCCCGTCACGCCGTCGGCGGCGCCGAAGACGACCGTGACGCTCCAGGAGGTCGCAGCCGTCGCGGGCGTGCCGGTTCCCGAGACCGGCGAGCGCCTCACCGACGCGCAGCTGCTCGTCGTCCTGCGGCACCTGCGCTACCGCGACGACCCGCCCACGTCCTACCGGCAGGCCGTCGCGGACTTCCGCGAGGCCGGGTTCGTCGGCGGCGAGGAGCGGGTCCGCCGCACCTGGGGCGAGCTGATGTCGCGCGAGGAGAGCGACGCCAACCAGGCCGCCAGGAAGACCGGAGAGGCGGAATCCAGCAACTCCGACAAGCCTGCGAACGCGGACGAAGAGGACGAGGAGGAAGCCGGTCCGAAGTCCTGAAACCCCCTCTCCGGCACCACCGGTGAAGGCCGGCCCGGCACCCGCCGGACCGGCCCTCGCCGCGACTGCCGGAAGCAGTCCAGACCAACCCATGACGCCTGTCTCTTCTGGAGGTCGACCCCGTGAATCACCAGCCCGAGCAGCGCCCCGGAACGGCCCCGCAGGGCCGGCCGCCCGGGCAGAACGTCCACAGCCCGCTGCAGGACGTGGCGGCCAACGCCGCCGCTACCGCCCGCTACCTCGCCGACATCCAGCGGGTGGTACGCGACACTGAGCGCCACCTGGCCACCCTGACCGACGAGACCAGCGTCCACCTGCGCGGCACCCACCTGGAAGGCGACCGGTTCTGGCACGCCAAAATCCGCGCAAGGCCGGTGGAAAAGTCCCTGCGGAAGGTGCTGAAGGACGCCAAAAACCTGGCCGCCGACCTTGAAGCCGCCGCCTACAGCCGCCGCGCGTTCGACGAGAATTGCGCGAACACGGTGAAAGAGCGGAAGGAAAGGGAGCTGGAAAAGCAGCGGAAGAAGAACCCGCAGCAGATCCCGCCCATGCCCGCCGCCCCGCCCGGACTTCACAGCAAGCCGGAAAGCGGCTACGTTTCCCCCGTGTCCAACATTCACGACCTGCGGGGACGTGAGTCGGCGTGAGCAACGCAAGCCGTCCGCTGACGCGACACGAAGTGAAAGCGCAGAACTCCCGGAGCTACCTGCTCAAGCAGCGGACGGAATTCGTGGAGAAACACGGGGAAGACCTCGGCGCTTTCTACTTTCTCATCATGCTGCTGCAGACCCACGGAAAGAAGATGCTGCGGCGAGGCGACGTGCAGGGACTGCGGCGACTGGCCCACGACCTGCACGGCCTCTACGTGAAGCACACCCAGCAGTAGCACCCGACCGCACAGTCCCGGAGGGGGCCGGCCGCCCCCCGCCGCCCCCCCCCGCGGGGGCCCCACCCCCACGCGGCCCCACCCCCCCCCCCCCCCACCCGCCCCCCCGGGATAGCCGGGC